>JAYPYM010000319.1:0-3979 GCA_038135915.1 Gammaproteobacteria bacterium
CCTTAAAAAAGTTTAAGGATGCTGAGCTTAACATGTTTACTGTATAAAAAAACAGGTTTTTGGCAAAAGACTTGGGCAATTAAAGCCACAAGCCCATTAGGCTGCCTTAATCCTAGTCTGCCAACCAATCCTGTGCTGTTTGCACATCTAGTAAGCGATCAAACAACCGATCGAGCTCAGTCATCGAAGCCGTTTCTACGTGTTTGATAACTGAAGCAGGGAGATCACCAAAGCGTTTGTTGGCTAGCCTGAGCAAATTTCTTTGCGTCGCACTTTCCTCACCTATATTGATACCTTCCAGCCTACCTTTTTCTATCCCTTCTTCTCTTCCAATCGATTTCAGCTGTTCAGCAATGGTCATAATCTTCTCCTGTAAAGGCGGTGGCACCGCTTCTTTTAGCTTCTCTTCAATATATTCTACTTTAATCTGATCGGCCTTATTAAACACATAGCTCACCGTGCCTAGGATTAAGTCTATTACAGCCTGATCTTTAGGTAAAGCATTGAGGTGGCTTAGCGCCAGAATGAATCGATCCGAGAGGGCAGGATTACGGATATACTTCATGGTCAGCGCAAATGCATACAGCCACTTGTGTTGGGCTAGGTCTTGATCTGGAACTTGGTTTAGGTCCACCAGCTGGAGTGGCTTGGCTAATATACTTGGTAACAGTGCTTGAGCGTCATCAAAGGCACTCTGCCAATCCAGAGGGTAGGGGTAAGGCGTTGATTCACCATGATAATAAACAAAGGGATACACCAATGGATAGACAGAACGCTTTGTTTGTTTGACTTTTTCTAACATCAATCTCATTACGTAACCGATGACTCTAAATACGATATTAGGATCAGGGCTAGATTGGTGCTCCACAAGCAAATAAAGATAAGCAAGGCGATCATCCATTTTGACGCGAAAGATCATATCGCTGTAACGTTTCACCAAGTCAGCATCGATAAAGCTGTCCGATTCTATGGCAATGCTTGAATAGTCGATCTTTGCTGAAATCTCTGGCGGCAGAAAAGCTTTGAGAAAATCCTTCGCAACGGCTAGGTTTTTGAGATTTTGCTTGAAAAAACTATCGTGTGAATCTGGTTTGTGTTGCATGCAGCATCCTTAAAAAAGTTTAAGGATGCTGAGCTTAACATGTTTACTGTATAAAAAAACAGTATTCATGCATGAAGCTTTTTTATACACATCAACTCAGTTCTACCTTATACTAAGGCACCTTAATATCCCAATACATATACAGAAGGCTACTTGATCAGATCATGGATATCCACTGGCTATATAACCGGCTCAAATTAATGCCACTTGGCGAAATTCTTTACCGAATCCGCAACCAAATCATGTACCAAGTTGAAGCCATTATGCTAAATATGGGCTGGCAGCCTGAACCAAAGTCACCTGTTAATTGTGCTAACCACGCCCAGCTAATTGACCAAGAAAAGCTCAACGAAATAAACCCAGAAAAGTCACTCATTCTATCCGAGCGCCTAGCCACAGGTCGCATCCACTTTTTTAACTACCCAGACTTGGACGTCAACTGGCCAATCAATTGGCATAGAGACCCGCTAATGGGCGTCACCAGTAATGCCAAGGCATATGGTAAAACGCTTGATTATCGAAACGAAAAGCTAGTTGGTGACTCCAAAGTCATCTGGGAGCTTGGTCGACACCAGTTCCTGATACCTATCGCCGCTTGTTACTTTAAAACGAAAGAAGACACTCAACTCAATCGAATCACTGAAATCCTCTCCGGCTGGCTTAGCAACAACCCATTCGGCCTAGGGGTACAATGGTGCAGCTCACTTGAAATAGCATTGCGCGGCATGAGTTGGTGCCTTTGCCATGAAATATTAAAAGCAAGCGGCATGAAACAAGGCATTCTAGATTTGGAACTAGACCAAACTCTGCTAAAAAAACAAATTTACCAGCATGCTTTTTTCATCAAATACTACCTATCTAAATTTAGCTCTGCAAATAATCACTTGATCGGCGAACTCTCGGGTCTGCACATATTGTGCAGTACCTTTGAGTTCGGTGAAGAAAGCAAAGCATGGCAAGACTTTGCGTGGCAAGGCTTACAAAAAGAAATGACACTTCAAGTATTCCCAGACGGCGTTAATAAAGAGCAAGCTATTCATTACCACGCCGAAGTATTTGAGTACTTCCTGGTTAACCTTGCAGTTGCAAAAGCAAGAAGCGCCAATGTTGAAAAAAGCTATTTAGACCGGCTTGAAGGTATGTACCGTTTTCTGGTGGACCTTTCTCCAAGAGACGAATCTAACCCGCCACAAATCGGCGATGCAGACGACGGCACCATGGTCAGCTTCCCCGAAGAACCTTTGACACTCTTCCAAGCTCTGATTGCAAGCTACGAAGGAAAAAACCATCCAAGCGACCCAAATAATAAATGCCAAAAATTAAGCCTATATAAATCCATATTCAGCAAGCAAGCACTCACTCGCTCAGCTCCGCACCAAACTCAATACCCAACCACCTACCATAAAGGTGGCTACGCCATTTTAGGAGAAAAGAATTTTCATCTAATCTTCGACGCAGGCCCACTCGGCTATCCAGAAATTGCCGCGCACGGTCACGCCGATGCGTTGAGCTTTTGTCTCGCGATCGATGGCGATTGGTGGATTCTAGACCCTGGCACCTATGCATACCATACAGAAGAGAAATGGAGAAGCTACTTTAGAGGTAGCACAGCCCATAATATCTTGGTCGCTGCCGGAAAAGACCAAAGCGACATTGCGGGCGCCTTTATGTGGTCAAGAAAAGCTAACGCACAACTGTCCCCAGCAACCAAGAATGGAAAGGCCCAATCAGTGTCCGGTGTTCACGACGGTTACAGACCACTCGGCATCAGCTTAGCAAAACGTAACATTGAACTGGATACGCATGCTCAATCCATCAAAATCCTAGACACCCTAAACACTGATAAGCCGATAGAGGTAGACTTCTACTTTCACTTCCACCCAGATATATCAGCGGAAAAAACAGACCAAAACCAAGTAATATTAACCAGAGGCAAAAGTGGCAAAAAAATCCTCATCAGCACCGACCCCATGCTTGACCTAGAAATATTTCGAGGTAACTCTGAATTACCACTTGGCTGGTACTCCTCGTGCTTAGGTCACAAAACACCAACAACATGCACCCGATTCCGAACCAATGCCCAAAATGGCTCAAGTCAATGGGTTACTAATATAGCGCTCGGATAATACACAATTAGTAACTCCAAGCGCCTGCGTTTAAGAGAGGTAGAGGGAAGCAATTAACTGCTGCCAAAAAAATCATACGCCCTGTGCTTTCATTTGAGATTTTGTAAAGCAGATAATCATACAATTTTTCCAAACCAAATAAAAACACAAATTATATTTCACAATCAAACAATAGTAACTTTATAATACCCCAGTTCTGTACGACCCAAAGCATAACCTAAATGCTATTTGACAATGGTTGCAATATTAATCACCAGGGGGATAGCTCGCTATGGGCTCTAAAACCAAAAAGAGAATATGGGCATTTTGGCACCAGGGCGCTGATGACGCTCCATTAATCGTAAAAAAATGCTTCCAATCTTGGACTGATTTCAACCCAACATGGGAACTGATCGTAATAGACAAATTTAATTTGGATCAGTACGTAAATCTAAGCGACTTATTTGGCAATGATAAAATTAAGAATATTCCCTTAGCCGCACTTTCTGACATTATTCGAATCAACCTACTGCAAAAATATGGCGGAGTCTGGGTCGATGCTACTTGTTTTTGCAATATGCCACTTGATGAGTGGCTAGATTTATCGAACGGCTTCTTTGCTTTTGACGGTCATAGACGAGACACACTTCTATCAAGCTGGTTTCTCGGCGCAGAAAAGGATAACGAACTGGTTAATAAGTTATGCGATGCAGTTAACCAATACTGGATTAAAGATAATATTCCGCCAAACAATAGGGTATGGCTCTATAGC
>JAYPYM010000320.1:0-3970 GCA_038135915.1 Gammaproteobacteria bacterium
AGCACTTCCTTGGTAAGGAAGAGGTCACCGGTTCAAATCCGGTTATGAGCTCCACAATTGCATACGTTTATAACTAGGCTATCATATTTTCAAGGCTGTGGTAGAAGACTCTGATATTAGAAGATGAACTAATCTTCCGGCGGAAGAATTTCCACTAAATAATTTAAGTCTATTAAACTTAGTCACTGAGGTTTAGTTTTATATATAATGTGCCATTAAAGACTTGTGTAGCTGTGGATTATTATCGAGTTGCTTTTAAATATTTGAATGATAAAGCTTGATTTATCAGAGTAACGCATTTAGAATTCGCTTCAATTTTAAAGCATGCTAAAAATAGCCGCAAACGTGGTCCAGTCTCTCGATTAGAGGCTAAGTAATGCGTTTAAAATTAGACTAGGTTTGACGTCATATTCATTGGTAATTGGCAGTACCTCCAATCTCAATGAATATATAGCTTGTGCACTGTTACAAGCAAATATTTATTCCGCCTGGACCGAAGGTGTCTGGGGTGGGCTTTTTATGGTTTTTATTCAAGCGGATGGTAAAATATGAGTGCGACCCAGAAGGTAAAAAATCAAAAGATACGCATTCGGCTAAAGGCCTTTGATCATAAGCTAATCGACCAGTCAGCTGTTGAAATAGTGGATACAGCGAAGAAGACTGGAGCGCAGGTCAAGGGGCCAATTCCTTTGCCGACCCGTAGGGAGAGATTTACAGTTTTGATTTCGCCTCATGTTAATAAAGATGCGAGAGATCAATATGAAATTAAAACTCACAAGCGTGTCGTTGATATTGTAGATCCAACTGATAAAACTGTAGACGCACTAATGAAGCTAGATCTAGCGGCTGGGGTTGAAGTAAAGATTAGTCTAGGGTAGCCGCAGGCATCGTGGTTTACATCATTTAGAAAATGAACGGGGTTAAATGAATGAGTTTAGGTTTAGTTGGCCGCAAAAGAGGGATGACTAGAATATTTGACGAAGATGGTAATAGCTTACCAGTTTCAGTCGTTGAGGTTGTCCCAAATAGAGTTACGCAAATTAAAACAATTGAAAATGATGGCTACTCTGCAATTCAGGTTACGGCTGGAGAGAAAAAAGTTAGTCGTTTGAAGAGCCCAGAGAAGGGGCATTTCGCGAAGGCTGGTGTTGTTGCTGGTGTTGGGCTTTGGGAAATGAAAGTGTCAGAAAACGAGCTCGAAGGTTTTTCTCTAGGTTCCGAGGTGACAGTGCAGCTCTTTGAAAAAGGCCAGAAAGTCGATGTTCGCGGTGTGTCAAAAGGTAAAGGCTTTTCTGGCGTGGTTAAGCGTTGGAACTTCAGAACACAAGATGCTACTCACGGTAACTCTTTGTCGCATAGGGCGCCTGGCTCAATAGGGCAAAACCAAACGCCGGGAAGGGTTTTTAAAGGGAAGAAAATGGCTGGCCAGTATGGGAATAAAAATGTAACTGTACAGGGTCTTGAAATAGTCAGAGTAGATAGCGAGGATAATCTAATTTTGATTAAGGGATCTATCCCTGGATCTATTGGTCGGGAAGTTTTCCTTTTTCCTTCTGTAAAAAAAGCAAAGCTGGCAAGTGAGGGATAAAGTATGAATCTTAATACCGTATGTGGGAAAGAAGTTGAGGTATCCCAAATTGCTTTTGGTAAAGAGTTTAACGAGCCTCTTGTTCACCAAGTGATTCAAACATATCTTTCTAATGGCAAAAAAGGCGTCAAGGCTCAAAAAAACCGATCTGAAGTAGCCGGCGGTGGAAGAAAACCGTGGAGGCAGAAAGGCTCAGGGAGAGCGAGAGCTGGTACAAGATCAAGCCCTATTTGGGTTGGTGGTGGGGTGACTTTTGCTGCTAGGCCGATAGCTGGAAAAGAGCAAAAGATAAATAAAAAAATGTACAAGTCTGCTATAAACTCAATCCTTTCAGAGTTATTGAGGCAGGATAGGCTTCTTGTTATCGAGGCGCTTTCTATAGAGCTCCCAAAAACAAAGTTGCTGAAGGGTTTGCTGAATCAGCATAGCCTAGATGACGTATTAATAGTTGTCGATGAGGTTGCTGAAAATTTAGAATTGTCAGCTAGAAATATCCCTAAGGTGAGTGTTGTAACTCACGAAAATTTGGATCCGGTTAGTTTGATTTCTTATAAAAAAGTCTTGATGACATTGCCAGCGGTGAGAAAGCTAGAGGAGTGCTACGGATGAAAAGCAAGCATATTGACGTTTTTAACACACTTCTCACACCTCATGTATCAGAGAAATCTAGCTCTGGGCAAGGGGAAAAATATGTTTTTAAAGTTGCAAAGAATGCAACTAAATCAGAAATAAAGAAATCAGTAGAAGAGTTATTCAATGTTAAGGTGGGTAAAGTGAATACTCTTAATGCCAAGGGTAAGGTTAAGCGGTTCGGTCGCTATAGTGGAAAAAAAAGCGATTGGAAGAAAGCCTATTTAACGCTGGTAGAGGGTCAAATAGAGATATTTGACGGTGAATAAGTTTGAAAATAGTGCAGGGTTATAAAGATGGCTTTAAAAAAGTGTAAACCTACTTCACCAGGTAGAAGATTTGTAACGCAAGTAGTAAGTGAAGAGCTACATAAGGGTAAACCTTATGCGCCTCTTACTAGGCCAAAGCCAAAGACGGGCGGCCGCAATACCAAGGGTAGAATTACTGTTAGGCATATAGGTGGTGGTCATAAAAGTAAATACCGCCTAATTGACTTTAAGAGAAGTAAGGATGGAATAAAGGGTGTAGTCGAAAGGCTTGAGTATGATCCAAATAGAAGCGCCCATATAGCATTGATAAAATACCTTGATGGAGAGCGTAGATACATTATAGCGCCCAAAGGGATAACGTCTGGTCAAGAGGTTGAGTCTGGGGAAGCTGCGCCAATTAAAGTGGGTAACTCGCTACCCTTAAGAAATATTCCTCTTGGTACCTCCGTGCACTGTATAGAGCTTAAGCCGGGTAAAGGGGCTCAGATTGCTAGAAGTGCCGGAGCGGGTGTTCAAGTGCTTGCAAAAGAAGGTAGTTACGCGACGCTGCGGCTAAGGTCTGGAGAAGTAAGGAAAGTGCTGCTTGAATGCAAAGCGACTATCGGAGAGGTGTCCAACTCAGAGCATAATCTGCGCTCGCTAGGGAAGGCGGGAGCTTCAAGGTGGCGTGGGATTAGGCCAACTGTTAGGGGTGTTGCTATGAACCCTGTGGATCATCCGCACGGTGGAGGGGAAGGTAGAACCTCCGGTGGTAGACATCCAGTATCTCCTTGGGGTATGCCAACAAAAGGGCGGAAGACTAGAAAGAACAAAAGAACAGATAAGATGATAGTTCGACGCAAATAAAGAGTGAATATTTAGAAATAAAGACAATGTTTATAGATTCCGGAAGATGTTAATTAGCATACTGAGAAAGATTTTAGAAAGAGGGTTTATGCCGTGCCAAGGTCATTAAAGAAAGGTCCATTTATAGATGCCCATCTTCTGAAGAAGGTGGAGAAAGCTATTGATGAAAGGTCAAAAAAACCAATTAAAACTTGGTCCCGAAGGTCTATGGTTTTACCACAGATGGTTGGCCTTACAATCGCTATACACAATGGAAAACAGCACGTACCGGTATTGATAACTGAGCATATGGTTGGACATAAACTAGGGGAGTTCGTGCTAACAAGGACTTATCGCGGACATGCCGCAGATAAAAAAGCAAAAAGATAGGCGATTGTTAAAAGAGTAGAATGAGAGGTAAACGATGAAAATTTCCGCAACCCTAAGAAGGGCAGGAATATCACCATTCAAAGCTCGCCTTGTTGCGAATCAAATACGTGGCAAGACTGTGAACGAAGCACTGTTGATATTGGAATACAGTAATAAAAAAGCAGCAGTATTACTGAAAAAGCTATTAAATTCCGCTATTTCAAATGCAGAAGATAGGATCGATGAATTTGACGAATATGTTGATGTAGATGATTTGAAGGTTCAGAGC
>JAYPYM010000321.1:0-1975 GCA_038135915.1 Gammaproteobacteria bacterium
CGCTTGTACTCATCAAGCGTGTTGCTGAGTGTAGCCAGCTGGGGTCGAATGAGTGCTGCCTGCAGTTCATCTAATCTTGAGTTAACTCCCCAGTATTTTGCCTCGTTTCTATTTTTTAAGCCATGATTTCTAATCATCAAAAGCTTATGATAAGCTGCTTCAGAATGAGTGGTTATAAACCCGCCGTCCCCAAAACCATGAAGAATTTTAAGTGGGTGTAAACTGAATGTTGCAAAATCACCGAGCGATCCTACCGCTTTTCCTTGGTGAAAAGCACCTAGCGCTTGAGCGGCATCTTCAATCAATAGAACCCCTTTTTTCTTAGCCCATGCTTTTAGCTCATTCATGGGAGCAGGATTTCCCGTTAAGTGTACTGCTATGATTGCTTTTGTTTGACTTGTAAAAGCTTGGTCTAGGAGTTTTGGATTAATATTATAGTCTTTATCGACATCGACAAATTTAGGTGTTGCACCAGCCTGAATGATTGCACCTATCGTACCGATAAAAGTATTGGGTACACAGATTACTTCGTCGCCTGATTTTATTCCGTAAAGCGCTAGCACTAAGGATATAGCGTCGGTACCATTGCCGACAGCAACCGCAAATGGCGTTTGGCATTGTTGGGCTAGTGCTGATTCTAGCTTTTTTACCTCCTGACCAAGTATATACTGGCCTGATCGGCCTACTGCCAAAAATGCTTTTGCATAGGCTGCTTCATGCTGCTTGAAATCACTACTGAGATCGACAAAGGGTATTAGTGGATTCATTGATAGTTATACCTTCTGATAGAAGTCTTTGATTGTATTTATCATTCGATCTAATTGAATTCGATTTAAGAACTCGTGTACGGGTAGTGACAGGCAATTATTGGCTATCCGTTCGGCCATCGGAAAATCACCAACCCTATGGTTTAGAAAACGAGCAGCTGGCTGTAAGTGCATAGGGATTGGGTAGTGGACTTTAGCATCAATGTCATGCTTTAGTAGGTATGCTTTAAGCTCATCTCTGTGTTTAAATTCTCCCATATATAGATGAAACACATGCTTTTTTAATGGGTTCCGATCGGGTATCTTGACTTCTTCAATTTCTTTAAGCCTTTCGTCTAGATATGCTGCATTATATACTCTACCGTCAGTCGTTTGTTGCAGCTGATGCTTGATCAGATAATTTGCGACAATCGCCTGTAGTGAGTCCAAGCGTGAGTTATAGGCAAACCGTTCGCAGGTGTCTCTATCAACTAACCCGTGATTCCTTAACTTCATCACGTTGTCTGCTATCGCAACATTGTCGGTGATCATTACACCGCCATCTCCCCAAACGTTTAAATTCTTTAGTGGATGCAAGCTGAAGCATGAAATATCGGCAAACTCCCCGATTTTTCGACTATCATAAGTCGCGCCAATAGCGTGGCAAGCGTCTGCAATAATCGGTATTTTATAATGTTCTGAAATGTCCTTAATCTTGATAACATCACACGGATTACCGGACCAGTGAACGGGCATGATCGCTTTTGTTTGCTGAGTTATTGCATCAGGTATGCGCTCAGCATTGATATTATAATCCTTACCGATATCGACAAAAACGGGTTTTGCGCCTGTACGTACAATTGCAGATATAGTCGCGTAGAATGTGTAGGGCGTGGTAATGACTTCATCGCCTTGGCCAATGCCGGTCGCTTTAAGTGCCAAAAATAGTGCATCTGTACCGCTGCCTACACCAATTCCAAATGCAGCGCCACACTGCTCAGAAAAAACACGTTCGAACTCATCAACCACTTCACCTAAGGTATAGTCGCCTCTTTTAATTAAGTCTCTAACCTGGTCCAAAATTGGTTCGGGGTTTTGGAACTGCTCAAGCAAATAGTTGTGGTTTATCTCACGTACATTATCTAACTGGTATTGAGTTGGGTAAAAGTTAGTGCTCGATTTCAATGTGTCTAATTCCTTACTTAGGCTTTGTGAATATATTCCCAAGG
>JAYPYM010000321.1:1985-3964 GCA_038135915.1 Gammaproteobacteria bacterium
TTATTTAGTTGGGCATGATGAGCTCTTATCCATTGAAAAGTGTTAATTAGGCCAGTTTGTAGGTCGATTTTTGGTGCCCAACCTAGCTTGTTTGTGGTATCTTCGATTGACAATGCATAAGCCTTATCTTTGCCTAAACGTTCTTCAGTATTGGTAATATAAGCGCTAGGATCTAGGTGACAAAGACCAGCAATTAAGTAAATTAAAGACTTAATGCTGATCATTTCCTGGTAAGCAAAGTGATAGATTGCGCCGATCTCGCCTTCGGTAGCAGCTTTCCAGTAACCCTCGACTACATCATCAATATAGATAAAGCTTCGCAATGCATGGCCACCACCGTCAAGACAGAATTTTGCTTTAGCTAGGAAAGTTAGAAAGGCTTTGGGTATCACGCGGTAAAGTTGTTGACCAGGTCCATAAAAATTAGCGGCACGAGTGAAGACCACCGGAAAATCCTGATAAGCTAAGGATACGCGTAAATGCTCGTCTAAGCAGGCTTTGGAAATTGCATATGGGGTTGATGGTGAAAATTGATGTGTTGGTTGAATTGGTTGAGAATGAGGTCCATAGACCTCTGGTGTAGAAATTTGTAGGTACCGGTCTAAAAAATCACATTGTTTGAGAAATTCAATGATAGCCACGGATGATGAAATATTTGTATCGTACCAGTGCAAAGGGTTTTCCCAACTCTGCGCCACCATGCCTTGAGCAGCAAAATTTGCAACAACATTTGGCTTAAAACGCTTAATCATCGCTTTAATGTACTCTAGGTCCTGATTAATATCTAATTGACAAAACTTAAAGTTTTGAGCATGTAGACTTGGATCAAAAGGTAAGAAACAAGGGTCCAACAGTGAAGATCTGCTGATACCTAAGACTTCAGCATTGTTTTGAAGAGACCGAGAGATGAAGTGCGAAGCAGAAAATGAATTGCTCCCAAGAACTAGTACTTTCATATCGACTATTAACCTCTTCGATCTAGAATTCTGTAAAACATTATTTGATCGATTTGCTAAATTGATTTATGCGAGGGATAGGAAAGATTCTTCGCTCAAAACCATTTGCGCTTCTTGCTGTTCAGCTAAATTCATATTGTCGTCACCCTCTGCAAGCGTCTCCACATAGTTATGGAGTATTGCGTGATGTGCTACTTCTGCAATTCCAAATGAAGAGGTGGGTACCCAAAAATGCAAGTCTGAATTCATTTTTCTAAGTTTGTTATTTTGCTTCATGGCGCTGAGAGAAATGACTTTAATCTGGTTCTCCAGCGCATGGCATACTGTATTAATAATATTGCTTGATTCACCTGAACAAGATAAAACGATGAGCATATCCGTTGGTTGAACGTGCTGCTGAAAAGGTGTTAAAAAACAATGATTAAAAGCTATGTCGTTACTAACACACGTCATTAACGGCCCTGAGCTAAGCGTTTCTGTTCTTGTGTGAAGTCTATTTTGTATATCTTGACTGATATGCATACAGGTGGCTAGACTGCCCCCATTGCCAAACATCCAGATAGTACCTTTGTGGTTTCGGGTTTGGTCTAAAAACTCTTTAAACTTTATGAATGCTTTTTCATGAGAGAGTTTTCTTTCAGATACAGAAGAGGATATTTCAGTATCTGAAATAGCTTGTGATAATGCTTTGAACCAATTTTCTTGTCTTTTATTTTTTATCGAATTAGTGACTGGCATTAGGCTCCCCAAACATTAACTAGTCAAAAGATGAGCTTGATTAAAACACTAAAATACATTGCTTGATAAAGCGTACTTCATTTTCAATTTCAGCTACTTTAGTTATAAATGAGAAACCAAAATAGTCAAGTTTGTTATGTGGAGTGTTCTGTGGCAAGTGTATTGGTTTGAAAGGCGGGGTGGTTGGATATTGCGCCGCCATATGTGCGAAATGGCGAAAGAAAATCATTGCCTAGTGCGCTTTTAATTTCTGTGAGTGGACCAAATCGTAAACCTGTATAGCCT
>JAYPYM010000322.1:0-890 GCA_038135915.1 Gammaproteobacteria bacterium
AAAGCATCAGCGGGCGGCGGCGGAAAAGTCATGCGAGCGATTTACAAAGCAGCTGAATTAGAAAACGCGATTGCGACTACTCGAACAGAAGCAATGAACGCCTTTGGCAACGATGATATATATATGGAGAAACTACTGCTCAAGCCAAGGCATGTTGAAGTACAGATATTAGGAGATGGGAATGGGCATGCAGTACATTTGGGAGATAGAGACTGCTCCTTACAACGCAGACACCAAAAAGTTGTCGAGGAAGCACCAGCACCTAATATCAATGATGCGGAACGTAAAAATCTACAGGCAAAATGTGTCATCGCAGCAAAGCAGCTAAAGTATCGAGGCGCAGGCACCTTCGAATTTCTATATGAAAACGGGCAGTTTTACTTTATTGAAATGAATACCAGAATCCAAGTAGAACACTCAGTGACAGAAATGATCACTGGGATCGATATCGTACGGCAACAAATTCTAATCGCCAGCGGTTTACCGCTGAGCCTCACACAAGCAGATATACAACTTAAGGGGCATGCTATTGAGAGCCGGATCAACGCTGAAGATCCGGTTAAAGTTATACCATCACCAGGCAAAATTAACTACTATCACCCTCCCGGTGGCCCCGGCGTTAGAATGGACACGCACATCTATGCTGGATTTGAAGTGACGCCCTATTATGACTCCTTAATTGGGAAGCTGATTTGCTCAGGGTCTACACGCAAAAACGCAATCGAACGCATGCAAAACGCGTTGGACGAAATCCTAGTTGAGGGCATAGAAACCAACGTCAATTTTTTAAGAAACAATGTGTTTGAATACCCAGACTTCCTAAATGAAAAACTCAATATACACCTAATAGAAGAAATAAATCATCAATGAATCAATGGCTCCAACTCACG
>JAYPYM010000322.1:900-3932 GCA_038135915.1 Gammaproteobacteria bacterium
CACGTATGAAACACCCTTAGGCTCCCTAAGCGCTTTAGAAGAAGCGCTTGAAGATATTGGGGTACAAGCTATCACACTGGAAGACAACAAAAACCAACCTATTTTTGAACCAGAACCAGGAACCATGCCGTTATGGGAAAAAGTTCAGGTTAAAGCATTGTTCCAACTGGCATCGATCAATGAAGCTGAATATACCGGATTAAAATTAGATAACGAAATTCGTACCTATAACAGCCTGAACGCTCTACCACAACCAATAGTCGAAGTCATTAAAGATGAAGCATGGGAACGCCGTTGCATGGACGACTTCCAGCCTATGTGTTTTGGTGAAAGGCTTTGGATCATACCCAGCTGGAGCGAAAAGCCAGCAGACACCAAGGTATCTATCTCTCTAGATCCCGGACTTGCTTTTGGCACAGGTAGTCACCCCACCACATGGCTCTGCCTAAACTGGTTAGACAAGCATATTAATGCTGCGGCTCCCATCAAAGTGATCGACTTCGGCTGCGGATCTGGCATCCTAGCATTATCCGCTCTAGCACTGGGAGCAGAATTCGCTTGGGCTATTGATCTCGACCCACAGGCATTAACTGCCTGTAAAGAAAACGCTGAGAAAAACAGCCTATCTAATCAATTGACATATCTTCTACCGGAAACAATAAACAACAACGAGAGAAACAGAGTACCAAAAGCAGACCTAGTAATAGCTAACATATTAGCCAAACCACTGATCTCTCTTGCCAGCACCTTCGCATCTTTAGCGCTACCAAATGCAAATTTAGTGCTATCAGGTATCCTAGAAAATCAAAGCGATTCGGTCATTCAGGCTTATTCACCCTGGTTTAACGACTTTGATATTAAAACGAAAGAAGGCTGGGCACTTTTAACTGCTTCCAGAAAAAGCAACTGAAAACAAACTCGTAACTCGTACTACAATGAATATATTTAATTCATTTTTAAGAGAAAAGTTGTATCATGTAGGTAAATTGAATATCAAACCCTCGAAACGGTTTAAATTTCAGTAACTTAGCTTGACTCAATTGCGCAATACTATGAAAAAAGTAGGCTTCAATAGTATTGCAAGAATATCACAAGCCAGGTGTAAACTAAGGCAAAGCTATAGGTTTTAAGAGCAAGAGTAACTTATGCGTTATTTAAGCGGGCATGCGTAAAGGCAGAGACCAGTGATCACCAAGTGCCCAAAGTGCGAAACAATATTTAACGTTCGTAAAGACCAACTAGCAGCGGCAAAAGGCCTAGTTCGCTGTGGTTCATGTATGAGCGTGTTTAATGCAGTTAAAGAAGCCTCCGAATCACTGGACAAGCCACAGCCAAATCTGCAAAAAAGCGCATATACAAGGCCAACTGATATTTCTCATAAACCGATGCATGCAGCTCAGCAGCAAAGGCCTACGATGGCAGCGCCACACGCACAAAAAGCACCGCTACCTGCAAATGCAAACCAATATCCGACTACAGCCCAAAACACAACCAACAATAGCGTTAAACCCCCACCAGCAAAAATACCGAAAACACCTAACGAAAGTGGCTGGTCCCAAACAATGCAGGCAAACCTTAAATCCATCGACGACGATATTGATAAATTAGAACAGAGTGCCTCACCCTTCGATAACCAGCAAAGCATCGCAGAACAAAACACAGCGCGCCAACTTGACCCAGCACCAATGTCTACAAAGCCAGACAATGAGAGTGACGAAATTTCTGATGAATTCATGAGCTTATCCGGAACCAAAGAGCATCAGGATGCATTCTCCTTGGAAACACATTCGGATGCGAACCAGTCTAGCGCATCTCTACAGGACGAAAATGAATCATGGGTAGAAAACTTGTTGGACGAATTGGACCATGACAAATCAGCTTCAAGCAAATTTGACCAGCCAAGCTCAGAAGAAGTCAAAATTAACAAAGTAGGCCAAAATGAAGATAAAAAACCTAAACCAACCCATGATTTTAGTTTTGATACCAGCCGACTTGACCAAGACATTGCTGACTTTTTCGTTTCCTCAGATGAAATCCAATACTCAACAAAAGAAAAAGAAAGCCTAGAAACCAATCATCCAGATGAGTCTAAAGCAAAAGCACTAAACCACCTAAACGATGAGCCACTTGAATCCACACGCAGCAACGAATCAAAAAAGGGAAAATGGCTACAAATATTACTGTCACTCATCATCGCCGTCTTATTCGCCGGGCAATACCTCTACTACAACTTTGACAAGCTGGCTAATGATAAATTCTGGCGTCCGAAACTAGCCTTTCTATGCCAACATGCTCCCTGCACCATAAAACCGCTGAGAGACCCCAAGCAAATAAAAACCGTCAGCGTTTCGATGCGTGAGCATCCAACAAAAGAAAACACACTATTTGTAGATGCAATTATTTTTAGCTTGGCTGAAGTACCAATACCCTTTCCAAATCTGGTGCTGAATTTTACTGATCTCAACGGCGCATCTGAAAAAAAACTAACCATCCAACCAAAAGACTATCGAAACGGGGACCTACTACAATATGATATGCTTCCCCCGGAAAAAACCATCCAAATAAGCTTCGAAATCGAAGATTCCGGCTTCACCAATTATTCATTAAATTTTGAATATCCATCAGCCCCATAATTAAGGCGGCTATTCAGGTTGGGTTTAATGACTTAGTCAATTGAGCTACAAACCTTTAAATTAACGGCATTTCGTTTAATACGCCTACTAGGGCTAACTAAATTAGCTTCGCAAAATATTCTTCTCTTTTCTTTTTCCTAGTTGTTCTACACTGATACACAAGAGCTATCAAAAAAACACATAGCATTGGATTAAACGCGCTTTTAAATGAATATTGATCTTCATAATTCAATAGGTTTTAAACTACTACGCATTGTCTTTGGTTTTTACCTGATTGTCACCATTATAGTGACCGTCACTCAACTGTACTACGAATACGCCAAAGCAAAAACAGCTGTGATTGAAGAACTCTACAATGTTGGACACTCTTTTGAAGACGGTCTAAAAGCAGCACTATGG
>JAYPYM010000323.1:0-3665 GCA_038135915.1 Gammaproteobacteria bacterium
GGGATATCAGAGATTCTCAGCGATTAAGAATGGCTATGAGAGATATTGACATCGTGGTACATGCTGCAGCGTTAAAGCAAGTACCTGCTGCTGAATATAACCCTATGGAGTGTATAAAGACGAATATCATGGGCGCACAAAATATCATAGATGGTGCGATTGAGACTGGAGTTAGAAAGGTGGTTGCGTTATCAACAGATAAGGCGGCTAACCCGATTAACCTGTATGGAGCTTCTAAGCTAGCATCAGATAAACTCATTACAGCAGCGAATAATATTACTGGTGGGAAAGAGACAGTATTTTCTGTGGTTCGATATGGAAATGTGTTCGGGTCTCGTGGTAGTGTAGTACCATTTTTTCAGTCACTGATCGATAAAGGTGTGGAGAAGTTACCAGTTACACATAAAGATATGACGCGATTTTGGATTACCTTAGAACAAGGAGTTCAATTTGTGATAGCTTCGCTAGGTAGAATGCATGGAGGAGAGATTTTTGTACCTAAGATACCATCTGCGCTTATCACTGATATTGCAAAGGCGATGGCGCCTGAACTACCTATAGAGTATGTTGGTATTCGGCCAGGGGAAAAGATGCACGAGATTATGTGCCCTAGAGATGTTTGGCATCATACACTTGAGTTTGATGATCATTACGTTATTTGCCCAAGTATCAGTTTTACCAGTAGTTATGACTATAGTATCAATGCCTTAAATGAAAAGGGTAGCCCAGTAGTAGAAGGGTTTGAATATGAATCAGGAACTAATGCTGATTTTTTGAGTTACGAAGGTCTGAAAAGCTTATTACGAGAATATTCAAGTGCTTCTCCTGGTGATGCGAGTTATCAATCCGAAAAAGCTTCCTGATTCGACTGACTTCAGTAATGAAGTTAGTTACTTGGCTTCAGCGACTGCCCACTTTTCGATGATAACTCCTGAGTCATCGAGCAGATTGCAACATAGGTACCCTTCTATATCGGTGTAATAAGATTGTGCTTGGTGCCACTTATCAAGCCACCATTCAGGCGATTTAAGCGTAATATGGGCATTCCTGCCGTTTGGTAAAATGGCTTTTGCTGGATAGCATGAAACACTAGAAAAAACTGCTTTGGTCGCGCAAGAAAAAATCTGCCTCAGTATCCAAGGGATATCTTGTTCTGGCATATTTTGCAAGAAATCTATGCAAACAACGATATCTTTTGTTTGTTGTGGTAGATCTCTGTGTGCTTCAGAACTTGGGTCATAATAGCTGAGTTCTTCTAAACCCCAGTATTCAGACAAATTCTTACATAGCTCACCGTTTTTTAGCTTAAAGGATGTTTTTTGGCAACAAAGACTTTTACCTGCGCTGTAATCTAAGTAACTTTTTGCTTCTGCTAGGTCGCATATTTGTTTTATATGATCAATGTAAGTGAATATTTTAGCGTCTGCAATTGTATTCTCTGAGTTGGTTTTCTGATTCGATGTTGTCTCTCGAGTTTCATATCCTTCGGAGTGCGTACTTTTATAGTAAGTCATGAGTTGGTTATATTCTTCGCTAGGTTGGCCTTGAAGTATGTTTGATTGTTTTGTGACACTTTCTGTACTTGCTGAGCTTTTCACGCGGTTTGGGTTGTCCCACTTTAGTGGCTGTTGATCTATTAGTTTTTGTAGTTGACATTGAACTTTTGTAATGACTTCACCCCATGTATTTCTTTTTTCTGCTCTAAATAACCGATGTGACGGATACCAATAGCATTCACTACCTGAAATCCCCCATCTCCAATCGCAGTAGTGTGGGAGCATCACCCACGTATCTTTTCCCATTGCTCCTGAAAAATGAACGCAGGAATTGTCTACAGAGATAACCAGGTCGAGTTCAGAAATCAATGCCGTGTACTTTTCAAAATTTTCAAGTGGATTGATATCAGCGAATTGGTGTAGTCGGCCAGGGAACTGCTTAGATAAATTGTCCCAATTGTTCTTCGTATTTCCGTGCTGTAGATTAATAAAGTGGGCATCGCATTGTTTAAAAATAGGGCTTAGGCTTTCTAGTGGTATACTTCTGAGTTTAGTTGTTTCCTCATCGGAACCGCCCTGCCAGGAAACCCCAATTTTCATTAGAGAAGATAGGCGGCCTAGTTTATCCTTGATATCCTCTATGGATCCAGTGTCACTGGATAAGTAAGGGTGACTTTTAAAATCATCCAGTTGATGGCGAAATATACCAGGCAATGATCCTATACATATTTGATAATCAAACTCATTTGGTTTTAATGATGCGTTTGGGTGATATAATTCTAAATTAGGGAAAGATTGTCTAAAAATAGAATGTAATCTTGTTTCACAAACTATACCTAATCGATTAACCATCGAAGAAAGGTCAGAAATACAGAATGCGAACATAAGTGTGTCACCAATACCCTGTTCCTGATGTAAGAGTATATTCTTACCCTGAAGTTCGTTTTTCGGTGATTTATAATGCTGCCACTCAAAAGCTGTATAATATTGATGGATATGATGTTTTAGCTCGGCTTCTTTTAATCTCCATTCATATTCTCGCCATCCTGAATCAAAATCATTATTTGCCAGAAGCACAGTTGCCAGATTTTGATGTGCCTTTGGGTAGTATGGGTTTATGACGAGTGCCTGTCTAAAGTTTTTCTCTGCTTCCTCTAGTTTGGATTGCAATAGAGCGTTATAACCTGTTTCGTTGAAATAAATGCTAGATGTAAACCCTTTTTTATAAGAAGCTAGTTTTTTTTCTGCTTCATTTAAACTCCCTAGCTGTTGTTGTAGGCTAGCAACTAACTGACAAGCGTTCAGATTGCTGGCATCTAGCTTGTGAGCTTTTTCAGCATATGTGAGTGCTTTATCAAACTCTCGGAGATTTACATAGATTGCCGCTAAAAGCAAATTGGCTCTAAAGTGTTGAGGGAACTTATGGATCACTTCGTGACATAAATTTAATGCTTCGCGGGTATGTCCTGCTTTATTTGCAATTGCTGCTTGGTGTAATTTGTTGTAATACTCTGGTGTTAGTTTTGTCACATTTTTAATGCTCTATTTTTTTATATTCAATCAATTTAAATAGACTAATAACACTAAAATTACAAACTTTATGATATGTATAGGCTAGTTTAGAATGAGTGGTTGCAATTTTAGATTATGAATCAAATTCAGTTTTCAAGAACTATCAAAATGGGCTGATTGGGATGTTTGCTTATTCTAGCTTCTTATTTCTATACTAAAAAATGATGTTGTAAGATATTTATGTTCAGCATGCGAAAGATTTAGTGAGTGTAGGTTGTAAGAATGATATGAATTATCTCTTTGTGAAAAATGGCCTTCAGGCAGTGTCTGATAAACCACTTTGCTTACACTATGGTATACCGAGAACAGGAAGCTCGACTATCCGACATGCTATTCGTCGATATAGCAATCTGGTTGGACAACGCTTTGAGGCTCTGGATTTAGATAAAATAGATCAGGAACATATTTTTAATAATTGTGATTATCTATTTATCGAGCGCCCCTATGCTGTACACTTGATAACCGATCGTTCTGTTCAATATATTACTACTGTCCGACCACCCTCAGATCATATTTACTCCCTATTCATTTGGAAAAGTAATCACGAAAAACAGTTTCATGGTAGCTTTGACGAATTTGTCCACCTACTACCAAAGT
>JAYPYM010000323.1:3675-3932 GCA_038135915.1 Gammaproteobacteria bacterium
CCGGTGGCTTAAGAATTTGAACGAGAAACAAGTGACCAATTCAATGAAGGAAAATCACTTGTTTAATCCTATAAATGAGGGCAAATCTTTCTTCGACGACATTCCAGATGATGAGCTTTTTGAGCAAGCAAAACATGCTGTTGACAGTCTTGTTTCAATTGCTGCGCCTTTAGAGTACTTATCTGAGTTTTGTTTCGCTTTGGCTGGTCTATATCAATGGCCACTGGTACCTTTAAACGAACGAGTAAAACATAGCG
>JAYPYM010000324.1:0-3930 GCA_038135915.1 Gammaproteobacteria bacterium
TGTCCCAGTATACTAGTTTCGAGCTCCAGTGTGGGAAGTCTTCTCTAATCTGGTTTATGTGAGATTGCAACGAGAGTTTCATTGACATGATCGAACCCACCTCATCTTGACTGATGCTGGGGATGATCACTCTGTTTTTCCGGAACTGAGAATTAAAAAAGTTCATGACATGATTTTTGCATCTCCAGTCCTGCTTGGTGTCAAACCATTGTGTACTCAGTTGTTTGCATATCTTTGGGGAAATATTTTGATCTATTAAGTAATTTTCAGTAATTTGTTTTCCGATCCTGTTGTAACTGTTTAATAATGCTAGTGGTGTGAAGCTTCTTTTGAATTTGCACTGCATATGCTTCATGCTTAGATAATTTTGGTTTTTTATTAAGTCTTTGATTTTTCTATCCCATTGTTTGCTGACCTGTCTGGCATGTTCTTTATTTGTGCTTGTCTCCATTGCAATATCCACTGGGTTTTTAGCATCCTTTAGCTTTATTGCTTTGGTTTTAGAGATTAAAGTTTGAATTTTTATTTGTCCGGATTTTGATTTCGTAAACGCACTTTCAACTTTTTTCATGCCACAAAGGGTAATTGCATTTTCAAGTGAGTATACATTAAGAGGTTGTGTGATTCTTTGAATGGTATTTTCAATAATATAGCTTGAAGAACGTGTTAGAGCTCTCTCTAGGTAAATGAATGGTAAGCAAAATGTATGCAGTATCCTTTTATATCCAGCTATATTGTTTTCAGTGATGTAATCTACTTTGTCTGGGAAAGTAAGGTTAAGTTCGAACTTCCTGTGAATATCCATAATATTTTGAATGCTCGTATTGGCATTCGAGTAGTAACTCATTTTATAAGCTATAAGGGCTGCCAGTTCTGTACTGTCTAGTGTCTTGAATAAAGTTAAACCTATTATTAGCATGTAATCTTGTTGAGTTTCTTTGAACATACCATTTTTGCGGTTCTTTAATGAGTGAATCTCTACGGTATTACTGAGGTTTATAGCTATTTGAAGTGGCTTGGGTGTGTTACAGCATTTGGCAATTTGGTTTACGAAATAGTAGAGTTTAGCGTCAGTCTCCTTTGATACGATCTCTAAAGGAATACTATGTTTGATTTTAGCCCAATAGTACCTTGTGGTTATTATGCCTATGAAAATGAGTGTCAGGCTACAGAGAATATTCGCTAACACTAAGCTTATGTTTTGCTGAAATGACAGCGAGGTCAGTTGAGCTGCTTGGTAAGCGGTAAAGGATGCGAATAGAAACGGACTGCAGGCAACAACCAAATGTAACAGTTGAGCTATCTTAACCAGATAATAGGTGCCTGGGACTGCCGATTTTATCTCGCTGGGGTATTCACTTCGCTGATTATTAAAAAGAAATAACAGGTCTATGTCTCTTTCACAAAGGGGAATGTCTTCTAATTTGAATTCTTCCTCTTCAGTTTTTCTATGCTTTTCAGCTTTCTTTGCTGAAGTCTTCTCGGCTATTTCAGGCTTAATTTGAACTGACTTTTGTTGTGTATTGGTCTGAAAAGTATGTTGAGTTTCTAGCTGTTCAGGCTTTTTAACTTCTTTCAATTTATTTTTGTCAACAGGCAAATGTTGTTGGGCGTAGGAGGATACATTCTTTTGTGAAATAGCCATTGTAATACCTCTAAATCAATACAATGATTTTAATATAGCACTACTCTTTGGTTGTGGGCTGGTGATAGTTGGTAGTGAAGCGGGGTACTGTGTCACAAATATGAATAATAGTAGTGAGTGGGCTGATTTGGCTATCTTAACTAAACCAGCTTTGATAGTTACAAAAAAAACGATATTTCTGATCATTAAATTTTGTTATCCGATTAATTAAGCTTGTAAACAATAGAAAAAAAAAGTAAATTATAGCTGTTTGATATTAACTGATGTTTGCGCTACAAGCTGAATTCCTGTAATTCTGAATAAAGTAAAAACAGCGGTAACCAAAAATACAAACTAACAATAAAAGCTAACTTTACAATAAGTGGGGGTACCCGTGACGACATTACAAGCTTATTCAGACCCAATGAATAATACGTTAGAAAAAGAAGAAAACAACAATATAGAGAAAGTTGAGAAAGAAGATACGATAGATAGATCTATCGAAGCCCGCCAAAGGATATTGAACGTTGCAATAAAAATGTTCTCAAGTAACGGTTATGATGGTGTTTCAACAACCCAAATTGCTAAGGCATCTGGCGTTACCCAACCTTTGATACATTATCATTTCAAAAGTAAGTTCTCTTTATGGAAGGCGTGTGTTAGCCAAGCGTTTCAATGGCTAGATGCTGAGTTCATACAGCAAATTAAGTCATCAAACTGTGAGCAGCCAAAAGAAAAAGTAGAAATGGTGATTATGAAGTTTGTTGCATTTGCAGCGTCGAGACCAGAGTTTTCTCGGTTTTTGCTCAGTGAAGGTTCTCAAGAGTCTGATCGATTAACCTGGATGGTTAGCGAGTATGTTAGACCTTTAACGCAAGAGTTTGAGAAAATGTATAACGAAGGCGTTGAATCACAATTGTTGAAAAAGATGCCAGTTTCTCAATTAGTTTCAATTATCATGGGTGCAGCAACGCAATTTTATGCTTGGAAACCTATGCTTGAAAGCACTTGGTCTATAAATCCTGAAGATCCAGAACAAGCTAACATTCAGCAAGAAGTGGTTGTTGAGTTTATCAAAAATGCTGTATTAGCTTAATGATAAGTGCTGTTCAAACTTGACTAGACTAGTGTGTAATTTGAGGGTTTTCTTGGCTGTTTGACTTGATTCCTATCTGAACTTTTGTACTGCGCAAGGATGCTTTTGTTTTGTTGGTAGGTGCGTAGTCGAGGCCAGCCTTGTTAGGCTCTGCCAGTTTTTGTCTAATCTTTTGAGCCTGAGCCGGTAATTTGATTTTTATATTAGTGCCTTCGTTTTCCCTAGAGGTAGCATCAATCGATCCGCCATGGTGATTGGTGATAATAAAGTAAGACACTGCTAAACCAAGTCCTGTGCCCCGACCGGGGGGTTTTGTGGTATAGAATGGGTCAAATAATCTATTTAATGTAGTGGCACTCATGCCAGATCCATTATCTTTTATTTCAATACAGAATATTTTTGTTTCCAACGAAAGCTTGATGATGATGACCCCGCCCGCTTCAGGGTTACCCAATAGTTGGGCCTGCGTTTCATTTTTGTCTGCGATTGCATGGATTGCATTTTTTAATATATTTAGCAGGACTTGCTGAATCTCGCTTTTATTACAGGGGACCATAAAGGTGGTGTCTTCAGGCTCTATCATTATTTTAATTTGATTGTACTCAATAATAGACTTTAGTTCTTCATTGCTGCGTATCAGTTCAATACATCTTTCGATCAGAGCATTAATAGCAATCTCTTTTTTTACATGCGGACCTTTTCTAGAAAACTCTAATAGGTTTTTTACGATATTCACTGCTTGCTCGCCTGACTCCTGTATAGAAGTTAATATTTTTATAATATCTCGTTTTGATAAATATCCATTGATGGTTTTTAAGTCTGCGCCGACTGATTCAGCAATCATGTAATTTCTTTCTACATCTACAGATAGCCTTCGAAATATATTTTGTACGCCCTGCAATACAGTGCTGAGAGGGTTGTTTATTTCATGAGCCATACCAGCTGCGAGCTCTCCAATTGATAGCATTTTTTCATTTTGTATCATGAGGTTTTCTAGATTGACTCGATCTGTGACATTGTCTATTCGAATTAGGCAGCCTTTTATGCTTTCTTGTCGGCTGCTCTTAAGGTTGATTGGGCAGAGGGTAGCATCATAGTAAAGTGTTTTTTGAAACTGCGCTTTGGGTATACCTTCAATGCGCTGAATTTTTTGGTGCTTAAATACCTCGTCAATATTATTTTTTGAAATACCAAATAAAGGGAATACATC
>JAYPYM010000325.1:0-3912 GCA_038135915.1 Gammaproteobacteria bacterium
TCTGGTACCTTCTAACTGCATCAGTACCCCAAACTCATGACCAAAAACCTTCATGTGACTATCTTTGATGTTGCACCCGGCTTGTGTAGCTAGACTTGCTAGTTGATTGACTATACCTGGTTGGTCTATTGCTAGCGCTGCTAAGACAATTCTTTGGTCCGAGTTTAGGTTGGTATCTGAGCACATTCTAGTCTCCTTGACATCTTATTGATATTATTTATCCGAACTTTATACTGATTTTTGCACTTGCTTTGAATCTGGTCTTAAGGTCGGTTATATTATGCACCTATTTAGCAAATATTGGAAAAACCAATTGGACATTCGCGAGTCTGAAATACTGACTATCACGCATGGGGACCCACATGATTGAAGGAAGCATAGTCGCTTTAGTGACACCAATGAGCGCCAGCGGTGATATAGACTGGGATAGTCTTGCACGACTTGTTGATTGGCATGTTGAACAAAATACAAATGCAATTGTAGCCATGGGGACAACTGGGGAATCTGCGACATTAGATTTTAAAGAGCACACCCAAGTCGTGGCATTTGTCGTTAAACAATCTGCAGGCAGAATACCCGTCATTGCTGGCACAGGCGCCAACGCTACCAGTGAAGCAATTCGACTGACAAAAGAAGCTAAGGAAGTAGGCGCTGATGCTTGCTTATTGGTGACGCCTTATTACAATAAGCCAACTCAGGCTGGTCTAGTCGCCCATTATACAGCGATCGCTGATGCCGTTGATATCCCGCAAATTCTCTATAATGTTCCTGGCCGAACAGCTTGTGATATGCTGCCGAGTACTGTTTTGAAATTATCGGTGCACAAAAATATTATTGGTATAAAAGAAGCTTCGGGTAACTTAGACCATACACGGGACATTCTAGCTCAAGCTGATAAAGGCTTTTTCGTTTATTCTGGTGATGATGCCTCAGCAATGGAGTCTATGTTGATGGGCGGCAAAGGAAATATTTCCGTCACAGCTAATATTGTGCCGCGTAAAATGTCAGACTTATGTAGACTGTCTATGGCTGGAGACAGGGAAGCAGCAAGCAAAATCAATGAAAAACTCGCAGCCGTGAACCAGCTTCTTTTTATTGAGGCTAATCCGATACCGGTGAAATGGGCCATGTATAGAATGGGTTTAATTGAAGAAGGGATACGCCTACCACTGACTGCTTTATCCAGTCAATGCCAACCAAAACTAGAAGCAGCCCTCAGTGAGCTCGGCCTGTTGAGCGAAGCTTTAGTGGACTAATAAAAGCGACTGTTGAGTTTTTGAATATTTATGATTAGATCCCTTTGTTATCCGCTACTTTTTTTGTTTATTCTGCAATCCACCGGCTGTGCTTGGTTGTTCGATGGGGATGGGTACTTTAGGGATCGAACCTATGATTACAAAGCCGCTAAAAGTGTACCTCGAATCCTAGTGCTTGAGGACACGCCGGTTCGTCCGGTTTCTCCAAAATTTGAAGTACCAGGCCAAAGTCCAAAGGTGTCTCAAACCTTAGATGATATTCCAATGCCCCCAACCAGAGTGCTATATGAACAATACGGCACAAGCTTAAAACGTGTCGCTGGTGCAGAGCGCTTAACTTTTGATTTAGCGTCAAGTTTCTTGCCTATTGTTTTAGAGCAGTTCCTTGCTGCCAATGAAATTTCAGTTGATCAGAGCGTTAGTGAGACTAATCTTTGGATAACAGAGTGGGATACTATGACGGTTGCTGAATCATCAACTGGATTTTGGAAGCAATTTTGGCACCTCCTATCTTTTCAATTTATTAGAGAACAGAAAAAAGATTACTTTCGATTAAAGCTTGGTTTAAGTGAGCAAAGTGATCATGCGCTACCCTATGTCGATATTTCATATCAAAAGTTAAGTGCATCACGAAAACCAACATCTAAAGCACTGGATTTTCAGCCCTGGCAATTCCAGTCTGCTGAAGAGCCAAGTGTCAGCCGGTTTTTAAATGAGTTTGTAACTTACGTTGCAGATTATCGCGTTAACAAGCAGAAAACTGTGCGCAATAGTGATCCGATCAAAAAGTCCTTGGAGATAGATGGTAATGGTTACCCGGTGTTAGTGCTTGGAGATGGGTTTGCTAGCGCCTGGGAAAACCTTCAATTGGCGCTTCTGAAATCTGAGGTGGCTATTGACGATTTAGATCGAAGCTTAGGTGTTTACTACATTAAAATTATCGGGCCTTTAGCGCGACTCTCTGGTGTAGATGAAGAACGATATGATTGCCAAGTTCGGGTCATTCGAACAGAAAATGGTGTACTGATTAGCATACAAGAGTCTGATGAAAAGTTAGTGCCGAAGCGTTTGGCCGTTGAGCTGGTTAATCGCCTACATGAAAATTATTAACCTTAAAAAACGTTGGTAGAGTTTCGTTTTATTGTTTCCACGGTCATGCATAAAAAGTGCTGATTCAGTAGTCTTTGATTAAAGGTAATGGCGAATGAATAAAGTAGAAGAGCTATATTCTGGTAAGGCAAAAACTGTTTTTAAAACGGAAGATCAGAATCGCCTGATACTGTTTTTTAGAAATGATACTTCTGCCTTTGATGGAAAAAAAGTCACGCAATTGGCTCAAAAAGGAAGGGTAAACAATTATTTTAATGCTTTTATCATGGATGTACTCGAAAAAAGAGGTATTGAGACTCACTTTGTGAAGTTGTTAAACGAACAAGAGTCTTTAGTGAAACGCTTGGATATGTTTCCGATAGAATGTGTTGTGAGGAACATATCTGCTGGTAGTATTTGCCGAAGGCTAGGTGTTGAAGAAGGTTTGGATTTAGTCCCGCCCACATTTGAGTTTTTTTTGAAAAACGATCAGTTGGGCGATCCAATGATCAATGAATATCACATAGCATCATTCGGTTGGGCGGAACAGAAATATATTGAAGCCATGAAGCGTATCACGTTCCAAGTGAATGAAGTGCTGAAAGACTTATTCAAAGATGCTGGCCTTTTGTTGGTAGATTATAAGTTAGAGTTTGGGCTGTATGAGGGCAAATTAATTTTAGGCGACGAGTTTACTCCTGATGGTTGCAGAATTTGGGATATGGAAACCCGAGCCAAGCTAGATAAAGACCGTTTTAGGCAAGACTTAGGTGATGTTGTTGAGTCATATATCGAAGTGGCAAATCGGTTGGGTATCCCTGAGTTGAAAATGAGCTGAATAATGTCTTAGGAGTGAGTGCAATCAGAATCATTCCTTTACCCCCCCATCCGAAGGTGAGCTTTTTCTTAAGCAAATATTGAAAAGCAGCCTTTCTTAGTAACCTATAAATTGCATTTGTACATTTTAGTCAACAGACAAGCGTGGTGAGTAAAATAGTGCTTGTTAGATCTTGTTTGTGCTGGCGGCCTATTTAAAGACTAACTATAGTTGATAAAAGGGCAGAACCGGTTAATCAATGGTCTGAGCATTAACGACTAATCGAGAGGCGAACTCATGGTGCAAGTTGCGCAAACGGTACAAAATGAAGACCCAATGATTCAATGGGTAACTTACCGATTAGACAAAGAAACCTATGGCGTCAATGTGATGCAGGTACAGGAAGTGCTTCGATATAGTGCGATTGCTCCAGTGCCAGGTGCTCCTAGCTATGTATTAGGTATTATTAATTTAAGAGGTAACGTTGTTACCGTTATAGACACGCGTAATCGATTTGGATTACCACCAGGGGAAATTACCGATAACACGCGAATTGTAATTATTGAGGCGGAAAAGCAGGTTGTGGGTATACAAGTCGATAGTGTTGCGGAAGTGGTTTATCTTCGACAATCTGAAATTGAAAAAACCCCTAATGTAGGCGGGGGTGACGAGGCTTCAAAATATATACAAGGCGTTTGCCATAAAAATGATGAGCTATTAATTTTAGTTGATTTGGATAAACTATTAGGT
>JAYPYM010000326.1:0-3869 GCA_038135915.1 Gammaproteobacteria bacterium
CAGAAGTATCAAGGCCTGATGTGCTCGTATCTAGGTTCATCACTGCAGAACCATTCTTTAAGTTAAAAGCGTATAAAGTGGTTATTAGGTCACTGGCAATGTTGGTAGTACACTGTCCTGTTTTAGTTGTTGTTTTGCTGGGCTTTATCGTCGCGAATATTAGTGTGTTATTAATGGTGATTGGATCAGTGTTAACATACTCATTTTCAGCGGATGGGAAGTTATAATGCCAGCCACCAGTTGTGTTTTTCGCTGGTACAGGCCCTTTAGATAAATCGTGAGTACTTTTGTAATAGATTAGGTCTGAGTTAGTGTAAGGGGTATCGCGATGCACATCTAGTATTCGGACTGAGATACCGTTATTTTTGTTGTTAAAAGGGTGGTTTAGGTCGCCAGATACAAGCGTCAGCATGATGTGTTTTGGTACACCATTTTTATCGCCAGTGACCACTACATCCATATCGTGTAGAAAGCGTCTTTCTAAATCGCCTGCCCAAAACACTACTGCGCAGTCTGAATTCTTAAGCGCTGTGATGTCCTTGATCATACAGGCAGTCACGTCACCGTGTAAGTCGTTAATAAACATCCAGTCAATTTTGGTGTCTTTATCTAAATCCAACACCTTTACTTGGCTAACAACGCTACCTAGATATAAGCCGGTGGCTGATGGCGTGATTTCTTTAATAATGCTGCCTGTATCATAATCTAAAATGTAAATGCTTTGTCCCAAGTTTGGATAGAAAGCTTTCCAGTTTGCCCACCATCCCAGTGTTGGATCTGTGTCATCATAGGCATCAGCATCGTATCCACCACCCAGAATAATGACTTTTTTCGGTGTTGATGTACCGTCGTCAACAAACGTAACAGTAGGTTGTGACCAGGTTTGACCTAGCTTACTAAAGCCAGATGTGGTGGTTTTAGTATAACCAGGGTAAGCTAGATCTGGTCTGGTATTGGCACCAATGATTTCCCAATCCAATTTTGGATTAGTGATATTGGTAATATCTAGCTTATAGAAGTATGAACCACCTCGTCTTGCACTGATCAACACAAATGCGTCTTCGCCTGAGTCATGTTTACCATTAAAGTTTTTGTCTTCGAAATCAATCTGGATATGATTATCCAGGCCTCTGATATCGTCGCCACCACCTTGTTCATAGTCCAGTTTTAAGTTCTGAAAGAACTCTTCAAAAGTAACAGACCAAAGCTCATTTCCGTTATCTGCATCTATGGCGAGTAGCATACCAGTATTTAAGGGTTGGAATAGCACACTTTTTCCGGAAGCATGATGAAAAACCTTCGATTCAGCATAGAATGAATCAGGATAGTAACCCAGTGGAATGATGTTGTTTGAAGAGTCACGTGCTTGGCCCAGAGCCTGCTCGACAATTTTTTTCGCTTGGGCGGTTGGCACACCCCATATGGTTGTACCATTGGCGAAAAGATGTGCTTTTAGCTGTTTTCTAGTGCCGTTAATAAATGTATAGCGCTTATGAGGGTCAGGCAGTTTGGACGCAGAGCCACCATGGTTCAGGATATTAATGTCTGTTAAACCACTGAATTCGTCCTTTGCACTTGCGTTCAAATCACCTGTGGTGTTGTTCACTAGGTCGACGCCATTCTCGCCGAGAATCAGGCTACCATTTCGTTTGACTTTTTTTAGATTGCTCATCCATCGGCCGTCGATTCGACCTCTCAATAGAACATAAACGTCTTTAGATTGCGCGAAAGCGTCATTCTTATCTTTAGGAATATGAAATCGATAGTGAACTTTTGGTGGTCCTGCAGAAATTTCACTGATAATATTCTTGAAGCCATCTATTACTTCGCTAAAACTTTCGGCTTGCAAATATTTTCCGTTGCCAGCACCGATTGCTTGTTCCAGTACTTCGTGCTCTTTTTCCTCCCCAAAGGTGCTAATGGCATGTACATTGATTGTTTGCTGCACAGCCGGATTTCCGCTTGCTGGTGCGTAGTTAATACCCGTGGATCCGAGATGGCTTATCAGCTCATCAAATAGCGTATCATCGATCTCAAGGTCTCGTTCATCGGGTGGTGAGTCTGGTGCTGATGCACCTGTCATAGCTTGAATCATTGGGTTAGCATGCCAGTCAAATGTAGGGCCGCCTCTCAGTAAGTAGACGATGTGGTTATTGGAGCATTGATTGGCGTTCTGTTGGTCCTCCCATACGGACTCAGAAAACTGTTGCAGCATACAGGTTTTTCCAGGGCCTGGTTGGCAGGTGGTGTCGTATGCATCAGGGTCGAAAAGCTCTGTTGTATGGTTGTGAGCTCTGTATCCTTTTGTTATCTCAGGTGTGTCAGCTGAGCTAATGGAATGATTGAGTTCATTATGATTCCACGGAACCTGTTGTCCTGAATAATATTGTGATGCTTCATAAAGGCATTCTGAGAAAGGTGAGTAAGAGAGTCCTGTCGATAGAATTTTTTGAGGGTTTCCGCCGATATCAGTTCTTCCCTTGTCATGAAAGTATGTTCTAGTATGTGGAATGCCTAATTCATTGATTCTTTTTGCGACGAGATCAATTTCTGTATCAGAGTCTTTCTTTATGTTGGTCCAATGTTGAATCACTGCGCAGCCATTACTACCTTCAACCTCTTTGTCATTTTCTGATATGCCGGGAAGCAATAATGGTGTTTGACGTACTTTCTTTCCCGGGTGCCTATGTAAGAAGTGGCTAGATGTTCCGTCATATTTTTTCCATGAAGTATGGTGTCCATAATCATTGCCCAACGTAGCCATGACGCTATAGTTAAAGTCTCCCATTTCTTTTCTAATGACATGGGGTATTTCACGCACAATATCTTTAAGTAGATAAGCAGCCTGCATTACAAATCGTTCTTCGCGAAAGGTGGTCGAGCCACTACCGCCGCCTGTACAAATTTCGATGGCTTCATTACCTTCGCAGACCTTATCGCTTGACTGTCCGCCTTTCACTTCAAACGTGTTTACCATTAAACTATGTTGTTTATGTGCATCTGGTGATGTGTCATCCAAGTACTCAAATTGGCTCTTAAACTCATTGGCAAAATCTCTATATTCTTTGATCCCAAAAAACTCTTTATCATTTAAATCAATATAGCTAGCGTTTTGACCCTTGATAACAGGGTTTAGACTTTTGTATTCGGTATATGAGTCACCATTCATCCAGGGTGATGGAGAATTGTAGTTGAAAAATGGTGCAACTTCTGGATTGTCAAAAGAATCAGTCACGTCAAAATCGATGATCATACACTTTAATAAAAATTTACTATAATCAGAATCTTTTATGGCGTCACCACCACAAGCTTTCCGGCTTGAGTAATCTGCGTATCGGCGGTGGATTCCATAGTCTTTATCATTTCTACTATTATCAATGTATTTATGGTCGTTCGGAAATGTAATTGGTTTGGCTGCAGAGCCGGAAGTATCCACCACCACCAGTACGTTGGTTGCAATATCTTTGAAAGTCGTAACGCCCATAAGGCGTTCTCTTTCAGAAATACCATCTGCTAAAACAATACCTGAGTGATGTATTATAAAACTTACACACAAGAGCTTAGAGATTAGATTTTTCATCTAAACCACCCGTTTGTTTATATATGAGCTGAGAATAATTATATTTTATTATTAATCTTAGTTTAGCTTAGGATGTGGAAGGTGTTAGTGTATTTAACTGATCATTACAGGAATCAAACAAGCTGTTATTTATCTTTTTCAAAGTAATCAATTCGTTTACTATTTAGCATCATATACCATCATAGCTCTTCGAATATTATAAGAAGGCAGTTCTATGGTTCTATTCAATAATGGGATTTTTGGCGTCCTCTTACCATTTTTATCTGTTTCAAATATGATAGTGTCCGCA
>JAYPYM010000327.1:0-3840 GCA_038135915.1 Gammaproteobacteria bacterium
GATCGTAGACGATGCTGCTTACAAAGTTCGGATAGATGCAGTCCACTACGCGTTAGACAACGATGATGGCGCAAGAACAAGACATTACGACCAGGCAGACGTTGTGCTCACCGGCGTGTCCAGATGCGGCAAAACGCCGACATGCCTTTACCTGGCTATGCAATTTGGTATTAAAGCAGCAAACTATCCCTTGACTGAGGACGATCTAGACGACTTGAGACTGCCGACCACCTTGAAGCCATTTAAAGATAAACTATTTGGTTTAACCATTGAATCTGATCGACTGGCTGCCATTCGACATGAACGAAAGCCCAATAGCCGGTATGCATCGCCACGTCAGTGTGAACTAGAGATACGGGGTGTAGAGGCACTTTTCGTGAAAGAAAATATTCCATTTATCAACAGCACGCACTATTCAGTAGAAGAAATCTCAACACGCTTAATGGAGAAGGCAGGACTGAAAAGAAAATTACATGTTTAGCAAAACCTTAACTCTAGGCTCTCTCACATCTCATGCCATACATACTAAATATACTGCAGAACAATTATTTTCTAGAATAAGGCTAGCCCAGGCGCATGAGTCTCGATTTGTGGCCCCAAAAAAATCAGCAGGCAAATTTTCTTTTTGGCTAACTTCGTGCGGCAAAGGGCATGACATTATGGGAATCTCGCCCATAGGGGTCATGTCATGCGTTGATACACAGGTTAATTTGTGCGGTACACTTTTTCAGCACTATCAGAAAGAAAGTATCAAACACAAAAACCCGCAAGAAGCTATTCATCAAGTTGTTACCAATACCCTTGAACATTTTGGCAGCACTCCTAATAACAACAGACTTCCTAATACCAACAGATTTGCTTTACCGGGTTTTTATGGTTATTTTTCCTATAGTTTTATCAACAACCAAGCCCGAAGCAATCCCAGCTTGTTACACCATAAGCCAGAAATACCTGTTGCAACGCTAGGCTTTTATTCTGTCGTTATATCCAAAGATAACCAAACTCAAAACCAGTATGTCATTAGTGGATTCGATGATGATCCACAGTATCACGCGCTCGTTAAATTAGTAGAAGAGATTGGGTCCACTGAACCAGCCCACGTCTGGCACACCGACAACCAGCCACTCACCATCAAAGCCCCCCTACAGGCTAATACAGACAGGCAAACCTATAAAGAAAAATTCCAGCATATTTCCGATTTTATATTACAAGGCGACGCCTACCAAATTAATTTCGCACAACGTTTTCAAACCCAGTTTCAGGGAGACTCATTTGAAGCCTTTATCAAGGCAAGGGAAAATTACCCAGCACCCTACTCCGGATACCTATCATTCCCATGGGGTAGCATTCATTCCCATTCACCAGAGTTATTTCTGGAAACTAACGGCAACAGCATTATTACAAAGCCAATAAAAGGCACCATGGCGCGAGCAAAAGAACTCGAAGAAGACCAAAAAATTGCTCAATCTCTGTTAAATTCAGAAAAAAATAAAGCAGAAAATTTAATGATCGTCGATTTATTAAGAAATGATTTAGCACGCAGCTGTAAGCAAGGCAGCGTTAAGCTAGATTCATTATGGGCACTTGAAACCTACGCCAATGTTCACCATTTGGTGAGCACCATTACCGGCGAATTAAAGGATGATATTTCACCTCTCACCGCGTTTTTTCATGCATTCCCTGGCGGCTCCATCACAGGTGCACCTAAATCTCGTGCAATGGAAATAATTGACCAACTAGAAATCAATCAACGGGAATCTTACTGCGGCAGTTTAGGTTTTATCGATATTAATCATCAAATGAAAATGAACATTAATATCCGCAGCATACTCTTTGTGAATGACACTTCAAAAAATCATGCTCTGGCTGGACATTTATACTGCTGGGGTGGCGGTGGAATTGTATCTGATTCAAACTGTGAAACTGAATACTGTGAATCGATTGATAAGATCAAACCTTTGCTTAAAGTACTAGAATGTTTCACTGACCAGGAAATTCCAATAGAATGAACATTTTAGACAAACTGACTCAGGCAACCAAAACAGAGTCTTCGCCTATCGGACCAAAGCTGGTTCACTCAAAACCGCTTATTCATTCAGCAGTGGTTATTCCATGCATTCAAACCAACCCAGGGGATTTTGACGTATTACTGACTGTGCGAGAGAAGAAGCTCAGCAGCCATGCCGGTCAAGTATGTTTTCCAGGCGGTCGTTATGACAAAGCGCTTGATCAAGACTATCGAAACACCGCGCTCCGTGAATGCTTTGAAGAAACTAATATATCCGCGAGTGAAATTAAACTCTTAGGTAGTTTAGGCTATTTAGACACCATTACTGGCTATCGCATGTTTCCCTATGTGGGCATTATTCAAAATGAGGACATTGAGATTAATGTAAACCCAGACGAAATCAGTGATTATTTTTTTGTTCCTCTCTCTAAAATACTAAACGCCTCTACTTATACTGAGACCTCAGTCGACTACAATGGCCAACATTTTAAAACTTATCACTTCGACCAATCTGGCTACCGCGTTTGGGGTGCAACAGCTAGGATACTTCGTTCATTAGCAATTTCTACGCTTGATTAGCTATTTACTTTAGCCAATATTTCCTTACAGACATGAGACATTTAGTAACGCTTACTACATTTCTTTATCAGCGAATTTATAGTTAAGTATAACCCATGATTAAATCAACCCAAGGGCCGCTACAGCCAGCAATTTCTGGTTAAAAGCGGAATATATGCGTTTTTTGGATAATTTATCCATTCAATCTTAAAAACAATAATTAGCGTTACCCCAGGAGCATCTTATTATGACAGTGCAAAATGCCGCAGCAGACCTTAGACTCTACTTAATTGAAAATGGAGGCGTAAGTGGTACGGGCGGCCCTGGGTCTGCTCCTGAAGTGGACGACTTACTTGCAGAATGGCTTAAAGAAGACCCTGAAAATAATCATCTCGAATTTCAATATAATGGTGAAACCTATTATTTAAAATGGGACCCAACCGAAAACGATGGGCAAGGAGCATTCGTTGTTGATGGTGCAGATGGCGTCAGGTATGACAGCGACGTTGAAGTAGACCTAGAAGGTACCGAAAACGACGTGGGATCGACCGTCAATGGATTTTTTAAAGCTAGAGGGCTCCCTGGCTCTGGTGGTGAAGCAGTCTACATTGGTAATGACCCAAACGACCCTAGTAAAATACTAGTCATAGAAGCGGATCATAGACTTAGCAATGATGCTACAGGTCTGAGTACCTTACTCGCAGACCCTGACAGATCGGTTGCCTTATCGGCAACATTAGGTGGTGTAGCAGTAGCTGCATTTGATACTGTCACTGTTGACGAACAATTGAGTAGAGAAGAGTTGGCTGCAGCAGGCCTAACTGAAACTGAGATCGAATATCTACTCAGCACATACGGTAATGGAGATGGTTTAGATGCCAGCGAGCTGCAAGCAGCCATTGCAGCCGAAGATATCACGATAAATCAAACCACCGGTGCCATTGAGCTTACCGAGCAAGGTAAGGAAAGCGCTTATACAGCTGGCGCTAATCGAGCAATCAGCACCCACGGTTCGGTTACCGCACCAGGCACAGCTGCTCCTGCAGCACTAAATGAAGGTGATTTAGAGGCAGCTGGGGTAAGAGATGAAGCAGAGCGAGACTACCTAATCGATACCTACGGTGACGAAGACGGCAATTTAGATCAAGCTGCACTAGAGGAAGCTCAACGTGCTGGAGACATCACCATAGATGAAAATGGCAACATTACACTCACCCAACAAGGCAAAGATAACGTAGAAACTCACGAAGCAGCCGCATTGCTATTCGACGATG
>JAYPYM010000328.1:0-3836 GCA_038135915.1 Gammaproteobacteria bacterium
CCCAGCTTCTTTGTGAATAAGTAACGTGTTTTTTCCAATCCAACCGAGACCGCTTTTTTCGGCGAGCGCTTTTTCAAGCACAGGGGCGCTATCGGTAAAAACACGGTATTGGTGATAGGGTACTAGCTTGCTGATTGACAATGCAAGCTTATTGAGTCTTTTGCGTATTACCTTATGGTAGTCTCGGCCTAGCGCATAGCGCGCGATATAAGCTTTCTCAGGGGAGTTTAGAGTGTTTAGCGCTTCATCGTTAGTTGGTAGGTAATTCATCCTTGCGCTAATGACACGGATTGTGCCAGGTACCAGTAGGTCGGGGCGACTACGTTTGTCTCCATGCTTGGACATATAACTCATCGAGCCAGCGAACCCTTGCCTAATCCAGCGCTCAAGGTAGGCTTGATGAGTGTTTAAGTCAATATTCGTTATGCCTATTTTTTGGAAACCAAACTTACTTCCTAATTGCTTAACCTCGGTTGTTAGCTTTTTTATTTGGTTTGCAGATAGCTTGGTCTGGCTCATCTTGTGTCATCAGTTTTGTTAAAGCGATAAGTTGTCAGGTGTCTTCGAGTAGGTAGATGTCTGAAACTCTTGGGTATCCTCTTGGCATTTTCTGCCCGCGTTGACCTCTTTCGCCACTGTAACGTTTTAATTCTTTGAACGAAAACGTTTTTGTCCTAGTGCCAGTGCAAATTTCTACAGATTGGCCTTTTGTAAGTACCACTGCTGAGGTTAGGGAATCAGTTGTGTCTGATTTTGAGCTGCCCAATTGAATCAGCTTGTTACCCTTTCCCTTATTAAGCCTTGGTAGTATGCTCACTGGATACATGAGTAGGCGGCCTTCTGCGGTGCCTAATAGCAACCAGTCGTTGTCTAAATCAGAAATTTCAACGGGTTTGATGGAAGATTCATGTTCATCTAGCTTTAAAATAGCCTTACCAGACTTATTCTTTGTAATCAGGTTTTCAAGTTTGGTAATAAAACCATACCCATGATCACCACAGATCAGATAGTTTGTGTCGGTTGCGTTCATAATAATGCTGACGAATTCTGTGCCTGATGCTGGAGAGAACCTACTTGAGAGTGGTTCGCCGTAACCGCGAGCAGATGGTAGTGTATGAGCTGGTGTACAATAGCTTCTGCCAGCTGAATCAAAAAAAATCGCCATTTCATTTGTTCGGCCATAAGCAGCAGATTGTAAGCTGTCCCCAGCTTTGAAGTTCAGTTTTTCAAAATCCACTTCATGACCCTTTGCAGATCTAACCCAGCCTTTCGCTGATAAAATTACAGTGACTGGATCAGAATCAATCATTTTTTGAGTGTCTACTGCTTTTGACTCTTTGCGTTCTATAATTCTAGTTCTACGCTCGTCTGCGTACTTGTCTCTATCGATTTTGATTTCAGAAATCATCAGCTTTTTAAGTGCTGCTTTTGACTTGAGTGTTTTTTCAAGCTTTTTGCGTTCTTTTTCTAACTCGGCTTGTTCTCCTTTGATTTTAATTTCTTCTAGTTTTGCAAGCTGTCTTAGTTTTAACTCTAAGATTGCTTCAGCCTGTCTATCACTGAGCTCAAACCTTTTGATCAAGGTTTGTTTTGGTGTGTCATCGAAACGTATGATTTCCAACACTTCGTCAATATTCAGGAAGGCAGCCATGTAGCCTTCCAGTATATGTAGTCGGTCCAAGATTTTGTCTAGGCGGTTTTGTAGGCGCCGTCGAATGGTTAATGTGCGAAATGTTAACCATTCTGTTAAAAGGTTTCTTAAACTCTTAACCCTTGGGTGCCCATCTGTACCGATCATGTTTAAGTTAACACGAAAATTCTTTTCCAAATCTGTTGTCGCAAACAAGTGTGACATGAGGCCCTCTGAGTCAACTTTTGAGTTGCGAGGGATAATGATTAGGCGGATCGGATTTTCATGATCAGACTCGTCACGCAAATCGCTGACTAAAGGCAACTTTTTAGACTGCATCTGGTTGGCGATCTGTTCCAAGACTTTTGCTGGAGACACCTGATAGGGTAGGCTGTTTACGACAATATCGCCTTGCTCTATTTCATATGTGGCACGCACTTTATAGCTACCTTTTCCTGATGCGTACATTTGAGCTAGGTCTTGCTTTGAGGTGATAATTTCTGCACCAGATGGTAGATCTGGCCCTGGGATAAACTCGCATAGTGATTCATCCGAGCAATCCGGGTTTTCTAGTAGATGAATGACTGCATTGGCTACCTCTGACAAATTATGTGGAGGTATGTCTGTGGACATACCAACTGCGATTCCCATGGCGCCATTGAGTAGTAGTGTAGGTAATTTCGCTGGCAATAATTTAGGTTCATCTAGTGAGCCGTCGAAGTTTGGTTGCCAGTCAACTGTATTTTGTCCGAGCTCTTCAAGCAACAATTGTGCATGGCGTGCGAGCCTAGATTCGGTATAACGCATCGCAGCAAAGGATTTTGGGTCATCAGGTGACCCCCAATTGCCTTGACCGTCTACGAGTGGGTATCGAAATGAGAAACTTTGTGCCATGTGAACCATAGCCTCATAGCAGGCGCTGTCACCATGTGGGTGAAATTTACCTAGAACATCGCCCACAGTTCTAGCAGATTTCTTAAATTTTGTGCCCGCGTTTAAACCGAGCTCTGACATAGCATAAATAATTCTGCGTTGTACGGGCTTAAGGCCGTCTGTGATATGCGGTAATGCACGGTCCAGAATAACGTACATAGAGTAATCTAGGTATGCTGTTTCGGCATACTGTTTTACTGAAATTGTTTCAGGTGGATCTGTTAAAATCGTGGCACTCATGAATATTCTTCCTATTTTAATACTCTTTTACTTACAACTTATACGAACTACGCCTCATTCATTGTGGTACGGGTGTTGGTGCGCAATAGACCATGCTCGGTAAATTTGCTCGTAGAGTATAATTCGGGCTACGCTATGTGGAAAGGTGAGTTCGCTTAAAGACCATGTTTGTTGTGCCCTTTCTTTAGCTTTTATCGTTAGGCCCTCAGGGCCACCTAACAGAAAGTGTACATCCCTGAAATTTTCTAAGCTAGACGTCAGTGTTTTAGAAAAGGTTTGGCTGTCGAAACGTTTACCCCTTTCTTCCAGTGCGATAACAAAGGATTGTTCAGGTATCCGGCTTAGCATGTGTAGGCTTTCTTTTTGTCTCTCAGCTGCTATATTCTTAGGGTTTGATCTGCCTTTTATGGGTGTGTTTTGCCATGTTAACGACCAGCGTCCCTTGAGCCGCTCAGCATATTCCTGACAACCTTCCTGTACCCAAGATGGGGCTCTTGCGCTAATTGTGTGAATGTAAATACCCATACAGAGTTAATGATGCAATCGATCAGCGTTTAATTTTGTGAGCTTTGCTCTGGTCGAGCAGTCCACAAACGCTCAAGTTCATAGAAGTCTCTTGTAGCGGGAAGCATGACATGTATGATGATGTGACCGTAGTCAACAAGCACCCACTCTCCGCTATCTATTCCTTCAATGCCTAGGGGTTTTTCATTGAACGATGCTTTAATCTGATCACATACTTCTTGTGCAAGTGCTTTTACGTGCCTATTCGAGGTGCCACTAGCAACGATCATTCTATCTGCGAAGTCTGCTTTGTCTTTTAAATCGACATTGGTGACGTCTCTTGCTTTAAGATCATCTAAAGCATTCAACACCTTTTGTGTCATTGCGTTTACATCAGTGCTTGTATTGTTGTGTGTCATTTTATATTAATTCCTATTGGTAAATCACAAATAAAATGAAGAAGTAGTGTTCCTACAATTCTCTGTAGAGTCTGTTAGCTTCAATGTAGTGAGCTACAACGGCTGGTGAC
>JAYPYM010000329.1:0-3818 GCA_038135915.1 Gammaproteobacteria bacterium
ATGTAACACCAGATATTATTTTTTTAGATGCCATGATGCCTCAAATGGATGGGTTTGAAACCTGTAAAAAACTCAAATCACTTCACCAACTACAATATACACCCATTATTTTTATGACTGGCCTGAGCGATACCCAAAGCGTTGTCAAAGCCCTAGAAGCAGGCGGTGTAGACTACATCACTAAACCTATTAACACAGAGGAAATGTTAGTACGAATGCGAGTTCATTTACATAATGCTCGCTTAACAATAGATGCACAAACAGCGTTAGACAGTACCGGCCAATACCTATTTTCAACTGACGAGTTTGGCTGCCTACTTTGGTCAACACCTCAAGCTCATGCACTTTTTGAGCAGTTAGGAATTGAAGATAATCATACGAAAACACTCCAAGGACTGTTAGAACCTTTGTTATCAAATCCAGAGGTAATTGATCATAGCATCTTTGTCGAATACAACGGACAACACCTAGAAATTCACTATGTCAGCCGAACAAAAGAAAGAGAATATTTACTTAGGGTGAGAAAAGTGAGCAATATAAACAAGACGGATCTATTAAAGAATGAGTTTGGACTGACTCAAAGAGAAGCTGATGTCCTATTATGGACTGGTCATGGGAAGAGCAACCCCGAAATAGGGATCATACTGTCCATGAGTCCTAGAACTGTGAATAAGCACCTAGAAATGATTTTCCGGAAACTAGAGGTAGAAAACCGAACAGCTGCAGCGATAAAAGCTGTCAAAGTGACTGAAACATAAACTCTCTTATTCCCTACTAGATTTTCACCCACCACATGGCTCAAAATAAAAACCTAGCCAGCGAAGACTAGGTTTCCATAGGTTTAAAATCTAGTGGCTAATCATCCAAGGGCGTTGAGAGGGAAACACTTTACTACCATCTGCAAGATAAACTGCTTTTTGATTCAGTGAACCTTTTAAATGCTGATGATGGTGCTCCCTATCTTGGTGATTAGGGCAATAGATACTTGCTTCGTCCCTTTCATGAGTATGGCTACGTAACGGCTCATTAGCTGCGCGCTCATTTATTTCATTTGCTTTACGATTCGCGGGCGCCATACTCAGTACCTCTGGCGGAATGAGAATCACCCTCGGACTCAACTGTTGGCATTTAGGGCATTTAACCGGCAAAGCGTTCTCTTCCATGGTTGCTAGGGAATGGAATATACCATGATCCTTACACTTATATTCATAGAGTGGCATGATCGTCTCCTTAAGCATCTGCAGACAAGGGTATATCACATTTTGACCCGTCCACTTGTTTAGTCGGTCCGGCAGCATTAGGTTTTAGATCAAAATCAAATATATCCGTAGGCAGCCAAAGTGTCGCACAAGCATTAGGAATATCTACCACACCACTAATATGACCCTGTACTGGGGATACGCCCAATATGGCGTAGGCTTGCGCTTTTGTATATCCAAATTTTGTTAAATAGGTTATCGCATTTAAGCAAGCCTGTCGGTAAGCAATATGTACATCTAAATAGTGTTGTTTACCATCTTCATCAACAGAAATACCTTCAAAAATTAGGTAATCATCGTATTTAGGCGCCATAGGGCTCGGCTGAAAAATTGGATTCTTAATACCATATTTGCTCATACCATTTTTGATCAGATTTACCCTCATATGAATCCAACCAGCCATTTCAATTGCACCACAAAAGGTGATTTCACCATCTCCCTGACTAAAATGTAGATCACCAACACTAAGGCCAGCATCTTTTACGTAGACTGGAAAGAAGACTTTAGAACCTCTGGACAAATCTTTTATATCGCAATTACCACCATGTTCACGAGGCGGCACTGTTCTAGCACCTTCTGCTGCCGCAGCTTCTCTACTCTTACCTTGTAACTTGCCCATATGGGCAGTCTCTCCATAGGGCAAGGTAGCTAAAGGCGGTGTCCTTTCAGGGTCAGTATCAAACAAAGCTTGTTCTCTCGCATTCCACTCTTTGAGCATTTCTTTGGATGGTAAGCAACCGATTAAGCCAGGATGAATGAGCCCTGCAAACTCAACACCGGGCACATGCCTGGACTTTGTATACATACCATTAAAATCCCAAATAGATTTTTGCGCTTCCGGAAAGTGTTCAGTTAAAAAACCCCCACCATTCTTCTTAGAAAAAAATCCATTAAAACCCCATTGGCTGTCATCAAAGGCACCAATATCCATAATATCAACTTCAAGTAAATCGCCGGGTTCTGCGCCTTGAACGCCCACCGGGCCAGATAAAAAGTGCACCTGACTAAGGTCAACATCCCTCACATCGTCAGCACAATTATCATTTCGTATTTGTCCACCTGTCCAGTCAACACATTCCACAACAAAATCCTCACCAGGCTTCACCATAGCGGCCATGGGAATATCTGGGTGCCAACGATTATGAATCTGTTCGTTTTCATAAGGGGACTTATTTAGATCAACTTTAATTATAGTATCGGCCATTAGTGCTCTCCTCAAAAAATGAATACAGTGGTTGGGTTAATCTCTATTCTTAGACTGAAACTACACTGCCAAATAGGCAGCTACTTTCGATTCATCAAGTGTTGATTTTTCCTCCTCATGAACTATTTCACCCTTTTCAATAACTAAAACACGATCTGCTACATCTAAAGCAAAACTTAATACTTGTTCTGAAACAACAATCGAGAGCTGCTTCATGTCCCTAATTTTTTTAAGCGTTCTAGCCATTTCTCGAATAATGGAAGGCTGAATACCTTCTGTAGGTTCATCTAACAATAGCAACTTAGGCTTACTAGCAAGCGCTCGGGCTATCGCGAGCTGCTGCTGTTGCCCACCGGACAAGTTACCGCCACGACGATCCTTCATTTCTAACAGTACTGGAAATAGTTCATAGAGCGATTCTGGGACACGGTCTTCAGAGGTACTGGTTAATCCGGTTTCAATATTCTCTTCAACTGTCATCGAGGAAAAAATCATTCTACCTTGCGGTACAAACGCCATACCAGTAGCAACTCTCTCGAAGCTTTTCTTATCACTAATATCTTCATCACCCAATAGGACCTTACCCTTCTTCATTGGTATCATACCCATAAGCGATTTCATCAAGGTGGTCTTTCCCATTCCATTTCGTCCCATGATAGCGACAATCTCACCATCCTTAATATCAAAATCCATACCACGAAGCACTTCACTTTCGCCGTAAGCGACATGATAATCAGCCACACTTAACATTCGAACCACCTCCAGTAAAAAAGACTATCTAATGCCCCAAATAAACTTCGACTACCTTAGGGTCACTTTTAACATGTTCCATAGAACCCTCTGAGAGCACTTTACCCTGATGCATCACTGTAACTCGATTGGCGATATCAGCAACGAACTGCATGTCATGCTCAATAACAATTACAGACCTATCCTCAGTGATTCTTTTCAATAGCTCAGCGGTCTTTTTTCGTTCAGCGACTGACATCCCAGCAACCGGCTCATCTAACATGAGTAGATCTGGTTTTTGAATGAGCAACATGCCGATTTCCAACCATTGTTTTTGGCCATGGCTCAGCAAACCTGCCGGGCTATCTAATAAAGAATCTAAAAAAATCACATCTGCAACTGCTTCAATCTCCCTGATCACCTCTGCATCACGCTTGAATGCTAGTGCGCCAATAACGGTATAGCCACGTGGATAAGAAAGCTCTAAATTCTCAAATACGGTCAGGTCTTCATAGATAGATGGATTCTGGAACTTTCTACCAACACCAGCATGCACAATGGCATGTTCCGTCATCTTTGAAAGCTCTTTACCACGAAACTTAATTGAACCACTAGTGGATCTAGTC
>JAYPYM010000330.1:0-1801 GCA_038135915.1 Gammaproteobacteria bacterium
AATCAACCCTGTGTATAAACTTAATTGGAAGCTGCATAAGTTCTATGATGATTACGATCCGAAAAACTTAGTATCAGGTTCGAATATAGAGTATCTGATTAAAAAACTTGAAAAAAGCTAAACCATACACAGCAGTTAGCGCACATAAAGCTAGTAAAATTTAAACTTTTAAATCTAAGTTTACAACGACTTTAAGAGAGCAGGAGAACAATATAACTTACTTAAAAATCACTTATTGCATTAATAAAAATTTCTTGTTCTATTTTCCCCCAGCAATGCAATTTTGTTAAAGAAACATAGTCCTTATAAAAAAAATGTTTCAAATTACTTATGGCTAAATCTGATAATTCTTTTTCTTCTTTGCTTTTTGGATTGAAATGAGTATTAAATTTATTCTCATATCCAAACAATCTATAGATATCATTATTCAGGTTCTCTTGCATTAGCACGCCAATTATTTGATCTGAACGGCATTTTTGAAGTAAGTCATGTAGATAATAAGCAATATCTTCTTTGATATGATGGATCTTACGTATGTCCTCATGAGCTGAACGATTGGCTGAACCATCTTCATAATACAAATCCTCTGCTAAATTATTCAAAGTTTTGTATTTTAGCAAGACCTCTCTTTCACCTTTAAATCGATTACTTTGAACACCATCAGTTATCACAAGCTTATACCTCCACCTAAAGGCAGATAATAATCTTGAAATAGGGCCTCGAGCAACCACGAAGTATTTTAAGTCTTGCCTGTATATCGGTTTAGCAACATGAACCACTTTTAAATCTACACTGTTACTATAATTCATAAACCCATCTCTGACAGTCTGGCCACCACATTTTCCAATATGGATAAGGATGTGAGCATTTTCAGGTATTGTTGCTGATTCTTTTTTGTATTGAATGTATTCTAATACTCCCAACAACGATAGGAGCCTCTTGACAATAAGTTTCATTGATATTTCTCACTCTTTGCATTTTTTTACTACTATATTTTAGAATCTGTTTGCTCATCAACATAATTATAAATGCGCCGCAAACAAAAAGCGCCTTTGAATACGGACCAATTTAACAACCAGATATTTACTGCTAGTTAAAGATCATCAAGCCAACCTAATTGGTCAATCCTATTAGCAAAAAATGTAACGCCCCACATAGAATGGTGGCCGTAATCATAGTAATATTTATTAAATTTCTCGCTCAATGAAAAGCACCTTTTTTCCAGTTTATTGCACGCATAGTCCATTCTATCAAGTATTAATACATCACCATGTTCTCGGCCAATTGCTTCAATAACGTCATCAGACAGTAGATTTTGCTTAATTCGCTCGCGAGTGCTGTACTGTTCATAATGCGCACCATCAATTAATCTCGCAACTTCAGCACCAGTAATCTCCCCTTTTTTATATTGTTCAAGATATTTTGTTTGCAAAAGCCCGTCTGCAGTATTTCTGATACCATACGCGTAAAACTCATAGATACCTTTGACAATAGCCACTCTTTTACCATCTGATTTCATTCTTTTCACAATATCACCCATTGCAGCTGAATCCTCACTGGAATAACGTGAAACAATCATTACAATATCCGCTTGCATATAGTTAGGTGAATTAAACAAACCAGGCTCTCGATTATTTTTCACTAACTCACGCAATTGAACTCCAAAACGAGCAACCTGGTAACGGGCTGTCACATCAGTGCTTTCAAGAAACACATTATATAGATCTTTGCTATGCGAATTTCCAATCAGCAATAGTTTTTGGCGACTATCTCCCACATCATACCAAAGCTTATGATCAAA
>JAYPYM010000330.1:1811-3782 GCA_038135915.1 Gammaproteobacteria bacterium
TATGAGCACTATAATCATTTGAATTGCTTAACTTCCTTAACTGATCCCAAGTTTGTATTTGCAATATTCGATTATCCGGTTCGTACTCTTGAATTAGCAAATCGGCATAAACATCTCGTTGTTTAAACCCTTTTTGGAGGAAGCCTGTAACACCAACTACAATAAAAAATAGGGATCCGACTAAAGAAAACCATAAAACGCCACTCTTACGAATAAAATTTTTATCCCTAAATGGCTGCTCAACAAATCTCCAACTCACATAAGCAAGTAAAAATACCATGCCGATGAGTAAAATAAAAAACCATTGGTTAGGCTCAAAAAAACTTACATACCGATAATAAGCAAATAAAGGCTGATGCCAAAGATAAGCGCTGTAAGAAATCAAACCAATGAATACCAAAGCCTTTGATCCAAGCAAATATCCAGCAATAGTTCTTGGTGAACAGAATAAAATCAATAACGCCGTACCTACCGTCGGCATCAATGTATATAAACTCGGAAAAGGTGTACCTTCATCGAATGCAAAAATAGAATAAAATATGCATAATAGGCCTAAAAAGCTGCCGCTCTCACTAACTATCTTTTTACTTCGAAGCACTTGAACAGAATCTGGCCTATATATGAAATAGAAAGCAACACTCGCTCCAATAGCCAACTCCCAAGCCCTAGTAGGCAACAAATAAAATGTTAACGTAGGCCGAAAATAAGTTCCAATATGCGCCATTATTAAGCTCAGTGCAGCAAATGCCATCAGCAACCCAAAAACCCACCGCTTTCTGAAACACCACATTAACATCAAAAAGACAGGGAAAAGAACATAGTACTGCTCCTCCACAGAGAGGCTCCAAGTATGCAAAAGTGGTTTTAATTCGCTCCGCGCATCCCAGTAAGCGGTTTCAGTCATAAATAAAAAATTAGAAGAGAAGGTAGAAACAGCGACCAAGCTTTCTGAAAAATCCTGCATATCCCTGGGTAGTAACAAATGCCACCCTAAGAATAGAGACACTATCATAACCAAAAAAAGTGCTGGAAGAATCCGCCTAGCTCGCCTCTCATAGAACCTAAGGAGGGAAAATCTATCTTGTTCTAACTCTGAAAGAATAATAGTTGTGATCAAGTAACCACTTATAACAAAGAAAACATCGACACCAACAAATCCACCGCTAAATACAGCAAAACCAGCATGGAATAGAATCACTGGAATTACGGCAATTGCCCTTAAGCCATCAATCTCGGGGCGATACTTCATTTGTTTCTCCTAGAACCCAAAAGTAAAGCATGAAAAATAAGCAGCCTTGAAGAATTTTAATTGCGCTTTAAGGCCGTAATTGTGCTCGTTGCAAAAACCATCTTCAGCCCTTCCAGGCTTATAAATAACAAATATTCTTAATCAAATTTTTAAAGTAGTTCCTCAGACACCATTTGTTACCGGGCTGCGTTTATTCTCAAAAATAGGGTCCTGAAATTATGTCTAAAGAAGAGCTTTAAGTAGATAAGAAATGAGCACTTCTATTCGCATTGTAAGTTAATTCAATAGTTCATTATATTTACGCATCAAAGAACTAACCCTTTGATTAGCGACCAGTTGATCGACCTCGGCTTGATGATCTGAAAAATCCCTGTTTAAACTTTTTACACTCTCACCCTTGATTAAATCACTACCATCTCCTTTTCCCCAAGCCCACTCACCTGTGTTTGGCTTACTATAGGATTCAACACCTTCTTTTCTTTCTGAACCAATAAAGCTAAAAATGTTAGCTGTAGCAGCAATAGGATCAGCAGTCACCTGATCATAGGCAACAAAGGTAAATCTCTTATCATCTTTAAGAGACAGCAAATTCTCATAAGTAGTACACCAGTAATCAATAAAATCCTCTAAGTTAAGGCTAATTTCCCGTCTTTTGAGCATCTTGATTGCCGAAACATAAACTTACTCAGTACTGCGATATAAAACAATTCATTTGAAATCTA
>JAYPYM010000331.1:0-3772 GCA_038135915.1 Gammaproteobacteria bacterium
GCCTTGCACAGCTCAATAATATCCTTTCGATGGTTTACATTACTAATGTCAGCAGCTGGAACCAAGCAATTATAGTGGTTATTACATAATCGAATAATTTCTTTTCTGTCTGAATGATCGCTGATATCGGTTACAGAGTCTATGCATCCAACGTCACCGCTGCAGAGTTGAATAATTTCTTTGCGTTGGTTGTGGTCACTGAATTTAATGGCAGTATCGATACAGCTTCCATTACTATCACAAAGCGCGATAATTTCTCTTCGCTCTGATAGATTAGGGAGTTTATAAGCTGATTGGCCACAATGATACTCGTTATTACATAGATTGATGGTTTCTAGAGCCTTGGTGTGACTGCCATACTTATCTAATAATTCGTCTAAACAATATCCACTACCTTGGCAGTATTCAATTATTTTAGTTCGTAATATTTTACCCTTGATATTGGCTGCCTTATCGATACAGCGCTGTTTTCCGTTACACAGCGCAATGAGCTCTTTTTGCTTGTCCTGGTTTTTAACCTTAGAGGATGCTTCTATGCAAGAGTAATTGTTTTGACACTTCTCGAATGTAGCTAGTGTTATATTTTGACCGAATTTGGCTGCCCAGCCGAAGCAGTTGTCGTTATAATCTCCACATAATGGAATGATTTTTTTACGCACGGAGTGATCTTCGATTAAAGATGCAACACGAATACAATTTCCATATTGTTTGCAAAGCTGGATTATTTCATTTCGTTCGATAGTACTGTTTATGCTAGATGCAGGAATAAGGCAGCTTGGGTATCTGCAAGTCTTAATCAAATGATTACGTTCGGAAGATTCTTTAATATCAGATATAGATTCGATACAACCAACATTCATCGCACAGGCTTTAGCGATTGTTCTGCGCTCTAAACCACTAGAGATTTGAGATAATGCCTTTATGCAACCACTGTCTTGTTTGCACAATTTGTTGACATCCTCATTGGCGTAGGCGCTGTTAAACCAAGAAATGAGACAGCAAATAATGAGAAGTAATTTTTGAGTGGTGGCTGATCTTTCTAACATAATGCACATAACCTATCTATGAGCCATTCTTGTAGCGGGTATTTTCAGTGTAGTTGGTTTTAGTTCATCAAGGATATTTCTATTTGAGATCCCACAGTAATGTACTAACCTTTAGTCAAATCCTAATATTCAGTGAGAAAAATGAAAAAAGTGATGGCAGCGTCCATGATTTCCTTGGTTTCGCATGACGCTTATACATTTGGTATTGACCCACCTGAAAAGCGTGTCCCTGTCAGTATTTCCACTGCTTCGGATAAAGCATTGTTTACCGATGATACTCGATACAGTGTGACTAAATCTGGTGAAAAAATACCAGTAAAACACTATTCAGTTTGTATTAGTGCAAGTGATATTGATCAGGTTCACCATGCATTTCTAAAACATGATCCTTACTATAAAAGTGAAAAAGATGTTAGCTACGTTTTTCCAGATCATCGATCTTTCTACATTGAGTGTGCTCCACCTGAAGGTTTAGGTGCATGGATAGATTATACTTGTTTCGAAGGTGAGAAGTATGTAACCAACCTTCATATACCGAGTAAAAATTTAAAGGAACAAGTGGATAACAGCGAGTACAAATGTGATGAAAAAGAGTTAACATTTATATCGTATAAAGCTGTAAAAAAATGCGACAATATTTCGGTTAGTGTTTCACCTCCTCCAATTGAACTGTGATATACCAACATAATGAGCGAAGAAAGTTTGTTTAGGTGGCCATATGACGAGCTTGAAATCGAACCTGACCCCCAACCAAATACATTTAATTTTAAGACACCTTGGGCTCAGGTAAGGGTAGAGTTTGAACCTAGATATACAAATAGCGTGTCAGAGATTGCTGATATTATTAGGTCTGGCCCTGATATAACAAAGGTTCAAGAAGTATCATGGCTAATGGGGCAGCTGGTTCGATTTCCTTTCTACTATATATTGCCAAGACATCCTGTAAAAGAAAAAATATCCTGCTGTACTACCCATGCAAGTCCTTCCCAGTTTTTATCAACATTAGGTGTCGTCTTAGATTGCCAGTTAAATTCAGAATGGGAGTGGGGCACTGAGGGAGTGTTAACCTTTACTCAGTCTACTGAAAAAGGCTATTTTGACCCGCTTTCAGTTCTGACCTTATGCCGTAGGTTTCACTTTCTTAATGTTGGTGAGAGGGATGTATCTAGAGAGCTGTATCGAAATTTAGATAGGTTGAAAGCTTCCTCAAAACAGTTTAGTTTTGCTTGCGCACTCATTATTCGCCAAAATCACTACATTACCGAAATATGTACGGATGTGTTGAGGCCAGCGCTTAAGATAAGTAAGCGAGCGAAGCAAAACGTAGCAGATTTTATCGCATCAGAAAAAGGCCACGATATTATACTTAAGCGTGCTCTGAATGCTATGGGATATGATCCATCCCAGTTACCAGTGCTAAATCATGTTAAAGCACTCATGCAGGTATTCAAGATAGCGGCAGGAAAAAACTTTTTAGCCTTCTCCATCATTACAGATATGTTTGAAGCAAAGTCATTCGAAACAAACTGTTTCTTTTCCGACTATCTGTCAGAAAACGGATATGCTAAAGCGGCTTCCTATCTATCTAAGCATAAAAATATTAATCACAATGAGGGCCATGAACAAGTCAGTTTTGAATTTCTTAAAGTACAAGATCCTGTTTCACAACAGGATGCTTTGGAAGCTTTATATTTTGCAGAAAGTATGTCTCTTCTGGTGTCTGAGCTGTCTTCTAAGATATTAAAGTATTTGCAATGCAAGCAAGAAAACTCACTTGCAGTAGATCTATCTTAAATTGTTATTGCGAATAAAAGTAATTACAGTCGAGATAAAGATTATACCTCCGGGCATTTGAGTGGAGCGTTTCCGCTAGAAGATCCAAAACTATATTTCCTAGAGAGAGGTTTTCCAAAATTATCTGTTCAGCAATTAACGGAAATATTAGTTGACTATGGTACTTCAGAAAAGAGGGACGGAAAAACTTCAGAGCAGATTCGGCAGGAAAGTAAAAAGTCGAGGGACGGTGTGCCAGATTAGATCCGATTTACCTATTGAATAGCGCTTTTAACGCTATTCAATAGGCGTAACGTTTGCTCTAGTGTGGATGAGGGTGTGAATGGTAATGCTTATAAGTAGCTCCCTCAAGTGTGTTTAACGTGGGTGCTATCAATTTATTTGAATCAATGGCTGGTTCGTAGTACTTCGATGCCTCTAGTTTCAGTTGATTGTAGGTTTCAATTGTTCTATCAATTTCCTTGCCTACGCTAAGGTAATCGGATGCTATTAGATCAACCATATTCATTTGAACTTTTAGGTCACGAGCACCAACTTTGGCATTTTTATCAACGGCATATTCAAAATAAAGCCTAGCGCCTAGCTTTTCCTTGAATGGTTCGATGTCCACCAGTTCTAGAGATATGCCTTGTCCCAAGCTGGCTCGTAGGCTTTGCTTGTTAACGTAAGTGTTAATGACATCAACTGAGAACTTGCCAGAGTCTCCCCACTGAACGACTGAACCTTTTCTAGGATCTAGATTGGTAAGCCGAGGATCGTACTTACTCTCTGGATTGAAGTCTATCAAGTCTGAAGCCACTGCATCAATCGCAAACCCCTTTGTTAAGTTCCTGAAGTCTTTTACCAATAGTTTCACTTTAGTGCCTGTTTCATAGTGAGCATTGATAGCTGGTATACTATATTTATTAGCTGCGAATCGAACTCAATTTATC
>JAYPYM010000332.1:0-3743 GCA_038135915.1 Gammaproteobacteria bacterium
GTGTTATACTCTACATCGAAGGTATCGCCGGCTTCTAGATTTCCGTTTAGAGATACTTGTATACCGAGGAATCGTTGAATATGGGTCGGTATACTCGTAAATATTGTACCAGTACCATTAACGGTCACGCCCTCATCTAATACGAGATCAATGGTACCAGCAACAGTCACCTCTGGTATTGCATCTGCACCGGTTAGGCTCACCAAGGAGCCATTACTGCCTATAATATCCATTGTATCGGTCGCGCCTCCAGCAATTGTGAACTGAAAGTCATCACCTTGAGTGGATCGAATTGTCACACTACTACCATCACTCAATGCTGAAATATTCGCGGAAGATAATACGGTATCCGAGTTAATTGCTGTCGCCAGCGCTTCAGCATTCGTTACATTAAAATTACGACCATTGAAGGTCAAAGTCATCGGTGTCACACTGGAAATATTCGATAAAACAGCATAATTCCTCGCAGAAGCAGTGACGCCAGTCAATAAACTTAGCTCATCAGAAGTAGTTTGAGCAGAAGCATTCGCGGTTGAAGTGTAAGTTTGACGACTAATCACTTGTGTATCAGGATCTATTGTCGTAAATACTGCATTCTCCGCTGCAAAGCCGTTAGCAAATGTGCCCAATACAGCATTTCTAGTAGCGATTCCTACCGCAGTACCATCACTGACCAACCCTGTTTCACCATTATCTGGAGGTAGCAGGTCATTCTCAACACCTGGCGAAAAGGATTGGTTAGACAAAGGCGGCACTAAATTTATTGGATTTGTAGGGTCGGTATTATCCAGTACATCGTAATCTCTAGAGGAGTTAAACCGAATTAATAGTGGCGGCGACAAGCTGCCGCTTGTTGCAAAAAGAGATGTCGTGGTATCTAGCACCTCCACTTGAGTCACCTTTCCGGTACCTCGATTTGTTTCATTTGAAATAGCCCTGGCAGGCTGTGCAAAAGCAATGTCTCTTACGCTAGATACCTCTAGATCCATTTCTCTCGCAGCAAAGCGTGTTACAAAAATATCGAACCGATCCGCAGGCCCAAAATTACCGGAGTTCAAAGTCAAGCGAATGCCATCAAACTCAGCAGTTGCAGGAAAAACACCTGAAAAAGTATTGCTAGCAACCGTGACTCCATCAGATACTCTAGTAATCGTATACTGATTCACAGATCCTGAAGAAAACTCTAACTCATAATTACTAAGAGTAAGCTCATCCAAATTTTCGATATCAACGCTGATGGATTCATTACCTGCATCAAGATTATCTGGGTCAGCAACAGCTCTCGCTTGGGATAGTAAAGACTCGTTCATATCCCGAAAAAAGAAACCGCCAAGCTGACCATCTAAATCCATTCCAAGCTGATGTTGGTCATTCACAGCTGTACTAATGCCGATTGCTACTAAACCTAATTGGTTATAGGTCTCATCCAGAATGTCACGCCTAAATTCCAGTAAACCGCCTATCTTTCCACCAGTTACACGGCTGGTTATAGTTTGCGATAGGTTTCCATTCCTGAAAACAACATCGTCTCTAGTCGCATCCGTTTCGCCAGCGGCGGTTGTCAATTCATAAGAATTGATACCTACCACCAGTGACTGACCATTACCCACGAATAAACTGACTGTACGATCATCATTCTCTATCACATTTACATCTAACAATTCAGATATTTGCTGAATGATATACTCACGTTCATCAAATAAGTCATTTGGCAAAGACCCTTCGTTATTACCAGCAAAAACCGCAATTCTTTCATTCAAGTTAGCCACAGCTTCAGCTAAAGAAGTTGCTTGAGCAGTAAAGTTCTCTAACTGAGTATTGATAGAGCCATTCTGAGATTCCAAACTATCATATAAGGCATTCACCCTGTTAACCAATAATTGAGACTCGCTAAGCACCACTTGCCTGGAGGCAATGGATGCTGGCTCTTCAGCCGCAGTCTGAACAGATGAGAAGAAACGTTGCAATATTGGCGATAAACCCGTGCTTTCTTGACCCAAGATATTATCTAATAACTCTGCATTCTCCATTACTCGGTCTACCGCGTTAAATGTATTACCTGACGATCTCAGTTCTTTTATTGCAAACTGGTCCACAACCCTTCGGATACCGTCAATCGTAACACCATTACCGATGAAACCAGCTCCAATTTCTTGAGGTTGCACTGTAGACAGCAAAGCTTCCTGTTTACTATACCCTGGAGTATTAGCATTCGCTATGTTGTGGCTAGTCGTTGATAGATTTGCCTGATTCGCAATAAGCGCAGTGATACCGTTACTGATCAGATCGGCCATTCGGTTCCGCCTTTAACATCTTTTCAAATACTGGAGAATTCAAAATATTATTGATTTTATTGGCATACTCGGGATCAGTCGCATAACCGGCAGATTGAATCTCTGAGAGATAAGCTGAGTCATTATTTCTTACCTGCCAAGCCTTTTCATACCGAGGGTTATTCTTGATGAGTTTTAAATAATCCAAAAATGCATCTTGATAGTTTTGATATACCCGGAAACTAGCCTGAATGGGAATTGATTCCTGAATATCTTTCTTAAACTCCCGGGTTAAGACCTGAGCTTGTTCTCCCAACCAGCCAACCGTAGATTTAATCCCAAACAAATTAAACGAATTATGACCCTGCTCAGTGAGTATAGGGTACTTACCCCAACCCGTTTCAAGCGCAGCCTGTGCGATCAGCAACTTCGGAGAAATACCCAAACCACGAACAACCTTTTTTGATATAGGTAGTAACGCAGATACAAAATCCATTGGATTAAGAAATTTTCCTTCTTGAGTTTCTTGAGCAGCAATAGGGTCAGCAGTACTTATTTCATCTTTTCTGATCGGTGCCTTAACTGACTGAGGGATATTATCCTGAACCTGTGGCTCATCCTTACGACCGTTAGTTACAAAGCGATCAAACTGTTTGATGATCATATCTGCTAGGCCAATTCCACGTTCCTGACTCAAGTTAACGCTGAGCTGATTATCCATCATGTCTTCGTAGAATTGTGTTTCCTTACTAGAGAAAAGGCTGTCTTCAGACCACACTCTCTCTGCCTTTCTCATCGACTGCATCATCATATTAAGATACAAGGCTTCAAACTGCTTTGCGACATTCTTAAGCCCTTCTCTGTTGTTATACTTAGAATGCTTAAGACTATTGAGTTGATTCACATCGTTGTAAATCATTGCTTTATCATAAGATTCTGACTGCATATTTCAATCCTACAAAAAGTTCTTGAAAAAGGTTTCTAAACTTTAAACTAGATCACCACAATTTCTGCTTTCAAGGCCCCAACCTGTTTTAAAGCTTCCAGAATTGCCACCAAATCACCAGGTGCTGCACCGACTTCGTTAACTGCACGCACAATTTCATCCAATGTAACGCCCGGATTAAATAAAAACATGCGTGAATCTTCTTGCTCAATATTGACCTCAGAATCTTGCTCTAATGCGGTGATACCATCTGCTAGGGCATTCGGTTGCACCACTTCCGAAGACTCTTTTATTGTCACCACCAGGTTCCCATGACTAACTGCAGCTGGATTTACTTTAACATTTTCCCCCATCACAATCGTCCCTGTTCTGGAATTAACAATAATTCTCGCAGCTAGACGACCTGGATTTACTTCAAGGTTTTCTAGTACAGACAAAAACGTCACTCGTTGGGAAATATTCTTTGGCGCCATCACTTTAATTGATGCTGCATCAAGCGCCTGTGCTGACTCAGGTCCTAGTAA
>JAYPYM010000333.1:0-3742 GCA_038135915.1 Gammaproteobacteria bacterium
CTTCTAGTGCCTTTAGTTTTTCTTGAGCAGCCAAAATGACACCTTGTGGTAGTCCTGCCAGTCCTGCTACTTGAATACCGTAGCTTTTGCTGGCGGGACCCTCTTCAACGCGATGCAGAAACAACAGTTGTTTGTTGTGTTCGTGTGCGCCTAAGTGAACGTTTTTAATGTTCTCTGTGTTTTCGGCCAGTGTCGTTAGCTCAAAGTAATGAGTTGCAAAGAGAGTTGCTGCGCCAATATGGTGAGCCAGATAGTCAGCGCAAGCCCATGCTATTGAAAGGCCGTCAAAGGTGCTGGTGCCACGACCAATCTCATCCATGATGACGAGGCTTTTAGCGGTTGCGTTGTTTAGTATGCTTGCAGTTTCAGACATTTCAACCATGAATGTAGAACGCCCACCGACTAAATCGTCAGAGGACCCTATTCGTGTAAAAATTCTGTCGATATCTCCAATTATTGCTGAGCTTGCAGGGATGTATGAACCCATGTGAGCTAAGATGCAATGAATGGCCGCCGAGCGCATGTAAGTTGATTTGCCACCCATGTTTGGGCCGGTAATGATGAGCATGCTTCTATCAGGGTGAATTGATAGATGGTTGGCAATGAAGGGGGTGCTGATCATTGATTCAACTACAGGGTGCCGGCCATCTTTGATCTCTATCAAGGATTCTTCTGAAAGAGTTGGTTGGACCCAGTTAAATTGGTCCGCTGTTTTTGCGAAGCTAGCGATGACATCTATCTGAGCGATAGATTGGGCAGTTGATTGAAGGCGACTAATTTCTAGGCTAATTCGATCAAGCAAGGCGTCGTATATCTGCTTTTCTTTTGCTAAAGCCTTAGCGTTTGCGCTGAGTATTTTGTCTTCAAATGATTTAAGATCAGGTGTGATATAACGCTCTGCATTTTTTAAGGTTTGACGTCTTATGTACTCGGTGGGTACCTGGTCCGCTAGCGACTTGCTTAATTCAATAAAATAACCTTGCACTCGGTTATAGCCGATCTTAAGGTTGCTGAAACCGGTTTTCTCCTTCTCTGCCTCCTCGAACTGAATTAAAAATTTGCCTGCGTTTTGTTGAAGTGATCTGAGCTCATCGAGTGTTGTATCGTACCCATCGGCAATTACCTGGCCGTCTCTAATCAGCAGAGGTGGGTTGTCTACGATAGCGGTGTTGAGCTCTGCTTGGATTGTTTCAAATCCACATAGATGTTGCAGGTGTTGGGTTAATGCTTGATGGGCGAGGCTTTCGTTGTCGGGTCCATCATTGTCGATTAGGTTGTCTAAAAAATCATATATCCCAGGCAGCGCATTTAAAGACTCGCGTAATTTTATTAGGTCTCTCGGCTTGGCTGTTTTTAAGCTAATACGCGTAATGATTCGTTCAATGTCTCCAATTGGGCTCATGAGTTCTTGGATGGTTTCGAATTTGTATTCTGAAAGAAATGTTGCTACGCATTGATGTCGCGCTCTAACCATGGATTGGTTTCTGCTTGGGCTAAGTAGCCACTTGCTTAGGAGTCTGCTTCCCATGGGGGATCTGCATTTGTCTAGCAACTTAAGCAAAGTCCCGTCTGTGCCGCCGCGAAGGTTCTTAATCAGTTCTAAATTATACTGAGATATTTCATCAATGATGAGCGTGCTATCTAAATCCCAAGGTTTTGGTGGGCGAATCTGTTTTAGATCGTTTTTTTGCTTAGACTTTACATATGACAATAAAGCGCTTGCAGCGCCGAGGGCCACGGTTTGATGCTCAATGGCAAGCGGTTGGTCGCTGGTGTAAAAGTTTGCTTTTAGTTGTTCTCGGGCTGTCGCTGTTGAGAAACTTGCTTCTGGAAGGGGCTGGAAGCTAGTAGACTTCAGCTGGGTTTTTAGGTCAGATATGAGGCTGGTATCTATTGTGTCACAGAGGATTAGCTCGGCAATTGATCTGCGTTGTAGTTCGTGTATGTAAATATCTCTATCTGGTGTTTCAAATGTGTGAAATTCGCCTGTGCTCACTTCTAATAGCGCGATGCCCCATGAGTTGCTGGCGTAATTAACGGCCGCAATTAGGTTCTCTTTGCGTTCATCTAGATACTCATCTTCTACAAGTGTGCCAGGCGTTAGAATCCGAGTTACTTTGCGTTCCACTGGGCCTTTAGAGGTGTTCGGGTCTCCAACTTGTTCGCAAATAGCGACGGAAAGCCCTGCGTGTACGAGTTTAGTGACATAGTTTTCCATGGCGTGCACTGGTACGCCAGCCATTGGAATTGGGTTGCCGGCTGATTTCCCTCTTTGGGTGAGTGTGATGTTTAAAATCTCAGAGGCTTTCTTTGCGTCTTCAAAGAATAGTTCGTAAAAATCTCCCATTCTATAGAGTAAGAATGTATCTGGGTGTTGTCTTTTTATCGTTAAGTACTGGCGCATCATGGGGGTGTGTTCAGCCAGTGATTTTGTAGGGCTTGCCATTCAGTTAATCCGATGTGAGTCTGAGGGAATATTGAGCAATTATTCTAGTTTGAGATTATTGCTATTTGTTCACAAACAGGTATTCTGCACAAAAAAAATAACCTATACAAGCACGATAGATCGTGCAATAATAACTGTACAAAAATACATGGTTTGGTGGTTTCAATGCATGAATTTTTTATTAGGCTATTTTAAAAGCTATTTTTAAATTTATTTAGGTTAAGCTAGGAGCCTTTAATGGACGATCACAAGAAAAAAGCACTGAGTGCTGCGCTTACCCAAATCGAACGGCAGTTTGGTAAGGGCTCAGTTATGCGTTTAGGAGACAAACAACAGCGTGTGCCTTGTATTTCTACCGGCTCCTTGTCGTTAGATATTGCATTAGGGATTGGTGGCTTACCAAAGGGGCGTATCATTGAGATATATGGTCCAGAATCGAGCGGGAAAACAACGTTGACGCTACAAGCGATTGCGCAATGCCAAAAAGGTGGCGGTACTGCTGCTTTCATAGATGCTGAGCATGCGCTTGATCCTGTTTATGCAACTAAGCTTGGTGTCAATATGGAGGATCTTATTGTTTCTCAGCCAGATACAGGCGAGCAAGCGCTAGAGATTGCTGACATGTTGGTCAGATCAGGTGCTGTTGATTTGATTGTTGTTGACTCAGTTGCAGCCCTAACGCCAAAGGCTGAAATTGAAGGCGAGATGGGGGATCATCATGTGGGCTTGCAGGCTCGCTTAATGTCTCAGGCTTTAAGAAAAATTACTGGTAATATTAAGCGTTCCAACTGTATGGCGATTTTTATTAACCAAATTCGGATGAAAATTGGTGTTATGTTCGGCAATCCAGAAACCACTACTGGTGGTAATGCATTAAAGTTTTATGCATCGGTTAGGTTGGATATCCGGCGGACAGGTGCTGTTAAGTCTGGAGAAGAAGTGGTCGGTAATGAGACCCGAGTAAAAGTTGTCAAGAATAAAGTCGCACCTCCCTTTAAGCAGGCTGAGTTCCAAATTTTATATGGTAAGGGCATTTACCACATGGGTGAAGTGTTGGACTTAGGCGTTAAGCAACAGTTAGTTGAAAAATCAGGCGCGTGGTATTCTTATCAAGGCAATAAGATTGGCCAAGGTAAGGCAAATGCTGCTAAGTATCTTGAAGAGAATCCGCATGTTGCTGAAAGTATTGAGTTGGAGGTCAGAAGTAAGCTGTTAGACTTTGTTGCTGAAGACCAGGCTGTAGAAGAGGAAGCGCTAGGTGAGGCATAGTGCTCTAAAAACGCCTTTATTTTACTG
>JAYPYM010000334.1:0-3730 GCA_038135915.1 Gammaproteobacteria bacterium
ACCAGAGATAGTGGATATCTCTGGTAAAGCTAAATATTAAGAACAACGTATCACAGTTTGAACTTTATGGTTTTCTTTATTGTAGTGGTTTGCTGCAGCTTGTAGTATGCCTGCACCTAAACCCATGGCGCCTTTTGTATCACCTTTGTCTATCGTTGCTCCAATGTATTCAGAGTCTTGGCTAACAACGATAAACTTTTTCTTACCGTCATTTTTGCAGGTACCTTTCGCATCCAATGCAGATTTTTTCAGTGCGTTGCTCTCTGTTGACCCTGTATTAACGATTTTGTATTCTCCTTCGCCGACTGGTAGAACGGTTCCGTATGGTTTGTATGAAACACAGGCGGATAATGTTAATATAGAAGCTACTATACCTAATCTTGCAATTTGTTTCTTCATTTTCACTTACCTCTTGTTACTGGCAGATAATCTTATGTGTAAAAAAGCGCCAAATTCCCATCGCAATTTCACTATAATCAATGTGAGATGGCATTAAACTTTTATGATGCTTTTATGTCATCTTAGGACATGTTGAAAAGTAAGCAAATGAGGAATTTTTTTTGGTTTACATTGACTAATATAAATGGAGCACGGATTTTGAGGGTGCTTGAAGTTTGTAACTTTATAGTTTAAGTTCATTTTGAATCTATAATGACTAGAATAAAGAAAAAGGGCTATCATGCTATTCAATACTGATCATATTTGGTTTCGCTTTTTATTGATTGCTTGCTCAATTGGTATGTTACAAAGCTGTGGTGATAGAAAGGTGTTGACGGGTGTCTTCCTAGACAGTGCTGTGGAAGGTATTACTTATGTCACTGATTCCTTAACCGGTATCACCAATGAGCTTGGTGAATTTGAGTATAGAGATGGTGAAGAGGTCTCTTTCTATCTGAATGAGTTGTGGTTGGGGAGTGCTGAAGGTGCTGAGACGATAACCCCTTTGGATTTAGTGGGTGTTAACTCTGTTGAAAACGAAACTGTTACAAATATGATACGCTTATTACAAACTTTGGATGATAATGATAATTTGAGTGACGGTATTCGGCTCTCTGAGTTGGCACGGACAACTGCAAATAGTGATATAGTTCTTACGCGTTCACAGCTGGTTTTTGAATTAGAGGAACCAGTGCTGAACTATGTGAGAGCGGTAAAAGGTGAGGGGACAAGCTTAGTAAATGCCGTTGCTGCACAGGAGCACCTTAGGGAAACCCTTGATGAATTAGGCAGTGATAGTGAGACCTTATCAGTCAGCGCTGGCTCAGATAGAGATGTGTCCTCTGGTAGTACCGTTACATTGACAGGAATCGTTAATGGTGAATTCACATCTTTTGGGTGGGAGCAAGATTCTACAGATCTTTCTATTGTTACGCTTGAGTTTGGCTCATCGGACCCTCAGATTAACTTGGAGCCAACTCAAATTCGTTTCGAGGCGCCCATTGTGGTTGAAGAAACTCAATTAAATTTTACTTTTTCAGCCGAAAACGAAGAAACAGATAGCGCTGAAGATACTGTCGTTGTAACGGTTAACCCTTAATGTCAGCTTCTTTTTTTGATCAGACCAGTGCCTTTTGTTTGCTTTGCTAGAGCACCTGGAGATTTGATTGATAGCGGTTTTGAACAAATTAGGAAAGTCGATTTTCAAACACACTAACACCATCATGTGAATACACGGGGAGTGCTCATGCATATAAAAATGACCAATAATAAGAGTTTTAGTCGCTTTAGAGTTTCAGTTGGGCGATTCTCTGCCAGACTGGTTGGAATGATCTATATTCTGCTTACGCTTGGTTGCTCTGCAAATGCAGACCAATTCCAAGAAGGCAAACACTATAGTGTTTTAGAGAACGCCACTGTGCCAACAGAAGGCAAAGTGAAGGTGGTTGAATTCTTTAATTATGCATGTCCTCACTGTTATCACCTAGAGGAAGTTTTAACTGAATGGAAAGGTAGTAAGGCTGACTATATTGAATTCGATCGTATGCCCGCTTTTTGGAACCCACTTTTCAAGCATATGGCTCAGGCTTACTATACGGCAGTTTTACTGAATAAAATTGATCAACTCCACAGCCCAATATTTAAGGCCTTACATGTAACAAATCGAAATATCAAGGACCCAGAGAGCCTTTCTGCTTTGTTCCAAGAGTACGGTGTAGAAGAGAAAGAGTTTAACAAGACATATAGCTCTTTTGCTGTACAGCAAAAATTAAGCTTAGCAAGCGCTAAATTCAAAGAGTATCAGTTAAGGGCGGTACCAAGCTTTGTGATTGATGGTGTTTATATCACTAGTATGAGAGAAGCAGGGGATACGAAGACTTTGATTGAAATCATTAACTTCTTGGCAAAGAAGGCTAAAATGGCTAGGCTGGCAGAAGCTGCTCCCAAGGAGTAAGCATTTTAGGGCATTAGGGCTGTGTTGGCGCTTTGGTGAGATCCCGCAATGTTGGCATTGCTCATCTGAATGAGATCCACCAGAATAGCGCCTGATTCCCTAAGTTCTGCATCACTATCATTAACTAATTTATCATTATCCTTGGATTCTTTTTCTTCATCGGCATTTTCCATTTCTTCAACTGTTTTATATATTGGAAGGTTTTTTAGCTTTCTGCGTTTATTTTCTATTTCTAACTGACTAAACTGGTTCTTATTCAGCTCTTCTCTTCTCTCTTTTTCATTGAGTGAGATGGTTTCCTTTTGTGATAGTTTCTTGAATAGGTTAACTTGGCTTGTTAGATATTGGAAGTCAGGGTCGTTTGGAATTCTCTCCAGGTGTAGTTGCCTAAGCTTTGGAGCAAATTCTCGGATTCTAGAATATATCTGGAATTTTGCTGGTTTGATTGTATCCCAGGTTAAAGCGTTTTCCTGTGCGCTTTCACCCACTTCATCAAAGTCATAGATCGAAGGGAATTCAATGTCAGGTACGATCCCTAAATGCTGGTTACTGGCGCCAGAAATACGATAGAACTTTAATTGAGTGAATTTTAGATGGCCATTGCTCAGCTTTCGAAGCGCTTGTACAGTACCTTTGCCGAAGGTTCGGCTCCCCACAACTAATCCGCGTTGATAATCTTGTACTGCGCCTGCAAATATTTCCGAGGCTGAAGCGCTTAGCCTATTGACCAGTACAACAAGTGGGCCATTGTAACTGGTACGAGCGTCTCGATCTCTGTGTAAGTCAATCCGGTTGAGGGAGTCTCTTACTTGAACAGTTGGCCCTTCTTTAATGAACAAACCTAAAACGTGATTTGCTTCTTGCAAAGAACCGCCTCCGTTGTTTCTCAAATCAATGATCAAGCCTTGGATTTCAGAGTTATTTAAATCTTTCAGGAGGTTTTTAACGTCGACAGATGTTCTTCTGTAATTTTTCTTGCCTTCCTGTTGGCCCTTAAAGTCAGCATAAAAAGTTGGGATGCTGATGACACCTATTGGAATGGTATCCTTGTTATCAGACCCGGTAGTAGGTTGCCAAATAATATCTGACTTTGAGGCTCTATCTTCAAGTTCTACTTTATCTCTTTTAATATGTATTACCTTACTTGGCCCTTGTTTATTTGGTTTGATCTCTAGAAACACTGTGCTGCCTTTTGGTCCGCGAATTAACTCAACCACCTTCTCTAGCTTCCAACCTAGAATGTCGACAATATTGGTGTTTGATTGACCAACTCCAATGATTCTGTCTGCAGGTGACAGTAATCCGCTTTTATCTGCAGGTCCACCAGGTACTAGCCTA
>JAYPYM010000335.1:0-3708 GCA_038135915.1 Gammaproteobacteria bacterium
TGGCTTTAGCGATTCAGATAAGATGCTTCTTTGTTCTTTCCAGTTGCTTCCTTCTGCATTAAAAACGCCTTCCCCAATTAATTCGCCGAGGATGTCACGCATGCGAGCGCCTCGTCTAAAAGTGTCTGGTCGTTCTTTTAAAGCATAATTAATCGATTCAAGGTGAGTGGTGACAAGGAAGGTATCGGGGCCAAGATTCAACTGGTAAAAGGGTCCAATTTCATCGGCCCAAGCTTCCATCTTTAGGTGTATGTGCTTTTGTTTAAACTGCCACGCGTGGCCTAATAAGGGTAGTTTCCATTTTGGCTTAGGTAAAGATGTGATCTCGGCGAAAATTCTTTTTTCTTCTAGTAGCGGGGTGTCCATTTTTCTAGGTTAACTAGATCTTTTGTTTGAGTCAATGACTTAAAAAACCTCGTGAATCTAAAAAACTTCGTGAATTCTTGTGGTGATTTCCTGCTCCTGAAGATGATCAGGTGTTGAATGATCTTTTGTTTGTTGATGTTGAATAGTTTGTTGATGTTGGATGTCTTGTTCAATCGCTTTGATGGAAATAGGCTTGTTGCCTAGGCGTGCTACCTGGTGTGCAGCAGTGATTGCGCCTAGGTAGGCTGCTTGCCAAATATTGCCGCCAGCTGAAAGCGCTAACGACATTGCGGCTAGTAGGCTATCACCAGCGCCTGCTGGGTCCACAGGGTTTTGGTTTAATGCAATGAGGCGGTCGGTTTCATAACGCTTTTGATGGTTGAGTGTGTGGATAAACATGCCTTCTGACCCTAATGTCATCACGGAATGAGGGCATTGGGTGGTCTGGTTCAAGTTGTCTGCTAATGAGACTAGGCCGGAGTCTTTATCTTTTAGTGCAATCCTAGTTTCATGCTCTGTTGGTGTGATGAGGCTCATGCCCTTAAAGCGGCTAATATCACCGATTTGCGAGGAGGATTGGCTGTCTGCAGCCAAACACTTTCCTTCAGCCTTTGCGCTTTCAGTCATACGATCCACGAGATTCTGTGGTAAGCACCCGTAGGAAAAATCGGAAAATATAATGACATCAGCGTGAGGGAGTAGCTGAGTGAAGGTTTTGAAAATTTCATCTTGCAAGTTGGTAGATATCGGGTGTTGTCGGACGTGATTGACTCGTAGTAACGTCTTGTTCTGACAGCGGTATCGTTGTTTTAAGTTAGTTGGCCTGCTTTCGTCTGTGAATAAATGGGCTTGTACTTGATATTCTGCTAACCAACTTTCAGCTTTTTTGCTGTAGGCATCTCCGCCGCAAACACTAATAAAGTCAACCTGTTGGCCAAACTGCTTGGCATGAGCTGCGACGATACCTGCACCACCGAGAAACTGTTCTGTTGCTACAGGCGTCACAGCTATGGTTGGGTCTTCTTGGGATAGCCCGAGTGCATCGCAGGTTATGTATTCGTCAATGATAATATCACCTATGATAATTGCTCTTTGATTTTTTATTCTTTTGAGAAGGTTGAGAATATCTTGGTAGCTAAACTGATGCCGATACATAAAGGCTTTTGGGTGACTGATTTTTGAAGGCTCTATATTGGGTTGGTTTCTTTGTAATAGCGCTTCGAGTGAGAAGCTCACATCCCCAGAGGAAAAAACCAAACTGCCACCCACTGCCTTCAATACCTCGGCTTCAGGGTTTTTCATCTGTTGATGTTCCTTGCCTTTAATCACCAGGTCGGGTTTGAGTTCAGTGATGAACTCACTAGGTGTTCCAGGTAATAGATACACTTGATCGACCCAAGCGATCGCATCAACGGCTGCCATTCGATCTTTTTCAGGCACCAAGGCCTCTGTGTTTTTATCCGCTAACACGCCAACGACCAATAAATCAGATAGGTCTGTTGCAAACTTAAGTAAACGTAGGTGCCCTGGGTGAAGCACGTTAAAAATACCTGACACAAAGGCTATTTTTTTGTTTTTGTTTAACGCTCTAAACCGGGCGGGTTCGCTTTGCATAGTACTTGTTTTTTTCATGAGTGGTTCCTGCCGTGCTTATCGAAAATCAATCAGTGTGCGGCCAGTTGTTTGTCCCTCTCTCATTCGAGTTAAGCCTTGATTTATGTCGTCTAATAAAATTTTCTCGCCTAATAATGGCGTTAGTTGAATTTTTTCAGATTCGATGAGCTTAATGTATCGAGGAATATCCTCGTCTGGTAAAGTATTGCCACCACAGCTGCCTAATAACTTTTTGCCTAACAAGAGCTCTAGCCCTTTGAATCTTGGTGGTTGGTTGCTTGGTGGTACGCCGGCCAGCAGACAGGTACCTTTAGGGTGTGTAATGTCGAATGCAAGCTCGATCAGTGCTGTGTTGCCTGTGCATTCAGCAACGTAGTCCACGCCTTCTGAGCCAACGATACTCAGTATTGCATCTTTTAGCGCGCGGTTGTCTGAAGTATGGGCTGGCGTCGAGTCGTTGATAGATGAGGTGTTAATCGTATGATCTGCACCCACTTGCTTTGCAATGCCTAATCGGTCTGCATGTTGGTCTAGAGCGATTAAAGGTACGGACCCGAGGAGTGCTGCGCTTGCAATAATTGAAAGACCAATACCGCCGGCGCCGATGACTAACATAGAAGCGCCGAGTTGAGGTCTGAGTTCATGTTGTACAATGCCAAATCCCGTGGTAATTGCACAGCCCATCAGGGCAGCCATTTCGTCAGGGAAGTCTTTAGGTATTGGCGTCAAACGATTTTCTGAAACAATCGCGTATTCATTAAAAGTAGTAACATAACCAGCATTCACTTTTTGATCATCTGAGCTGATGTAAGTTGGCGTTTCAGCTTGTATTCCCGATGCTTTCATCCAGTGTAGAACGACTTTGTCATTGGTTTTGGTGCGCGTGACACCAGGGCCTGTCGCCAATACATCTGCACAACCTTCATGACCCAGCAAGTGTGGGAGGTATGGGTCTGGTCCCTTTTTTCCAGAAATTTCACCCAACTGGGAACCGCAGATACCCGAACATCGAAGTTTCACTAATACTTGTCCCGGCTTTAAATCAGTCGTCATGTGAATTTTTTGCACAGCTAAAGGTTCATTTTGTCGGTGAAGAATGGCTGCTTTGAACCCTGTATCTACGCGCATTGCATATATTCTCCCTTATTTGCGAATTGTGTCAATTTAGTATCTAAGCCTCTGAGGTATCATAATTCGAAACTAAAGATTGGTATTGAGTGGTCAAAAAATAACCTGCCTCTTTGGTATTTTGTGTTGAAGTGTTTTCAATGCTGAATTAATATGCACCCAGGAGTTTAAATCGATATCATCCAATCATAGACTAAAATTGCCAGTTTAAAACCCGAGTTGTTTTATCAAGGCTTTCAGTTGTAGCCTAGTTTTGTTTGGAAGCAGTTTTTGACGAGAAAGTTTGAACAGAAAAATCACAGATTATAGTAATTGGATGCTTTGATGAAGCAATTGCATGTTGAACTTGGGGCTCGCTCTTACCCTATTTATATTGGTCAAGGGCTTTTACAAAATGCTCAGTTGATTGTTGCTCATTTAACTGGCCGAGAGGCTATGTTAGTGTCCAATGATTTGGTTGCTTCACACTATTTAGGTGTTGTGCAATCTGGCTTATCGGTTGAAAAAGAGATCAAGGTGGGTCATCACCTGTTTCCAGATGGGGAGTCTTATAAGCGACTTGATACATTAGATGGGTTATATGGCGCATTACTAGAGGGC
>JAYPYM010000336.1:0-557 GCA_038135915.1 Gammaproteobacteria bacterium
CCCATGTACATCACCGACGACCTCAGTACCGTCATGCGTGCCGGCAAAGGAAGGCAGTATAAAATTATACGCTATCTTTACAGCGGCACTCAGTTAGAGGTCCTATCTATCTCAAATGATAAAACATGGTACAAGGTGCGAAATAACGATAAAGAAGGATGGGTAGAGGGCAAAGATTTAATGCCAACACCAGGCTTAAAGAGCAAGTTAGCCAAGGCAGAATCCAAACTAGCCAATCTAACAAGCAGCCAAACAGAAGAAAAAATAACCCTAAAGAAAACGCAAGAAGAACTTAACTCAGCAACGAATACCACCAAATCCCTGGAAAAGGAGCTGACCAAGCTTAAGCAAGAATACCAGTCCCTAAAAAGCATCTCTAAAAACGCAATTCATACCCAAAATGAATACCAAAGACTGATAGAGGAAGTTACCCGCTATAAAACAGAAATATCAGAGCTAGAGACGCGGAATGCGATTCTCAGGAATGACAGATTCAATGAAGGTATATACCGAGGTATTGCAGCGGTTGCTTTTGGCGTGTTAATCACACTTTTTTG
>JAYPYM010000336.1:567-3692 GCA_038135915.1 Gammaproteobacteria bacterium
TCGGAGAGAAAAAAGAGACGCTTGGTCTTAAATGGGCCTCTACAATCAAATAATACTCAAGTGGGTCTTTTCCTTGCTCTTTTTGATCCGGATACTGCCATAACCAAAGCTTACGAGAAATCCAAAATCGAAAAGCAGCAAGCAATAAAACCGCCTGAAATGCTGCTTTTTCTGCCTCGGATAGTTGTATATGTTGCTGATAGGCGGATAAAACTGAAGCCACTTTTTCTTGATCAAAGCATCCACCATCCTCAGGATTAACACACCAGGCATTGATAACCACAGCCAGATCATAAACCCGAGGGCCATAATAAGCATTAAAAAAATCAATTACACCCGATAAGGTACCGTTAACAAACAACGTATTATCTGGGAATAAATCGCCGTGACAAATTGCTTTAGGCAGGGCGGCTAGGGAAGATTCACATATTTTCGCCCTTTCTAATTGATCCGTACACCAAACTCGCTCATCATGCGTTAAACGTCCAATCTGCGACTTCATTTCCTTGATTGGCTTTTCCCAAGGTAACTGAGACAATGGCTCTACCACTTCCGGCACAAACAAATGTAAACGACCTAAAAAATCTCCGATCTGGCTGCAGTCTTTCACAGCTAACTCTGAGGGGGCAACTCCTTTTATAGCCGGACAGATCACCCAAGGCTTTTTTAAATCCGGACATCCCGCGCTGTAATGCAAACCGATCGCGCCGCCTATTGAACCTCCTTCTTTCCTGAACATGGGTGCAGGCACTGGTAACCCAACCTTCAACAAACTGTGAAGCAGACCGACATAAGGCTTCAGCTCATTAGACTTAATATGTTCAAAAAGAGAAAAATAATACAGGTTATCAGCATCAGTTCGGATTCGGTATGTGGTATTTTCAACGCCGGACTGAACCGGTTCGGCAGATTTAAACTTTTCACCAATACCTAATTGTTCGAAATAAGTGCTTAACACACCCTGGTCTAATTTGGTAAAGCTAGCCATGATACATAATTCTCAACATAACTGGCATCTATTCCTTTCCCCTAAAGAGCTATAGCCATCGCATAGCGTTATCGCATATGATACAGACAAATTCTAACATCGAGTAAATTTCAAACCCGGACGAGTTAAGCTTTCAACCATGAACAATCATAAATCCACCAACACACCAGCAACCACTTCACCCCTATTCGTTATTGTTGATGGGTCCTCTTACCTATTTAGAGCATTTCACGCTTTACCTAGCTTAGAAACAACTGATGGCAAGCCAACAGGTGCCATTAAAGGCGTAATCAATATGCTGTTGAAGATCCGTAATACTTTCAACCCAGATTATATAGCAGTCGTCTTCGATGCAAAAGGCCCAACATTTAGACACGATATTTACCCAGATTATAAAGCCAACCGCCCCCCTATGGCCGAAGAGCTTGCTGTCCAGATTAAGCCTCTGCATCAAATCATTCAAGCCCTAGGTTTACCACTATTGTGTGAGCCAGGTGTAGAAGCAGATGACGTCATTGGAACCCTTGCGCTGCAAGCGTCAAAAGATGGAATCAACACCATGATCTCAACTGGTGACAAAGACTTTGCACAATTGGTAAATGAGAATATTCAATTGATCAACACCATGAAAGACCAAAATGAAACCATGGATGCCGACGGCGTCTTCAAAAAGTTTGGCGTCAAGCCCACTCAGATCATAGACTACCTGACCTTAGTTGGTGACTCAGTAGATAACATTCCTGGTGTTCCAAAAGTGGGGCCTAAAACAGCTTCGAAATGGTTAAACACCTACGAAACTTTAGACGAATTAATTCAGCAAGCAGACAATATCACTGGTAAAGTAGGAGAAAACCTGAGGGCCCACATCCCTAAACTACCCCTGAGTAAGGACCTTGTCACGATTCGAACTGAACTAGATTTACCAACATCAGTAAAAAGCCTGATTCAAGCTGAACCGAATAAAACAGAACTGATTAAGCTATACGAAACATTTGAATTTAAAGCAGCGTTAGCGGAACTTACACCCAAAACAACAGACACGCCAAAAACTCAAAAGCATTACCAATGCATACTGGACTTGGCAACATTAAAATCGTGGATTGCTAAGATAACAGCTAATGATCTTGTTTCATTTGACACAGAAACCACCGGCTTAGATTATATGACCGCGGAACTTGTCGGCATCTCTTTATCGATTGAACCCAATCAAGCCATCTATGTTCCATGTGGTCATGATTACCCGAACGCGCCAAGTCAAATATCTAGAAAAGACCTAGTGGATACGCTTCGCCCACTATTAGAAAACCCAAACCTACCCAAGGTAGGACAAAACCTCAAATTCGACAAAAATGTCATTAAGAAATACGAAATTAACCTAGCGGGCATCGCACATGACACCATGCTTGAATCCTATGTGCTCAACTCGACGAACGGCAGACATGACATGGACAGCCTAGCCCAGCAGTACTTAAACCATCAAACCACTCACTTTGAGGATATAGCTGGAAAAGGCGCGAAACAAAAAACATTCAATGAAATTGATCTTGAAATTGCAACAGCGTACGCAGCCGAAGATGCCGACATCACACTATCTTTGCATCACGCTATTTACCCAAAACTCTCGAAAACAGGGCAATTGCAGTCCGTCTATGAGCAAATTGAGCTACCGCTCATTAAGGTGCTTTCTGACATGGAAACAACAGGCGCACTCATTAACAGCGAGTTATTGGCAAAACAAAGTGCTGACCTTGATAAAAAAATAGACATCCTAAAAGAGCAAGCCTATGAGATGGCAGGTGTTGAGTTTAACCTCTCCTCACCCAAGCAGCTTGGAGAAATTCTTTACGATCAACTAAAACTACCTATTCGAAAAAAAACGCCAAAAGGTGCACCCTCTACAGCAGAAGCAGTGCTACAAGACCTTGCACTCGACTACCCACTACCAGAGATCATTTTATCTTATCGCAGTTATGCTAAATTAAAGTCCACCTACACTGATAAATTACCAGAGTTGGTTAACCCGGGCACAGGTAGAATTCATACATCCTACCACCAAGCAGTTGCTACTACCGGACGCCTGTCCTCTTCTGACCCAAACTTGCAGAATATACCCATCAAAACAGAAGAGGGTAGAAAA
>JAYPYM010000337.1:0-3690 GCA_038135915.1 Gammaproteobacteria bacterium
CATCTGGGCGGGAGAGCAGCTGTTTATAGACTATGGTAATAGCTATTGGGGTGCTAGGGACGTGGTAGAACTGGGCTAAACTCCAGATTCGCCCTTTTAAAGTGCTACTTTGATTGAATATTCAATTTAGACCTTTCTGCGTATGGACAAATAGACTAGAATACCTCTCTGATTGAATAGTATTTGTTCGTTATGAATTGTAGCTTGGATCCTACGGTTCATTATGATCCCTAATAGTCACTAGGTTTTAAGGAAAATTAAAATGCGAAGAGTCGTTTTTAATCAGAAAGGTGGGGTTGGGAAATCTAGTATAGCAAGCAATTTGGCAGCTATTAGTGCAACCAAGGGCATCAAAACGCTCTTGGTCGATTTAGATGCTCAGGGTAATTCTAGTCATTATTTGATGGGAGAAACGGTTGAAGACGTAAAAGATACTGTGGGTGATTTTTTCTCTCAGACCCTATCATTTAAGCTGCGTACCACTAAGCCGACCACATTTGTTCATGAAACGCCCTATGAAAATCTCTCAATTATACCAGCCAGTCCTAGTTTAGGTGATCTTCAATCTCAACTGGAAGCAAAGCATAAGATTTATAAGCTCAGAGACTTGCTTAAGCAACTAAAGGAGTATGATGCTATCTATATAGATACTCCTCCTGCGTTGAATTTTTACACTATGTCTGCGTTAATAGCAGCTCATACATGCTTGATTCCTTTCGATTGTGACGAGTTTTCTCGGCGTGCACTTTATACCTTGCTGGATAACATGGAAGAAATACGCTCTGATCATAACCCGAGGCTACAAATCGAGGGTATCATCGTGAATCAGTTTCAATCTCAAGCTAGTTTTCCCCAGCGAGTAGTGAAAGAGCTAAAGCAAGAAGGGTTGCCGGTATTGGGCTCCATGATACCCACTTCTGTGAAAATGAGAGAATCTCATGAGCAATCTCGTCCTTTGGTGTACCTGTATCCGAAGCACAAATTAACCGAATCGTTTCTATCTTTGTACGATGAGCTACATCCGAGATTAAATGTAGAAGAAATGATAACGGAAGCTGAAGATTTAGAAGAGGACATCCAGGCTGTTTAAGCTATTTATTGACTGCATCGATTTTTGAGGTTCAGACTGAGTTCAGTTTACTCTTGTTAATCTGATAGGGTGTCATTAACCCAACAAGAGAAGCTGCTTTAAAAATGCTGCCGAATCTAGAAAGTATTTTTTTCAAGCTGCTTTTAATGCGAAATATTAGGAGCAAAAAACATGATTGGTATTCGAGGCTGTTCAGAGCGATTTAACTTAGTAGGAGCTACAACAAATCTCGCCAGATCTAAAAAATCTATAATTTTGATTGCTTTCATATTTGCTTCAAATCTACTGTCAGCTAACTTATATGCGAAACCAGAGTATCGCGGGCCAGGCCGCTACTATACTGAGGGAGTCGATTTGTCTAAATCACACTCTCATAATGAAGATTTGATTGAGTATGCTAGGGTTGTAAAGGTGCGACCTTTAACCCGAATAGTGAGGGTTTCGACGCCTAAGACCGAGTGTTGGCAAGAGAAGGTTTTATTACAAGACAGAAGCTCAAGCTCGGCGACTGGTGCTATTTTGGGAGGTATTATTGGGGCAGCTGTGGGTAATGAGCTAGGGCATTATAAATCCAATAAAAAGGTGGGGGCAGTGGCTGGAGCATTGCTTGGTTCTTCAATCGGTAACGATCTATCTAAACAAAACAGAAGCATCTCAAATACTACTCGATATGGGTATGAGGAAAGATGTAGAAGCTTTGATACTTATCACGAAGAAGAGAGAATAGATGGATATTTAGTGGAGTACCAGTATAGGGGCCACAAGTATACTACGAGGACTGATACAGACCCAGGGGATAAGATTAAGGTGCGTGTAAGTGTATCGCCTTTAATATAACTATATGAAGATTCAAAAATTATTAAAAAGCTGTTTGCATTGTATGTTAATTATGTTCAGCGCTTTGAGTTTTTTGGCCTATGGCCAAGTGTTGGCTGAATCCACGAGTGGTGTTTCTGAAGGGGAGGCAATCCAAGTGGCTAAACAAGTGTTGCCTGGCAAAGTGATAGATGTGAAGCTCAAGGCAGGTTTTTACTTGGTTAAAGTTATGACCACTGAATCAAAAATTGTGGTTGTTAGAGTAAACCAAAAAACTGGTATCGTTGCTCCATGAAGATTCTATTGGTTGAGGATGAGGTTGAGCTGCAGAATCAGCTGGCTAAGCAGCTTAGGCATGCCAATTATGGTGTAGAGATAGCGGGTGATGGTGAGGAAGGCTTTTACATGGCCGCTGAATATGCCTTTGATTTGGCGGTGATTGATTTAGGTTTACCAAAGCTAGACGGTGTTGAGTTAATTAAGAAAATTCGGCAAAAGGGGATCAGTTGGCCGATTCTAGTGCTCACAGCGCGTGATAGCTGGCAAGATAAAGTTGAGGGCCTTGAGGCGGGTGGGGATGATTATGTGACGAAGCCGTTTCAGGTGGAAGAGGTGTTAGCGCGTATTAATGCCCTTTTAAGGCGGTCTGCAGGGCTTAGTTCTACCAAGGTGGAGAGAGGTCCCATCGTATTAGATACTCGAACCCATGAAGTGAAGGTTTCCGGGAGAGTGTTAAGCCTGACTGCATATGAATATAGGGTATTAGAATATCTCATGCTACACCCTGATGAAGTGGTGTCTAAAACTGTGTTGACCGAACATATTTATGAACAAGATTTCGAAAGAGACTCAAACGTGATTGAAGTATTTATTGGGAGACTAAGAAAAAAAATTGATCCTCAAAACCAAATTAAACCAATAGAAACATTGAGAGGGCGTGGCTACAGGTTAAAGATTGATGAGGCACCCTAATACACCGGAAAGCGGGTTATTATAAGGGAAATGTTTCAGTGGTGTTTATTAAGCTGGTCGGGCAACTGTTATTGACTCACGATTTGCTGCCATTTTTTCGGGACCCAATGGATGGTTAATCTTTTTTCTTCTCTTAAAAAGCGTCTTTTATTCACTGCAACCGGCATTCTGATTATATTTCTGGTTGGTCTGGCTTATATTATAGATCGCGCATATCAAGCAGGCCTAGAGTCTCAGGTGGAAGCGAGGCTCCAGAGTATGGTGTTTAGTTTGTTAACGGCAATTGAAGAAAGCGATCAAGGTAAGTTGGTAATACCTGAAGAGGTCGCGGAGCCTAGTTTTAATAACGTGGGTTCTGGCTTGTACGCTATTGCCTTAGTTAAGCAAGGGGATCTAGAAGCAGGTGTAATATGGAAATCTCGCTCTACTATTGGTATGGAGTCGTGTTTTTTAAAAGATTTTGTAAAAAAAAAACAGCACCTTTTTTTATTTATTAATAAAAAAAAAAAAAAATATTGTGGGGGAATTTTTTCTTTTTCAAAAGGGTTTTCTTGGGAAACCTTCTCTGGCGAGTCTCTACTTTTAACCTTAGCTGTTATTGAGGATCGCGGTGAGTACCTTAAGCAGCTTGAAAGCTTTCGGTTGACTTTATTCGTGGGTTTAGGGTTCGTAACATTATTTTTGTTTCTTGCTCAGTGGCTGATGCTAAGGTGGGGACTGTTACCGGTGCAGCGAATGGAAGCAGACTTAGAGAGGATTGAAGTTGGCGATGCAAAACTATTGCCTGTAGATTATCCCCTAGAGCTTAAAGG
>JAYPYM010000338.1:0-3669 GCA_038135915.1 Gammaproteobacteria bacterium
GAATCCCGATAGGCATGTTCACCATTTACAACATTGAAAACGCTATACATCAAGGTCTTCGTTACTGGCATAATCAATTTTTATACTATTTCCGGCACCATTAGTAATGGATTGTAGTCGAGGCTGTTGACGCAGCAATTCAACCGCAAAGTGGTTCTGATCGTGCTGGAAGTTAATCAGATTTAGGTTCGTATCACCATCAAAGTCTCCAAGTAAATGTACGGATTTACCATGACTGCTATCGAAGGTAAATTCATTCGTGCTATCAAAACCGGTGACATACTCTTGAACATCAAAGGTTAGGTTTCCTGTACCTAATGCAAGATAGTTGTCACCACTGGTATTTAACCCTAGTACATCGCTGATGCCGTCTTTATTCACGTCAAGTGAATAGGCTCTAAACTGGTCTTTGCTAAAGCTTCGACCGTCCAATCCAATGACTGTTTCTGTCGCAGTAAACCCGTCAACACCATTTGACACAGCCAAAAATTGATTACCGTCGGTTTGCAAGATCAATAGATCGGTATAGCCGTCCATATTAAAATCGCTGACGATCGGTACTGTGTGATTATTGTAATAGCCTCTTCCATCAATACCTGAAGGATTATTGATCCGTTTGAAGTCAGCAAATCCCTCACTCAAATACAGTGTATGCTCACCATGCGCTCGATAAACCAAGATGTCAGCTAAGTGATCATGATTAAAATGGCCTGTGAAAATATAGGTGCTATCCATTTGAAAAGGACCGCCTCCTAACTCACCAGGCTGAAACTGCCGTTCAAACTGGTTACGGCCTTGAGAATAATAAACCCAATGAAAGCCATCGATGTGCATTTTCAGAATGTCAGCACGTCCATCCCCGTCAAAGTCTGCAGTGAAAATACGAGTAATATCTTGTCTATATATCATATTTTCTAGATTACCTACATCATGATAGGTCTCAAAGGTACCATCTGGCCTGGCATACGATATGGCATGATTACCATTTGTTTGTAATTGGAGTATGTCACTGAGTCCATCTCCATCATAGTCAGCAACTTCATGGTAGGTGTTATGGTTGTAATACGCATAATCTAATCCTGAAGGATTATGCTGAATATCAAAACCACCCTCTGGCCTACCAAATGCAATAAAATGCTCAGCTTGGTCATTATGATCCTGAAGTCTTAAGATGTCCTGGTAGGGGTCATCATTAAAGTAGCCCGTTAGGATTCTGGCATCATCCGCACGATAGCCGAGAGCGTTTAATGCGCCAAGTTGCTCATTCTCTTGTACAAAATCACTGCCTGCGGTGAGCGTTTGTGTATTTTCCCAATCGAAGTGGGTTGCTGGAAGACATGCACCCGTTGCCATGCATTTTTGAATACTGGTGAGTAACTTAAGGTGGGTGTTGGGGTTTTGGTAGCTCAATTCATAATGAAACACATCTGTTCCGGAATGTCTCATGATGACGTGTTTAAGATAACCTACCTTAACGATCTTGGTTTTAGGCGCGATATAGCTTTGTTTACTAGACTCACTTAGGTAATCAAAGTAAATTTCATTAGGCCCATAGGTAATTTTGTCGATTCTGTGCGTTTGTCCAGTTTCTGTGTACTGGTATTGAATTTGGTTACCAAATCGGTCTGAAATCCTGTCGATTTTCCAAACCATGCTGTAGTCACTGCCTTCAGTGGGTTCTATCCTTGAATTGGCGGTCATTCCGTATTCTGTGATTCGTCCATCCGCGTGAATGGTTTTAAAGCTCCTGCTAGAACCACTACCGAGCACCTCGATACGCATACCATCGTTGTTGATTTCCTTCACGTATTGGTTATTACCGATAGATCTTAGTTTTATCCCGTCTAGGCATAGCGCATCATTGGACCAATGATCAACCGGATTATTTTGACCATCTTGCGTGATCGTTTCAGGGCAACGTTGGATGCTGCTGATACCTGATAAGGCCCATCCTTGACCAAGATGGCTTTGATGGTAGCTGCCTGAGTAGGTAATGGATAAAGAAGGCGCAAAACCAACCGTGCTCGGGATCACTTCTAGCGGTAATTGATAATTCGGCACCCCCTGTGTGCTGACCTCAAACTGGCCAGCCAAAAATCCAACCTCATGTCCTTGCTGAACTGGTTGGGTAGGCTCGTTTTCTATGATTGCATCAAAGCTAACAACAGCACCTCCGTAAGCAATTGCTAGGACCGTGTTATTCTGTCTAAAACTGATATCTTGTACGCCATCTTGATCAGCATCTGATACCACCCAAGTGACAGACCCTGCATGAGGTTCTACTCCTAGCTCCTGCTCAGTGACCAATCTAATCTCTGAATTGCCCTCTCCCCCATAAGCCAAAAAGCTAGTGTCATTTGCCGTCTTACCCTGGAAAGCGATGTCCATCTGCTGATCATTGTTTATATCAAGATAATGAACAAGGTGATTAGAAGGCGTTAAATCAATGCCATCGACGATACTTCGATCCGCCGGATAAACGATCTGGTAAGAACCATCAGCTTGGCCGAGAAATACAATAGCGTCTTCTTCATACTCAAAGGGTATGGCGTATTCACCCATATAAACGATATGCATCAAGGGAACGCCCTTTAGGACGATGTCTTGATATCCGTCACCATTGTACTGGCCAGCGTAAACTGCGTGAGTGTCAGGGTCGTAATTGACGGCCCAAGCAGAAAATGAAAGTGCCATTAGAAGGAGAGTAGAAAGAATATGACGCATAGTGGGACCCATAGTTCACTGATTGAGTTAATCCAACGTAATCTGATCTGTTTGTTTTGGCTTTATGAGCGCCAGGCGGTTATTTCTTTTCCGGCCTTCGTTGATCTCGAATTTTCTGAATCAGGGCTTTAACTTCTTCAGTTGATGTGCCCAAGGTCACACGATTCACTACTGATGGGCTATCAACTGCAGCACAGACCGTGGGTGAGTGAATAGTGATTTTTGAATTGTTGAAATATGACTGGGTGACAAACTCTGCAGGTGAAATTTCATTTGCACCTGGTTTGGTGACTTTGAACCAACTGCTTTTGCAAGTTTCGTTCTCCATATTGGCCACTTCAAACACAAGGTTATCACCTTTTTCATTGACACTGATTTTAGTGATATGGCCTGTGTACTGAGCTGCCAATGATATGACTGGAGCAAGTAATAAAGAAAGCATGACTATTAGGGACTTATACATGTATAACCTCATTGAATATCAAAGAATTGCTTAATCAAAGACCGGTGCTTAAATTCACGCTTAGTCTTTAAGATAAATATATTGGGGGTTACAGGTACCTTCTTCGACGACAATGGCTATCGACTTTTTACTCACGAAGGCCGTCGTTACCAAAGACGTAACACCTTGTGCGCTCGCAGGGTTTGGTCTATTCCAAACGATCCACTTATCCGGCTGTGTTGAAGAATCACATCTTGGGTTATCGGTTTCATGCATGAGAAAAGATGCTGTTTCAGGTAAATAAGAGCCTTCAACCAAGAGCACTTTACCTGTGATCGTTTCAGTTTCAAGTGCATAAAGTTGAGACGAACAAATTAAACTACCGAGAACGATTAATATTTTAAAACAAGCAGGAAATTTCATGTATCCCCCTGATTAGAAGTAACAGATTAAAATGATTTTCTTTTGCTAGAAATTCAGACTGCAATACGTTTGAAGGGAAT
>JAYPYM010000339.1:0-3642 GCA_038135915.1 Gammaproteobacteria bacterium
GATCAGCGTCGCAGCTGTATAAATAGTCACGAACCGATTCGCTGGTGTCTCGATACCAGTGATCCCTAATGCTTAATCTTTTTTCAAATGGCATTAGAAGTAAGAAGTTGTACTCGCCTTCGATTCGAAGAAAGTCCATATACAGGCGTGTATTGAGTTGGTGTCCTAGGTTGCCGTATACATCAAAATCAACCGTTAAAAGGTAGTGTATTCTTTCTAGCAAGGGGTAATCAATAACCCAAACGGTTTTGGGCGTGTTGCCGACTAGTCCTTTTACCACTGATGCGTTGTCAAAGTTTCTGAATATGGTCAGTGCAGCGTTTTCATTTTTACCGTCTCCATCCCAGATCAACGTTTCATTCAATTCTGTGTTATCTTGGAAAACCTGCTTCAAAGCTTTTCGTTTGGCAGCTAAATATTTTCGGTTAGCTTTTGAATAGGTAAGCCAAGGGGTCAGAATGCCGGCTGTGCTTCCGCTATGGCCAGGTAATCTTAAGTTTTCACTTTGTTCTAGTAAGAATTCATCCATCCTCGGGATAGCTTGGGTATCTGGGTCGATAAAGAATGCCCAGAAATGATCGTTGATTACATCTACTGCAACTTGACCGCGACAAACAGGTCCTTTAATAAATCCACTAATAATGAAATTGGATTCTTCGAGCATGAATCGATATCTGGAGCGAGAAGGCAAGTCTTTGAATGTGATAAATGGGTTGATATAGCGTTTTTCGTAGCCTGGCAGTTCAGTTACCTCGTAGTCAGGTTCGAAAAATAGCGCTTTTATCCACTGCATGCGTTGGCTATTCAGCGCATAGGGAATGTGTGTTTTGGCAACAAGTGTTGAGACTAACGGCCGGAAACGATAGTAAGCTCTGCTTGTCTCTGGATCATCATATGGTCTTCTGGTAGCAATGATTTCTAGTGGTTGTCCAGGGGGTGTGTATGAACGTACAAGTTTGAAATATTGTGTTTGAGAATCATTAGTATCAGGAGCGCCAAAGAAAATATTTGCTAAAAATAAATGTTCGTAAATATAGCGAGAAACTAGTTGGCTTTTTAATGATGAATTATTCAAAAATAATTCCCATTGTTTTATCTGATGGGTGAGTTGTTCTGGCACAGTTTGGGGTGCTGTCAACTTTCCACCGCTTTGTATCCACTGCTGTATGGTGAGGAACTCTTTGTTACTTAAACCTGGTAGGCCGTAAGGCATGCCTGCCAGTGGGTTTTTCTTCGAGTATTGATGAAAAGTTTCGATTGATGGGCATTCATTGTCTCTGTTGAGTGAAAAATCAAAATCTTTTTTGCTGAGAATGTTGGTTTCAGGTAGCGGGTTTTTTTGCTTTAGCAAGAGGGCTTGAAATAGTAGTCCAGCTGATAAATTGGCGTCTTTTATTTGTCTACGCTCATTAAGCACTGGGTTGAATCCGATCTCTCTCCACGCTTTTGTGGATTGCTTGTCGATGAAGAGGCGGGTTGGGTTGGCCGCCACAATGCGAGTTGAGCTATAGACTGGAGATTCGTGGATGCCCCGATCAATGCCTGCTGATGATGAGAGTTGGAGCTGGCATGGAGAGTCATAGCATGCATGGCAGTTCACACAACGGTTTTCTAAGATTGGTTTGACGTTATCGCGAAAGAATGTTCCCGCCATCGAATCCGTGCTGACGTAACGGGAGATGTCTCGAGTAGGCCCAAATTGCTTATCAAGCTGTTTAGCACCAATGACTGTGCAGCTTACAATCATTGAGGTCAAAGTGATTGCGCTGATTCTGGTGAGCATTGTTTTTAATGAACATAGGTGGAGCTTAGCCCGCATTTAATCATTCCTTTTTCTTCAATGAAAATACACTTTTTTCGAATAGTTATTGTTGAAAAGATACCCGAATAAGTTGAGATTGCCAACTAATCTCAGGTTGCTAAAGAAGGCTTGTTACTTTATTACCACCCGCTATTCTTTATTGTGGAGAGAGCTTTAGAAAATTGTCTTAAGCTGGCTTTTGGGTGTTTTGGTCTAGTTAGCTATTTAAAAAAAGGAAGAGAAGTATTGCTATGGATGATAATTGTAATGATGCATTGGTTGCAGAGTTAGAGTCAGTACTAAATGCAGTTAGCAAGTCTCAAGCAATGATTGAGTTTGAGCTTGATGGAACAATTATCAGCGCTAATGAGAATTTTTTAACAGCGGTTGGTTATTCGCTTGAAGAAATTCAAGGTCAACATCATAGTATGTTTGCGCCACCAGAATTAAAAGGGTCTAATGAGTATCAGGCTTTCTGGGAAAAATTGAATCGAGGTGAATATGATGCTGGAGAGTATAAACGCATCGCAAAGGGTGGTCGAGAAATTTGGATTCAAGCGTCATATAATCCCATTTTAGATAGGGATGGTAATGCATATAAAGTCGTTAAATTTGCTACTGATATTACTGAACAAAAACAGAATTTTGAAGAAGTATTGATGGTAGCTGATCATTTGGCTAGTAATGACCTGACAAGGGAAATAGAAAAAGAGTACAGTGGTCAGTATGCACAAGTGAAAAAGGCTATCAATCATGCTGCCAAAAACATCAGTGATGTTCTTGCCGAGGCATCTGGCGTGACTGAAAACGTTGCGAGTTCTGTAAAAGACCTCCAAGTGACTAGCGAGCATCTGTCTGTTGCTGCATCACAACAGTCGACTGCAGTAGAGGAGGTGAGTGCAAATCTAACTGAAACCGATTCTCAGGTCCAGATGAATGCGAAAAACGCTAATCTAGCAAGTGAATTGACTAATGAGACAGCAAACGTTGCAAAACAAGGCCAGCAAAAAATGGAAAGCATGACGGGTGCGATGAAGTCAATCGCGGAGTCATCAGATAGTATTTCTAAGATTATTAAGGTGATAGATGATATTGCGTTTCAAACTAATCTTTTGGCCTTGAATGCTGCAGTAGAAGCAGCGAGGGCTGGCCAACATGGTAAAGGGTTTGCAGTGGTTGCACAAGAGGTTCGAAACCTTGCGGGGCGTAGTGCAAAAGCGGCTAAAGAGACGACAGATCTGATTGAAGATTCGAATCACCGGGTACAGCAGGGTGTAGCGATGGCGGACGATACATCAGAAGCATTAGCCGACATTGTGAGTAAGATTCTTAAGATTAATGACCTTATTTCGGAGATTGCTTCAGCCAGTGATGAACAATCTAAAGGTATTAGTCAGGTTAATATTGCAATGGACCAAGTGATTGATGCGGCTTCTACGAACAGCCAGAAGAGTGTTGATTTAGCTGAAGCCTCTAAAGAGCTGAACAGTTTGACGGGTCAGCTTAGGGCTCAGGTTGGCAAATTTAAGCTGAAGGAAGACAGTGGTCTTCAGGATGGCCTCCCAGCCGGCATGTCAGCAGAGATGGCGCAGCAGATTATGACTTTTCTGAAAGCACAAGGGGCCTAGTAGTCATACTATGTTTTTCTGCTTTTGGAGTGGGTCAAGATAGAATCATCTTCATTAGTTGCTACTCTAAACCCTGTGTCATAAGGGTTGCCTTTTTCTAACCATGCCTAAATAGCCCAACAGTGCTGAAACAAATAGCCAAATAGTCGCTGGGATAGGAACGGGTGCATAAGCACTAAAGTTGTCGATGAAGAATCGATCTCTGCTACCGGG
>JAYPYM010000340.1:0-3634 GCA_038135915.1 Gammaproteobacteria bacterium
CACCTTCTAATTTCCTTTTCTAAACCCTCATACACAACTTTCGTTCATAACTCCTGAGAAAGCGTTGGTCGGTCAGTCGCCTCTAGCTCATTTTCAGTCATAGTCTTGTACTTAATCCAATGTGAGTGCTGCCTAAATATCGAAGCAACGGAGCAAAGGTAGGTACTAACTTAAACTACCTGAAAACAACATAGCACGGACATACTAAACTACGCCGAACAGCCCGTAAATAAGAATTCACACCTAAATCAAGCAACTTTAGCATTTAGTTTGGTTATAATGCGCTCTCAGCAATAAAATATTGCCTGTTCGAGTAAATCAGCTATAACTAATATCAAAAATAGTCACACTAATTCATGAGGACCAAACGGCAACTTTGAATGGCCAGAAAGTAATTTGTAAGGAACACTAACTATTCATGAAAACTAGTAAATCAGATCGCCGCCAAGACAGTGTATTACGGTCAGCTATTGATCGCATACGTCAAGATGCTGATCGATTAACAAACAGCTGCAAGATATATCAAGAGACATTGAAGGAACTTTGTCAGATCACAGGCTCACCTGAAGGCTTCGTTATCGAAGCCTCAACTGAAGATCAATTTCCGAAGTTGCTGGTGACCCACCCAGTAGCAACCAAAACTAAGGCTTTAGACTTACCTTATGAATTCAAAGAAGGTATCGGTCGTCTTAGCACGCTTCTATCGTCAGCTAAACCGGAAATCTTCAATCACCCAGATAAAAGCATCATCGACTTAAGCTTTTTAGATTTGCCTCCCATTAAACGAATGATAGCCATTCCACTCATAGATCACGACAATTTTTATGCAATTATATGCCTTACAAACAGTAGATTGCCGTATGAAATATCTATTGTCAGCCGTTGCAAACCATTACTCGCCACTTCAGCACGTATGCAGCGAACCCTAGGTTTTAAACAGTTGTCCACACCCAACGAATCTAAATGGTGCAAAACTTTAGAAGACCTCTTTCAAAATAGCCAAATGCCAATGATCTGCATTGACGGTGAACAAAAAATTCTGCGAATGAACATAGCAGCTGAAGAATCTTTTCTCACAACGCTCAGCTCATCTAGGGAAAAATTAGTCACAGAGTTCGTTTACGATAACATGAGTGATGGAGTTCGCAGCATACCACTGAATCCTAACCATATCGACACATCCACACCCAGACGCTTATCCCTAACAGGGCGACAAAGCCTAGGTAGAACATTTCCAATACTCGTGACATCCATTTCCTATCAAATAGAACAACAGCCTGAGAAGGCAGCCTTATTAATGATCGATGTCAGCCCAACACATCAGTCCCTTGATCGCCAGCAACATGACCAAGCTCAAAGATTTCAAGCCGTATCCGACCTAGCCCCTATAGGTATATTGCAATCAAATGCCACCTGGGAAGCAGAGTATGTAAACAATCGCTGGTGTGATATTTGTGGTCATGACCGCAATGAAATACTCGGCTTAGGCTGGATAAACTCTATACACCCCGATGAAGTCACCCGATTTCTTGAAAGCCTAAGAGAAACGCTTTTTTCAGGCAATGAATTTAACGGAGAATGCCGATTTATGACACCTATCGGCAATACGGTGTGGGTACAATTCCAAGCGCGCCCTTTAATAGATCAACAGGGTGTGAGTTGTGGTTTCAGCGCTACGCTCTTAGACACGACATACCGAAAAATTACTGAAGAAAAGCTCAAAAAGTTAGCAGAACATGATTCATTAACCGGCTTATCTAACAGGCCCATGTTCCATCAGCGACTTGAACATGCGTTGGATAGAATGGAACGGCAAGGCCCTTTCGCACTGTTATGCTTAGACTTAGATGGCTTTAAAAACATCAATGACACACTTGGCCATGATTCAGGTGACTTACTGCTGATTGAGATCGCTAAACGGCTTGTAGATTGTGTGCGCAGTGAAGATACAGTGGCACGTCTTGGTGGAGATGAGTTCATGATTCTTATAGAAGGTCTACCAGATTCTTCAGTTGCCGCAAACGTTGCTGAGAAGATACTCTCATCCCTGGAACAACCAACGATTATAGGCAACCAAGAAATCTTTATCAGCACCAGTATCGGCATCACTTTTGCCACAGGGCAAGGCAAATGCGATGCCAAAAACCTAATAAAACAGGCAGATATTGCCTTGTACCGGGCAAAGGAGGATGGTCGAAATAATTATCAATACTTCTCTCCAGAGCTGGAAGAAGCCTCTAAAGCACGTTTGCTGTTAGGTAATAGCTTGTATCGTGCGATGAAACAATCTGAGTTCGAAGTGTTTTATCAAATCCAAGCAAAGGTTTCCAACAACCAGCCCGTGGGCACAGAAGCCTTATTAAGATGGCAGCACCCAGATAAGGGCCTGCTGGCTCCAACTGCATTTATTCCTCTGCTTGAGGAATCAGGCCTTATTGGCCCAGTAAGCCGATGGCTATGGAAACAAGCATTTACAGACCACAAACGATGGGTAGATCAAGGCTTACTACCTGAAGACAGCCATGTTTCGATCAACTTGTCGCCACGCCAACTTCGAGATAGTCAATTAATCATAAGCCTGGAATCAGCGATGGCTGAAGCAGGCATCGTCAGCAGTCAAGTTGTGGTTGAGCTCACCGAGTCTTCGCTGATTGCTGATTCGAATACGACCAGCCAAACATTACGCAATATTAAAAACCTGGGTGTACGTTTAGCACTGGACGATTTTGGCACAGGGTATTCTTCCCTCACTTATCTGAAAAGATTCTCAATTGATATCATCAAGATTGACCGAACCTTTGTGCAAGATATTCTCACTGATACAGATGACGTCGCAATCATTCAAGCATTACTTGCGTTATCAAAATCATTATCGATCACCACCGTTGCAGAAGGTGTTGACGCAGCAGAAAAGCTCAACATGCTAGCCAAATGGGGTTGTGAGCTGCATCAGGGTTACCTGTTAAACAAACCGTGCGGATCAAAAAAGTTGGAGGCATTACTACAATCTGCATGCGAAGCAGGTCAATAATTGATATCTTAGCTTTGAACAGCACATTAACACCGTAAAAGCAGCAAAGATCTTAAACATATAACGAACATTAGGAAACCAAAGCAGGATTTAGATGTCTATCTCGAGAGACACTCAGTGATTTGCCTTTGGATTACAGATCAACTTTTAAACGAGTGCAGAGCATCATGCATTTCAACATCAAATTTGCATCTATTCTATGCACAATCATCTGTTTAACCAACGGCTGTACGCTCCACCCACTCAATGATAAAGATAAAAACAGAGCATTCTTAACTGAGCGGTTCAATGAGCAAACTTTTAGTAAATTACCATCCAGCACAGTTACAAACACTGAGGAAAACCCAAATTGGTACGAAAATTTTAACGATCCCCTACTCACTCAACTCATTGTTACAGGGCTGAGTGAGAACCTAACCATTAACCAAGCCTGGAGCGCACTCCACCAATCTGGGCTGCAAGTTAAAATGAGTCGAGCTGATCAATTCCCAAATATGAACTTAAACGGTAGGCTGAGCAAGGACAAGACTAATACCGGCAACACTGAAAGTTGGCAAAGTGGATCATTAGTCTCAGCGACACTATCATGGGAAATAGACCTAT
>JAYPYM010000341.1:0-2218 GCA_038135915.1 Gammaproteobacteria bacterium
ATGAATGCGTATGAACAACAGCATGGACATCTTTTCGCTGCCGATATACAGCTAGATGAAATGGCATTTCAGACGACGGAGCAAGGTGACCTTCAACAACATTTCCAGTAAGATCAATCACAACCACATCTTCTTCTTTCAAGGCATGATTGTTCACGCCACTAGGACTAATCGCAATTTTGTCTTCGAGCCGAATTGAGACATTTCCACTACTACCTTTCGACAGCCCAGTCATCGAAAGTTTGTGACAATAGTCTGTGATTGCCGCTCTCTCTTCTATTAACATCATCTAGCGTAATCTTCCTTCATTTTTTCAGCATAGGGGTTTGAATATATGCCTTTCTCTGTTATTAAGCCTGAAACTAATCGATGAGGCGTCACATCAAAAGCAGGGTTCCTAATGTTCACACCCGCTGGCGTCGTACTTCTACCCGAAAAATGGCTGACCTCATCAGGTGCGCGCTCTTCTATCTCAATTTCATTTCCGCTTGGCGTATTTAAATCTATTGTCGAAGCTGGGCAGGCGACATAAAAGGGAATATTGAAATGTTTTGAAATAATGGCAACACCATGAGTACCAATTTTATTAGCAACATCACCATTGGCAGCCACTCGATCCGTTCCAACAATCACCATATCAATAAGACCTTCGTCCATCATATGAGCCACCATATTATCTGTAATCACAGTCACTTCAATACCAGCTTGCTGTAGCTCCCATGCTGTTAAACGAGCTCCCTGTAACAAGGGTCGGGTTTCACTTGCGTAGACTTTAAAGTTAATACCTTTTTCATGGGCCACATACATGGGCGATAACGCCGTACCCAACTCACTCACGGCTAGAGAACCTGCATTACAATGTGTAAGAATGCCCATACCATCTTGGATCAAGCCCAGACCATTATTACCAATGGCACGGCAGAGCTCTCTATCTTCTTCATGAATCGCAACTGCTTCTCTTCTTAGGGCTTCGATAATACTCTCAATCGAATGATTCTGACATTGCTTTGCAGTCGCTAACATCCGATCAAGCGCCCATTTCAGGTTATATGCTGTTGGTCTTGAGCTATCCAAGTATTCTGCTGTTGCTTTCAATGCTTCAAAAAAACATACAAAACTATCTCTAGGCAATGTTTTGCTACTAAGATACAAACCATAAGCCCCAGCTATTCCAATTGCTGGAGCTCCTCGCACTTTTAACCGCTTAATCGAATCCCAAACATGCTCAACACTGCTCTGGGTCTCATAAACAGTTTCGCCAGGTAATTTTGTTTGATCTAGAAACACTAATTCTTCATTATTAAAACTAATACTTTTAGGCAACATATTAGCCTGCCCCATTTATAAGTTACAAGATTTAGCCTGATCATCCACGACCATAGCCACATATCATTCGCATGAACAGAAAGAACACTAACCTTGGTCTATTGTGGCGTTATCACAAGTCGATCGGTGCGCACCCCAATTGCTTCAAGCTCATCAATGATAACGGCATAGGTGGTTGGGCTCATCGAAGGCGTTCTACTGAGAATAAATAAAGTTGTTCCGGCCGGGTCAGTCACGGCTGCATATTGATAATCGGTTTGATCCAATACCACGATAAGATAATTTGCAAAAGGAAAATTGATTGGTACGGTGGGGAAACTAACAGAAAGCTTAGCATTAGTCTGCTTGTCGACAACCGTCGCCGTGCCGTAGATTTCGTTCAATGGACCGTCTAGGGTGTTTTCAAAACCACGGTTTAATACTTCAACGGTCCCATCATCTTGCAGGGTGTAAGTGGCAGTGACACCAACAAGATTTTCATTAAAGAAAGTTTCGTTGGCCGAGATTTGATACCAAGTCCCCATATAACGCTCGATATCAACATAATCCACTGTCGGAAAGCAAGCACTCAAAACCAGTGCCATGAAAGAGATAAGCGCAGCTCGTATTGATATTAACCTTACCATAATGCCCACCTTATTATAATAGCAATCAGGAACGCGCATTTGCCAATACGCCCAGCCTGATAATGCATGGCTTTTACGGGATTCTCAAGTTGTAAAGCCTGGAATTCACCAATCAAATCCTAAAATCAGTTTAAAATAGGCCCTATATTCTCCGCCTTTGCTTAACACCCATCACCTCGAAGCTCAGTTTAAAGATATTATTTGATTCACTCCCACTTCAGATATAAAATCAGCATCATGACTGGTAATCATTAATCCTCCAGACC
>JAYPYM010000341.1:2228-2871 GCA_038135915.1 Gammaproteobacteria bacterium
AATTAAGGCCATTCTTCCGAATAAATCTAGCCCAGCCGTGGGCTCATCTAAGATGAGACATTGGACGGAACCGAGATCCATAAAAATGCTCACTAAAGCTGCTCTGAATCGCTCTCCTGGGCTCAAGGACGTCATCGGACGTCTCGCCAACGCTAACGGAAACTTATGACCCAATAGGGCTTTAGTGACCTCTTCCTCTGATCCATTAGATGACGAGATGGTCAAAGTAGAATACAAAGATTCTTTTTTGTTCCAGTTCTCAGCTCCTTGCTGAACATATGCAATCTTATTTCTTTCTACGTACACATCACCCGACGTAGGCCGACTTAAACCAGAAACAATATTGAGCAAGCTTGTTTTTCCTGTTCCGTTATCTCCCACCACTGCAATCCGCTCTCTCCTTTGGGTAATATTTATGTCTTCAAATAGAACTCGTTTACCAATATGCAGTGAAACATGCTTCAACCTAATCAGATCTTCACCACATTCATTATCTAGAACCGGTACCTGGATAGTCATAGGTAGCTCTACTTTGAGCATATTCCGAGTTGACTGGGTCCAATCTCTCAATTTTGCCAACCTGGCATCCCTTCCCCGTTTCATTCTTCCATGTTTCACTTGTGCATAATCCCTTTTCTGATTT
>JAYPYM010000341.1:2881-3632 GCA_038135915.1 Gammaproteobacteria bacterium
GGGTCGCACGACCCAATTCACTCACCCGCCCATACTGTTTTTTTCTCGCTCTTCTCCTTGCAATATGTAAAGTATGCGTCTCGCGATCAACTAAACGATTTAGATTCCGAACATAATGCTTCTGAGCTGAGTAGTATTCCGTATAAAGTTGGTCCTGCAACTCATTGAAGGACATTTCATACAATCTACAGCCCGACTCAGAAACCACAAAAAAGTGATTAAAGTCTTTTAGTATACGAGGGTCATGGCTCACCACAAAGCAGATACCTACTTGCCAGCTACTTAACCACGATCGTAGCCATAGTATACCTTGCTCATCTAAATCCTGACTGGGCTCGTCAAGAAGCATTAGGCTGGGCCTCATCAAACTACCCATTAGTAGATTTAACTTTCTCGCCTCCCCAGGGCTCAAGTGTTTAGCAGTTAAAATACATTGACCAGAATCGAACCCAAGATTAGATAACGCAGCTTCAAGCGTATGCTGAGAACTACTAAGTTCCCCAAGACGAGAGATTAACTCTGACAACCCTTCTTCGCTAAGATCTACCCGCTGAGGAACATAGAAAGCATCTCCACTTATGCTTGCGTAACCATCATCTGGCAACCTTTGGCCGGATATTACTTCCAACAAAGTGGATTTTCCAACCCCATTTCTCCCAATAATTGCCACCTTTCCATCAGAAACACTCATATTCAGGTTCCGGAATAGCTCTCTACCTTCCCATGAAGAAATGCGAACACCCTTCAATTG
>JAYPYM010000342.1:0-1667 GCA_038135915.1 Gammaproteobacteria bacterium
TCAAGGGCCAATATGGTGAAATTGTTAGTATCGGGTTGCGTTCAGTTAGGCTAAATACATTAGATGATGATTTAGTTACTATTCCTAACGCTTTGTTTATTACTGAGGTGGTGTCAACGGGGAATGCTGGTGCTTTGGATATGATGGTATGTTGTGATTTTCATTTAGCGTTAGATGCTGATCTCTTACTCGCAGAATCGATTATTCACGAAGTCGTAGTGACGAGTCGTTTTGTATATATGAAGAAGCCAATTAAGTTTTTAGTATCTGAAGTTGTTGTTGCAGAGCGTCTGGTGTTGAAACTCAGTGTAAAATCCTACGTGTTCGATGTCCGATATGAAAAAGCTTTTCAGACTGATATTTACCAAAGAACTGCTAGGCTGTTTATTGATAATAACATACAAAGACCTATGCTTAATGCTAGTAGGGCGCACTTAGGATAGGGCTGAAACTATTCGAAAAGCGCTACACTATAGGGCGTTATCTTAATAATGATGCCCATGATTGGGTGGTCAATGTAGTGGATTTCTTTACTACGCATTCTGCGTTTTTGTTTTAGTTGGATGGTTTCTATTATTTGCATAGCGTCACTGTTATTGCCAGCGTTTGATATCTGCTCGATTGATCCTGTTTCAATTTCACCTTCTTTCATCTGTTGGTTTGTGCCTAGTATTTCCTGATCCGCTAACTCATTGGGCGTTAAAAACAAAGGAACTTTCTTTTCTGGTTTGCCAATTTTGTGTAGCCGTAGATCAAAGTAGGCATGTAAGTATCTTTTTAAGTTGATCGTAACGAAGCCTTCAAATTCGTCGATACCAGATACTTGAGTATTTCCTTGGATATACCAGGGTACAGATAGACGTTCGTCAAAAACTTGTTGGCGCCAGTGCTCTTTAAATAGAATGCGGTAGGTGCCGTTTCGTTTCAGTGCGCGTTCAATATCTTTAAATTCTGCTGATGTGTTTAGTTTAAGAATAGACTGTAGCTCAGTTGCGTTAGCCAAGGTGATAGCGCCGCTAGGTTTGGTCAGATTTAGATCTTCCATATCTGGCCAGGTTTCTTCTGGTTCACCGCTTAAATAATTTTTAGCATAGATGATGAGGGATATGTCATACCAGGGTGTGTCCTCTTGTGAAAGGCCATTTTGCTTAACAGGTGATCCAACAGCTATGATTGGGTTCACTAATATAACCATGCTTAAGGCCAAAACCTGAGCGGATAAAGTGTGTTTGATCAATTGCAGGAGTTGTCTAAATATTGCCATAAAGGATACCTTAAGCCACATGTTCTTTCATTTTATTGGATGAGTTTGATTCGAGCTTTTTCAATAGTTTCTCTACCCAAGCCAATCTTTCATCAGCGCCTACTAAATTTAGAGTCAATTTTAGCTTATTTGCACCCTCAAACCGAAAAATATTTGGCTGTTTTTGTACCAGCTGTATGATTGCCAATGGGTCTATGTTAGGTTTGCCATCAAATTCTATTTTCCCGCCTTTGGCACTGATATCAATTTTAACTATACCCAATTTTTGTGCTAACAGCTTAATCGTCATTGTTTTAAACAATGTCGTCAGTGGTGTTGGCATTAGGCCAAATCTGTCAATGATTTCTACTTTCAGTGCTTCTAGTGCGTTATGATCATTGGCATTGGTGATGCGTTTGTAAAT
>JAYPYM010000342.1:1748-2294 GCA_038135915.1 Gammaproteobacteria bacterium
GTCGTCCGGTATGAGTGCTGGTGCATGACAATTGATTTCTGCACCAATATTTAAGGGTTGGTCTAGATTTGGTGTTTCTCCGGATTTGATGGTTTCGACGGCGCGATTAAGCATATCAAGGTAGAGACCAAATCCGATGTTTTGAACATGACCGCTTTGCTCGTCCCCTAGTAGCTCACCTGCACCTCTGATTTCCAAGTCATTGCTGGCCAAGATAAAGCCAGCACCCAAAGTATCCGCTTCTTGAATGGCTTCCAGGCGCTTTACGGCGTCTGAGGTCATTGCCTTGGGTGGTGGTGTCAATAAATAGGCATACGCTTGGTGATGCGAGCGACCCACTCTACCGCGTAACTGATGTAATTGAGCAAGCCCTAATTTGTCTGCACGATCAATCACTATTGTATTGGCTGAGGGGATATCAATACCTGTTTCAATGATGGTGGTACAAACCAGTATATTGTAGGTGTGATGATAAAATTCAGACATAACGCGTTCCAGCTCACTTTCCCTGAGTTGGCCATGAGCAACACCAACCCTTGCTTCCGG
>JAYPYM010000342.1:2399-3607 GCA_038135915.1 Gammaproteobacteria bacterium
TGCGCAAATCATCAGCTGTCTTCTCAATGGTTTTTACTTCGTTATGTAGATAGTAAACTTGGCCACCCCTGAGGATTTCTCTGAGAATCGCCTCTTTCACAACTGCCTGTTGGGATTGACGTACGAATGTTTTCACTGATAGGCGTTTCGCTGGTGGGGTTGCAATAATCGAGATATCTCTAATACCGGACATAGCCATATTGAGTGTTCTTGGAATGGGTGTTGCGGTCAGGGTCAGAACATCTACATTAGCACGTATTTTTTTTAATGCCTCTTTGTGGCGAACGCCAAACCTATGTTCTTCATCAACAATGATTAATCCTAGATTGTTATAGCAGACAGATTTTTGCAGGAGCTTGTGTGTACCGATGATGATATCTACTTTGCCCTCTGCTAGCTTTTCCAGCACTTGGTTCTGCTCTTTTGTAGTTCTGAATCTGGAGAGTACTTCTATGGTGACAGGCCACTCGGCGAATCTGTCTCGGAAAGACTCATAATGCTGTTGAGCAAGCAACGTGGTGGGTACCAATACTGATACTTGCTTACCTGCTTGGGTGGCTACAAAAGCTGCGCGCATGGCAACTTCAGTTTTTCCAAAGCCAACGTCTCCGCAAACTAGCCTATCCATAGGTTGTTTATGTTTTAAATCTTGAATAACTGCCTGTATCGCATCGGCTTGGTCTGCAGTTTCTTCAAATGGAAACTCGGCACTAAATTGCCGGTATTCGTTTTTATCTATGCTGTAGATAAAACCGTTCTGTGCCGCTCTCCTAGCATAGATGTCCAGAAGTTCTGCAGCAGCGTCTCTGGCTTTTTCTGCAGCTTTACGCTTTTCTTTTTGCCATTGATCTGTACCAAGTTTGTGTAGAGGTGCATGATCACTGTCGACGCCTGAATAGCGAGAAATGAGATGTAATGATGTAACCGGCACATAGAGTTTGGCATCATTCGCATAGTGTAACACGACAAACTCTTGGGTTTGATTATCGATTGTCAGTTGTTCCAACCCTTTAAATCGACCCACGCCATGATCTAAATGCACTACTGGTGAATCTTTGCGTAATTCTGTTAGGTTTTTAACGATCGTGTCTTGATTAAACTCGTTTGATTTTTTTCGACGTCTTGATTGTATGACTTGCTTACCAAACAACTGTGTCTCTGAAATGATTGCAAGTTTGGCGTCGGTTAGGTTTATGCCGAAAGCTGAT
>JAYPYM010000343.1:0-237 GCA_038135915.1 Gammaproteobacteria bacterium
TACACACACTACATCGACAACTCATCTACAATATGTACCAATGATGACAACCCCTACGGCACACACCTAAAACCTAGATGCTCACTCCCTAGGAACATGGGTAACAGAGGTTTCTCAGTGCCTGCGGGTAGCGTAGTAGAGATCCATGGTGGAACAAGAAAGCCATATGATCTCAGCGGTATAATAACTATCAATGCACAAGGAAGTGCAGCGCTACCGATATTCATCAGAGGCCAT
>JAYPYM010000343.1:247-1060 GCA_038135915.1 Gammaproteobacteria bacterium
GAAGGAAAAGTACCCTCAATATGTAAATACTCATTTCCATATTGCTGGCAGTTATCTAATCTTGGAAAATTTAGACATTTACGAAGACTCTTCTTTTAGAATAAAACCTGAGTATGACAATAGCTTAAACCCATCAGCAAAATTTATTTCAGTGCGAGGCATGTATATACACGAACCATTAGGTACAACAGGTAGCAGCGCTGGCGCCGCTGCTACTGGTGAATTTGTTGTCTTTTATAAAAACGAGATACATGACAACTGGAAAAGTGCAGATCTAGATGCACATGGTTTATATATCGGACAAGGTTCAAAACACGTGTGGATTCTTGAAAATAACATCTACGGAAACTCCGGTAACGGCTTCCAGAGCTGCCATAATTGCTCTATAAGCCCGCCTGAATACCTGTATCTTGGCAAAAACAACATTCATGGTGACAGAGAGCTGGGGATTGGGCTAAAATTCGCCAATCACGTCATCATATCTCAAAATAAGATTTTTGATTACAAAGCGAGCGAAACAGCTGCGGGCACTGCTATCGTTATTGGTGCTGCTGGCCCAACAAACAATGTATGGGTTATTTTTAACGAAATCTACAATACTCCTTACGGTATCAGAATTGAAGAAACCGAAACAGATACATATATAATAGGAAATATCTTTCATACTGTCGGCAAGTCAGCAATCAACTTGGAAAAAAAAGGTAAAAATGTATTTATCTACAATAACTCTGTAAGCGATACCGACCAATTTATTAATCAAACTTGGCGAGATAATTTTACAATCATTGCAAAGAACAACATAGTCTATAACCC
>JAYPYM010000343.1:1113-3586 GCA_038135915.1 Gammaproteobacteria bacterium
ATCGAGATCAAATGGGGGCGGCGTCACGGAGTTGAATACTCAGACCTCAGCACATTCCCTGGGGGGACTGAAAACCAAATTGCTAACCCAAGCTTTGTCAACCCAACGGTCGGAGACTATCGATTACCACCAAGCAGTCCGGCTATAGATTCAGGCTCAGCACAATCAAATGATGTATATGATACCTTCCAAAACAGGTATAACATCAATATTCAAGTTGATTATTTTGGCAACCACAGACCTCACGGGTCAGGATGGGATATTGGGGCATTTGAAGCTGGTGCAATACTGCGCTCACCACCAGCAGCGCCTTCAAACCTAAAGTACAGGCTTGATCAGTAACAGGAATCCCCTTTGCCAGCTTAAGAGCCAGAAACTGCGGCTCTTAAGCTTTAAGCAAAAGTTAAAGTTTTCGAAAAAAGCGTTGAAGTGAACACTGCCACTGCTATACCAACCAAAATAGTCAATGATTAACCAAATATGCAAAGCCGCTAACTTTGTGAATTTATCACCTTCCCCACTCCAACAGATATTGATATGATACCTATCACCAAGCGGTCACTTGGTGAACTTGTAAATAAATAAGCCTTCCCAGCTACCGACAGTATATTTTCTCTTATGAAATTCAAAGCTTTAATCTTTTCTATTTTAATTGCATTAATAGGATATGGCGCATGGGTTGCTTTCACTGACTATGAAGTCGTCATTAGTGCAATTAAGCTAGTGGGCTTTGTCGGTATAGCCATTATAATAGTTTTATCCCTTATCAATTATGGACTGCGCTATGTTCGCTGGCACATAATGATTAAAAAAGTGTCAGGATCGAGTATTCCTCATTCAAAACATGTTTTGTACTACCTAGCTGGGTTTGCCTTGACTACCACGCCCGGAAAAGCAGGAGAGGCCATCAGGTCGGTATATTTAAAAAAACATGATGTACCTTACACCTGCAGTATTGCGGTGCTTTTTGTTGAAAGACTGTTCGACCTATTAGCCATGTTGATTATCGCTGCTGCTGCCCTGATTTATTTCGAGCACTTTCAATGGCTAGGCTATCTGCTTTTTATACTTATCACTTGTTTAATTGTATTTATACAAAGCACTTTAATTCGCAACATGCTACAACACCTATTAACCAGAGTTGTACCAGACAGTAAACAGCACTTTATCAACCACCTGTTTAACACACTGGATCATGCCAAGAACTTGTTACGAGCCGATATTTTTTTCCTGGCGTTAGTGTTAGGCGTGATTGCTTGGGGTGCAGAGGCCATTGCGCTTTCCTATATTGTTTATTTGCTAGGCATTGAAGCACCGCATTTAGTGGTCGCCGGCATCTATGCGGCAGCCATGCTGGTGGGTGCTGTTTCATTTTTACCAGGCGGTCTAGGGAGCGCGGAAGCAACTATGGGCCTGATGCTCAGCTTGATCGGCCTAAGTGCGGGAGAAGCAGCATCAGCCACTATTCTATCTAGGGTGTCCACACTCTGGTTTGCGGTCCTGCTAGGCGTAATCGCAATGCTAATACTGACATTAAAACCTGAAAAAAGAGACAGTAAGAACGCTTGTTCTACAAAGCTGGAGTCCCATACATGAGCAACACCCAGAAAACCCTAGTAGTAGACCTTGATGGTAGCTTAATTTATACAGACCTGTTTTTTGAATCACTAGTTCGGGCAATTAAAAAAAACCCCTTCATTATATTCTATTTGCCTTTTTGGCTTAAGCAAGGCATTGGCTTTTTAAAGGCTCAATTAGCTGTTAGGGCTCAGATAAACATTGAAAGGTTACCTTATAACCAAGCTTTAATTCAGGCATTAACTGAAGAAAAAAACAATTACGATAGCATCGTACTCTGTACCGGCAGCAACGAGCACTATGCCCAGCAGGTTGCCAAACACTTGAATATATTTGATGCTATACATGCTAGCACAACAGACATTAATCTAACCGGCAGGCATAAGGGTGAGTTTTTACTGAATGAATATGGGGAAAAGCAATTCACCTATGTGGGTAATGAGTTAAAAGATTACCACATATGGAAGCACGCACTCACAAGCTGGGTAGTCACTAATGATCAAAGGGTCACCAACACAGCAAAAAGCTGTAGCCAACTAGAACGGCTGTTCGAAGCACCAGAAAAGCCAACGCTTAAAGTCTATTTAAAAGCGATGCGTATCCACCAGTGGGTGAAAAATTTGTTAGTATTTTTACCCTTACTAACAGCGCATTTGCTAACAGAACCCAAATACCTAACCATCGGATTAATTGCTTTTTTAACTTTTGGCTTAGTTGCCTCCGCCACTTACATTATCAATGATCTATTTGATTTAGATGCAGATCGCTCGCACCCTAAAAAATGTCACCGCCCCCTAGCCAGCGGCGCGCTAAATATACGCGACGGCATACTTCTGGCGGCAGGAGTTATAGCCGAATTTTGTGTATGGGGCAGATATGAACATTATTCGGTGCT
>JAYPYM010000344.1:0-3562 GCA_038135915.1 Gammaproteobacteria bacterium
CCCGTAGGGAGCTCATTGCTGGTTTGGCGGAGATTATCAAGTACGGATTGATTTGGGACGAGGCGTTTTTTGATTTGATAGAGTCAAACATTGAGCGTTTGTTATCTCTGGATCCAGATGCTTTGAGCCATGCGATTTATAGATCCTGTCAAATAAAAGCAGAAATTGTGGCCCAAGATGAGAAGGAGTCAGGCGTTCGAGCGTTACTGAATTTAGGGCATACCTTTGGTCATGCTATTGAGGCAGGTTTAGGCTATGGTACCTGGTTGCATGGCGAGGCAGTTGGTTTGGGTATGTTAATGGCCGCCGATTTATCCTTTCGTTTGGGAGATATCGATAAGGGTGTAGTATTGCGTATCAAAAAGGTACTAACTTCAGCCGGTCTGCCCACAGAAATGCCTGCTCAATTAAGGGTTGAGGACTATTTAAAATATATGCAGGTGGATAAAAAGGTAGCAAATAACCTCATTCGGTTTGTATTGTTAAAAGGGATTGGCAGTGCCTATATTACTGAAAGTGAAATAAATAAATCCTATTTAGTCAGCACACTGGATTCTAACGTTAATCTGGGCTAAACAAACTTATTCGAACTAAAAAAATGTTGCTAATTTCGGTATAAGATAAAGGTCGAGGACAGCGTGACAGCCAGTATGAAAACGAGTGTGAAAGATCATCCAGCGAGACAACAAAATCATCCAGTGAACCCATTTATTCGAACGGGCGCCAATGTTTTTTTTCAGGGTGGGCAACGTAGCCAAATTCTAGATTACTTGCCTCACCTGGGACATTACGGTCATTACCTAGTCTTGATCACTGGCTTGCCAGGTTCTGGTAAAACTTGTTTAAAACAGCAAATTGAATTCAAAGCCGACTCAAGTCTAAATCGAGTATTTTCCTTGAAACCTAGCGACTTAAACGGTTTGGATGAGTTGGGGTTTCTATGTTTAATTGCGCGACATTTAGATATCTCAGCTACATTTAATCATGTCGACGAACTCAAAGGAATTATCACTGCTAATGTACGTGAAATCACTGAGCGAGGATGCCAAGTTGTATGTTTGGTAGATGATGCAGACCAGCTAACAGAGTTAGCATTATTGCAAATATTTGAACTCTTGGTGGACAATGACAATAAGTCTTTGCAGTTTGTGTTGTTCAGCAAGCCTGGTTTGCTAGTTGGTTTATCAAGGGTATCTTGGGGTAAATACTTCGAAGAATATGGTCACCATATTGCATTAACAAACTTAAGTCATGAAGAAACGGAAGATTATTTAAAATTTTGTTTGAACAGCCAAGGTTTTACGGATGTTCGTTTCCCAGCGCCACTGGTGAGTAAAATTTATCGCGAAAGCGGTGGCATTATTGGGTCAATTGATAGGATAGCGGCAAAGGCATTTAAGACTATGAAGCGAAACAGATCAAATCCTGGTGTACCGAAAGCGCATCTAATGGCGGCTGCCGTTATTTCGTTGGGCATAGGCGTTTTATTATTATGGGGATCCACAGATTCAACGTCTGAAACTGAGCATCAAGTAATAGCCTTAGGTGATATATCAGCGGATAATTTAAATGATATGGAGCAAAACAGCCAGAGTCCAGTTGGTTCTGAGTTAAATGTGCAGCATGGCTCTCCGGAAACTTCTGCCGATAGCGGTTGGGCTAAGGCAATGATTAAAGATGAGGGCAGTACGAGAAATATTCCGACCTCTAAAGAGGTATCTGTGCCGCAAATTAGTTTCTTAAATTCACGTAGTGAGCCTTTAGACAGAGCCGCTGCAAGTAGTGATACTTCTCAAATTGCTGCCAAAGTCAGTCAACTAAATCAAAAGCATGAATATGCTATTGCTGAAATAGTGGAAAAAACACCAAGCGGTGATGATAAAACACATTTAGATGGCAAAATTGATGTAAATGTTGATTCAAATGCGGAAGAAACGCTTTCTGCAAGTAATGTGTCTGAAAAAGGCGCTCTAGACAAGAATATTATCAGTCCCTCAAAGAGAGAGGCAGCGATTAAGCACATTCAAGCTGAGAAAAAGCGTTTAACGGGCCTAGATGCTAAAAAATATACGCTTCAGCTGTTAGGTGGACGAAACGAACAAGCCGTTAAAAAGTTTCTAAAGGTACATAAGGATATTGAAGGGTTAGGGTATATAAAAACGCAACACAAGGGCGGAGACTGGTTTGTGGTCATACAGGGCGAGTATCCAACTCGGCAACATGCTCAAGCCGCGATTTCTGGTTTGCCAGCTACCGTTAGAAAGAAAAAGCCTTGGCCGCGACGAATTGGGGATATTCAGTAGAAATTTATTGATTTTATGGGTCGGTGAGTATACTTTTTCCGGGGTGTTCAGGTGTTACTTTCTCGAATACAGAGTGTGGCCCTGGGTGGCTGGTACTTAAAGCGTCGAAAATAATAATTCCCGTAGGCTTTGCTCCCCATTTAATATGTGGCTTGCCTCTAACAATTTGTGCGAAGTTGTATCCAAATTCATTTGCTGATTTTGAGAAAGCCTCTTTAAGTGGAGCATAGCTTTGAGGTTTAAAAAGCGCTTTGATTCTTTCTTCACGATCCTCTTCGTTGACTGGTTCGGTATCAAATAGTGTAGCGAAGGCAGCAACCGCCAGAGCAACTTGACTGAGGGTTCTGTCTTCTCCACTTTTACATTCTGCATGGTGAGCTACGTTGGCTTCTTCTGACAGGCCTCTGAATAGTATCAGTTCACTGATGATGTCTGTTTCGCCCAACAACTGATACGATTGACCAGATTCTTTTTCTAATGTATTTCCAGTTTCATAGAGTGCTATTAAGTTTAATGCGGCAATCTGTCTGAGTGAGAGTGTTTTTCTTAATTCAGGATAGGCTTCTCGAATTGCATTAATATCAATAGAATTGCCGCTTAATTGTTCAGATAAGGTGAGAAGATCATGGTCGTTAGTTTTCTTAAATTGACTTGCTAACTGTTTTGCTAAACTGCGGACTACCGGGTGATTAGAATTTCGGTATTCTGTGATGTTGCTCGACGTTTTGGATTGGCTTGATATCGCAAACTGGGTGAGTAATGGTTTCGAAATTTTGATTTTTGTCTTTATATATCCGTCATTGGATGTGGGCGATTTGACTAGAAACTCTTCGCCTTCATCATTTGTCTCACTAAAAAATTCTTCAATTGCAGTTTGTATTTGTTCCAAGGCAACCCGTTCATTTTCACTAGAGCCGCCTAGTGGGTCAGTAACAATTTCTTTTATCCAATTTGTATCTAATGCTGAGCTGATGATTAATTGAAAAACTGGATTACCTTCGTCATCAATGGTGAGGCCATGCCCAGATAGTACGCCATTGTTGTCGGCGCTTACGTGGCTGCGGATACTAAATGCAATAAGCTCTTTTATATGTTCTTTTGATACGCTTTTGTTCGATCGAGTGAGAAGTGTTCTTTTTGTTCCATCCTTACGCCTTTTTGCTTGAGGCATTGGAGCATTAGGGCTAGAAAACAAAAATATCAATTCTTGATTATCTTTTAAAGATTTGCGAATCCAAACATATTTGTTGTATTCGTTG
>JAYPYM010000345.1:0-3526 GCA_038135915.1 Gammaproteobacteria bacterium
ATGCTATGTTCAATTTTTTTGTGAGGCTGATCAGAGCAGCCACTAGCGGTGATGGTGAGAAGTAGTGTGACAGATAATCTTTTAAGCGTCTTAAGTTTGCACTGATGGCCGGCCATTGTGCTTAGGAGCTAAAGTGGAACTTAGGCAGACTGCAATAAGAGCTTATGTTTGTTGTGAAAGTGTTCTATTAGTTCATCTTCTAGCTGAAAGCGCTCTTCTAATGCCTCACCGAGAGCAGACAAATCTCTTTGAAGTTCACCCATATCCTGTAAATTTTCTTCCACTGTTTCGTATTTGTCATTAAAAGTGACGGCTAACCCTGTGCTTTGTTCTATTTTTGGATAGAAGTTCTCGATCACTTTAGTTTCTGTATCGCCAAATACATCACCTTCAGCCATTAGTTTTTCGTAGACTTCAAAATGTCCAGCAGACACATAGTCCATTAATATTTGACAAAAAGCTTTAATCTTAACATTTGTAGGTGTTTTTTTAGATGTGTACTCTTCCAATCCATCGATCTTACAAAGGAGAACAATGAGCTCTTGGCGTTCTTTCAATAAACGTTCGACAACTTGCTCCACTTGGCTCCAGCAGTCTAGGAGTTTATTTTCCATTTCGCTCATTACTTAATCCTTTCTATTCAAAATAACATTTAAACTTGATGCTAATGTTTCAAAAAATAGCCGATAGCTTTACAAAGCACCCGATAATATATCTCTAACTAAAGGCAACGTACGATATTATAAATAAGGTCCATCGGGCAGATGTCGATTTTTAGGTTAAACCAAAAAATAACAATTTGGTAGTTATTCCTTAAATTTTTTAAAGTCTTTGTTCGTTAGATTTTCCAAGCCCTAATAGATTGTAAAAAGCTGGCTATTAGGTAGCATCCAAATACGATTAGCAGGTGCTCAGGCATGGACAGGCCTAAGAAAGACCATTTAACCTCGGCGCACCCCCCAGAGCCTTCCATAATAATAAGCAGGGTTTCAAAAAGAGGGAATTGGTCCATCAAAAAGTCAAAATCAGGGCCGCAGGCAGGCACTTGGTCTTCGGGTAAGCTTTGAAGCCAAACATGTCTACCTGCAACTAAGCAGCCAATACAGCTTAAAAGAACTGAGCCCACACCATAAAGAATCTGGCCTACTCGGCCGGGGTTATGAATAAAGGCAGTCATACACCAGACACCAAGGCCTACCATGGCAGCCCTTTGAAGCATACAGAGATTACATGGTAATAAACCCTCTATTTTCTCCATATAGAGGGCAAATATCATCGCAAAAAGAGCTGCGAGGGACATGGAAAGCCATAAGCCCCTCTGAGTAAAGAAGAATGTTATCCAGCGTTGAATATTCATTTTTTAATAGTTAAGCCTTACTAATATTAAACCTAGGGATAAATGTTAATAGTTAATATATACTGATTTGATGTTAGTTGCTAATTATGTTCACTCTTCTTGGAGCCGGTCTATGTTCGAGTTTAGCTCGATGAGCTTTAATTTTGCCAAGCAATTGAAATGCAAATGTACCTTTTTGTGTGTAATGTTATCTTGTTGTTTAGTGTTTCATTCTGAAAGCTTGTTAGCAGAAGATGAAGTGGCTGAAGAAGAAGCGTCACAACAAGAGTTAATGCCATCTATTTATGTGAAAATTAAACCTTCTTTTGTAACTAATTTCCTAACTGAGGAGTTGCGCTATATCAAGGCTGACGTAGCAATTAGGGTAAATAATGCTGCTACACAGAATGCTATAGAGCATCATATGGATGCAGTTAAAAATGGGTTGGTGATGTTATTTTCAAGGCAGGAGTTTGACACAGTCACCAGCGTAGAAGGCGTAGCAGCCGTGAGGGAAGAGGCTTTGGAGGTCATTATGGAGATTCTAGAAAATGAAAGTGCAGAGTCTGAAATCACAGAAGTGCTATTTACGAGCTTTATCGTTGAATAGGGGATACTGTTGGGTGAGGGTTAGAATATTAAGCAAACCAGCCTCGGCGCCATAATATTAGTAAATCCATAGTCCATGCTACAGATATATGCAATAGCGCCCCACCAAAAATACTTCTTGTTCTTAGTGACAACCATCCCAAAATCAGACCAGCAAAAATAGATGCAAAGGCTTCTGTCCAATGCTTTGGAAAATGAATCATCACGTAAGGTAGTGTGCTAATTAATATAGCGGGTACTGCGCCATATAGCTTGTTAAGTCCATGCAATAGAAATCCTCGAAAAAGAAACTCTAACATTAAAAATTGTAATCCATAGGCTAACTCCCAGAGAAAAAGTTCCTTTGCATTTTTCGGATATTTAAAAAAAGGGTAAATCTTATGAAAGTCTGGCAATGTAGATAGTAAAAACAGAATGGGAAACATAGCTGTATACAATATTAAATATATTGGAATCTGCTTAATGAGGCCGTGATAATGCCAGCCGTAGTCACTGGGTTTTTGTTTTAGGTAGCGTATAAAACATATAGGTAAAGCACCATATACGATTGCTGAAGCAAATCCCCACGAAGTAAAGTAAATTAATTGAAAAGATGCTTGATCAATTGCGAGCTTTTCACCGAGCAGTTTCCCTACCATTCCTTTATCTAGAACGTAGTGGCCTAAAAATAAAGCTGTGACAGTTATTGCTAGGATTCCCAAGATTTGCTTTTCTTGCGAAAAGCTACGAGCAATTAATTGCCACTCTTCTTTTAGTTTCATTTTTATTGGTTTTGACTCAGTTTTTTCAGCTTAGTATAAAAAAATAGTGTGAGCTTGGATCTCAAGTATCCGCTTAGGCACCTTGTCTAAGATTATTCTGAAAAGTAATCCCTTAGAAATGCTTCGAAAGGTATTTCTTTATTGTTTTCTAAGATTCTGCATGCTTCATGAGAAGATGCTGCGTCGGCAACGGCATGATCTAAATAATCTTTAGTTAGGCGGTAATTTTGGAAGTAGCGGTGGTTTATTTTTGCTCGCTCCATCCCAAAGTCAATAAAGTCGGTTTCATTAACTTGATCATTGGGCCCGTGGAGTATTGATAATACTTGCGCTGATGGTAGTTTTGAAGGTTCGTAAACTTTCTGCAGCTGCTGTTCTAGTGAGTCGATGTAAGTTTTGTCATCGTAGGATGAGGCAAGGCAGGCAGCGATGGGTTGCATTTCTTTCAGTAATTGAATTGCCCATGTGAAAATGTCTATTTTTTCTTCATTGTTGTTTGTTAAAGTGACGTTGTCTCTGCCATGGTAAGCTGTCTTTTCAATATTTTCCCTAATTGAAAAAAGCTCATGCTTTTTGAGTAGCGGGCTTGGCTTGAGTAGCGCATAAATGAGAAAAGTTTCTAAAAAGCAGCAAGTAACGTCGTCAATGCCAATCTCCGAAAACGGATTTAGGTCTATACTGCGTAACTCAACATATTGTACGCCACGGCGAGTCAGTGCTGTAGTTGGTCTTTCCCCGCTTTTGATGGTTCGCTTGGGTCTAACGCTGGCATAATATTCATTTTCGATCTGTAACAGGTTAGTGTTGATTTGCTGCTGTT
>JAYPYM010000346.1:0-2338 GCA_038135915.1 Gammaproteobacteria bacterium
GGCAATATATGGTTTATGTAGATATTATGAAGGCAATCAAGTTAGAGCTTGCCGGCGAATATTTAGTAATGGCTGCGCTGCTGGGAGAAATTAAGTCTCGCTCCCTGCTCCCGCGTGCTGAGTCATCTGATGAGGAAGAAGAAGACCCAAGGGTAGAATTGATTCGTCGCCTTCAAGCTTACGAGGTGATAAAGCAGGCAGCTAGTGATTTAGATGAATTACCCAGAACGGACCGTGATACACTGCCGGTACGGGTAGTGTCTGAGCCTTGCGAGCAAGAGCCGCCTGCTCTGAGTATGCCAGAGCTTCTGTTAGCCTTGCGGGAAGTCTTGCGCAGGGCTGATCTGCTAGAAAGCCATCAGGTCAAGCGAGAACAGCTATCAACGCGAGAGCGAATGAGCCAGGTGCTTGATAAACTCAAAGATCAGAACTTCGTGCCTTTTGAACAATTATTTACCCTTGAGGAGGGGCGACTTGGCGTTGTAGTAGCTTTTTTGGCTATACTCGAGCTTGTGAAAGAAAGCTTGATAGAGATTGTTCAGGTGGAGAGTATGGGCTCGATTCATGTGCGTACTAAAACTGGTGAGCTGGATGGCGATGCTGATCTCGTAGAGAGACATGTCTCTGAGTCAGCTGATGATGGCCAAAAAGATAACAATCAGGAAGGGGTGCTCGATCCAGAGCTTCTGTAGTCAGGTATAAACTCAGTTGTTGGTAAAAAAATAGAACATAGGAGAAGTATCGAATTGGAGAAGTTGAAGCAATCAGAGGAGTCTGCTGTTCAGAGTGACAGTACAGAAGCTAACATAAGTGATCTTGAGCTAGCTAGCCTTGATATGCAGCCTGCAGATGTATCGGAGGCTTCATCTGAGGAGCCTTTACTGAGTATGGAGTACACTCAGGAAAATCTGAAGCCGGTTCTTGAGGCGATTCTTTTTAGTTCTGAAAAGGCAATGAGTGTGAAATCAATTGCTCAAGTATTTGAGCAGTATGCAACTGCTCCAAGTGATGACTTGATCATTGATACATTAAATGCCATCCAAGAAGCATTTTGTGGTCGGGGAGTGGAGCTTATTGAAGTTGCTTCAGGCTATCGCTTTCAGGTGCCAGAAGCGGTGATGCCATGGGTTCGCCAGCTCAATAAGGAGAAACCTCAGCGTTATTCTCGAGCCTTGCTTGAGACCTTGGCTTTAATTGCCTATCGTCAACCTATTACCCGTGGGGAAATTGAGGATATTAGAGGGGTTGCTGTGAGTAGCCATATTATCAAGACTCTCCAAGAGAGAGAGTGGATACGTGTGGTTGGCCATAAAGATGTGCCTGGTAGGCCGGCATTGCTTGCCACTACACCAGCCTTTCTAAACTATTTTAATTTGACTAGCCTTCAGGAATTGCCAGCTTTGACAGACATAAAAAACCTGGAGAATGAAGAGGCTGCTGTTGATGTCGACATCAGCATTGAAGATGCTGGCGGTTCAGCTGAGCTAGATGCTAAAGAGGCTGGCGATATAATGCGTGAGGCTGATGGTTCTAGTATTTCCTCTGAAGATAAAGTAGGCCATGTCAGCTTGCCGGAACCTGAGGCAGCAGAGCAACAGCAAGACGATGATGTAGTGTGTGAATCGCAGGCTTCTGAGGCTCATGAAAGCTCAAGCGTTGAGCCGGTGTCATTTGCTACTTTAAGCGAAAAGTTTGGTCCGCTTGATGAGGAGGCTGCTTCTGAAGTTGACTGAGCTATTAGCATAATATTAAAAACTTTGCTCTTTAGCCTATATTGGGTATGAATGGTGAGGAAAAAGGGTTATGTTTAAGCAATATGCTCAGGTCCTTGGTGGCAAAGGTGAAAGAATAAAGAAATACATAAGTAGAATAAGCATAGAAATATCAAACATAGTTTTTAGTTGAATAGGTTAAACAAAGATGGATGGCTATCCAAAAACCGAAAAGGTTCAAAAAGTACTTGCGCGGCTAGGTTTAGCCTCTAGGCGTGCTATTGAGGGTTGGATATTAGAGGGTAGGGTGACAATTAATGGTCTTCCTGCTCATATAGGCGATCGTGTTTCAGATACGGACCACATATTAATTGATGGCAAAGATATTCCTAATCAAGCCTTGGCCGGTAAAGAGCGAAAAATGTTATTGTACAATAAGCCAGAAGGTGAGGTTTGTACAAGAACTGATCCAGAGGGTCGACCCACTGTTTTTGATAACTTGCCTGAATTGGATTCACAGCGCTGGGTGGTGGTTGGAAGGTTGGATTTGAACTCTTCAGGCTTACTTTTGTTTACAACAGATGGTGATTTGGCGAACTCTCTTATGCATCCTTCCTCGAGAGTCG
>JAYPYM010000346.1:2348-3509 GCA_038135915.1 Gammaproteobacteria bacterium
CAGTAAGGGTTTTTGGTACTGTAACCGAAGAACATTTGAATCACCTGAAGCAGGGCGTGCAACTAGAGGATGGGCTAGCCAGTTTTTCCTCTATTTCATATCAAGGTGGTCAAGGAGCAAACCATTGGTACCATGTCGTAATAAAAGAAGGGAAAAAAAGGGAAGTCAGAAGAATGTGGCAAACCCAGGGTCTGCAGGTGAGTCGATTAATTCGTATTAGGTTTGGTCATTTAGTGTTGCCAAAGGGCTTAGATTCAGGGAGTTGGGTAGAGCTAGAAGAGGATGATATTGATACTATTTCAGACTCTGTTGGCGTTAAATTAAAAAAGCGAACAGGCCTCTATGGTCGTCATAAGGTTCGTGCGGATAAATCATCTGATGCAGGCGGCCAAGATTCTTCTCGAAGAGGGTATTTGCGAAGAAAAAGAACTTAGCAGCTTTGATGGGTGTTAGGGTTGAAGGTTAATAGCACCTTTCTAGAGATGCTTCTGCTAGCTTAACCAGAGAATCTTTGTATATGGATGCTTTAAGTCCTTCGAGTGACTGGATAGCTTTTTCTGTTGCTAAGCGTGCTTTTTCAAAAGTGTAATCTAATGCTCCGCAGCGATTCAAAGCTGCTGTTATTTCCTTTATGTTTTCCAGCCCCCCTTGTCGAATTGCAGAACGGATCAATTGTTGGTCATCTCTACTGCCATTTTGTAATGTGTAGATGAGAGGGAGTGTTGGTTTTCCTTCGGCTAAATCATCACCAATATTCTTTCCTAGTTCATCACTAGAGCCCTTATAGTCTAAAAGGTCATCAATCAGTTGAAATGCTTTGCCCAAGTGTCTTCCGTATGAAGAGAGAGAGGTCTCTAGGTGCTCCGGGGCATTGCCTGCAATGCCGCCTGTTTGGGCTGCTGTCTCAAATAACTTAGCTGTCTTATATTCAATGGTTTTTAGGTAGGTGTCTTCTGATATATCAGGGTTCTTGCAGTTTGATAGCTGCATTACTTCCCCTTCTGCAATCGTGCGAGTAGCGTCTGAGAGTATCTCAAGCAGCCTTAAGTCTCCTAAGCTTACAACGAGCTGAAAAGCTCTGGATAATAAAAAGTCGCCAACTAGCACTGAGGCAGCATTTCCCCAGCGAGCGTTTGCGGTTGGCTTGCCTCTTCTTAGTGT
>JAYPYM010000347.1:0-2253 GCA_038135915.1 Gammaproteobacteria bacterium
AACGACACTGATGGTGTGGCTGATGCCAAGGTAACCATCTTCATGACACGTATGGGTGGTTCCAGCAGCATCAACGGAACAACCCAGTCAATCACAAACAATACCAATCCAGACACAGACAGTAGTGAAACCTTGAATACAGGTAATAACCAAGACTCAAACGATGTCTTGGTTGTCACTGACAACACATCAACTTCTAGCAGGGAACCTCCGGCTTCCGCCACACAGGGAACACAAAAAGCTGGTAGTTATTCATTAGTTTTGATCTTGCTCAGCTTCATTCTGTGCCTGATTAGATTAAACGGCCATAGCAGAGCGAATATCTTCAGGAGTTTGTTGGGAAAAAGCTCCCAAAACAACGAAATATTTCATTTTTAGCCTCTATAGCGGTTGTATTTCCATGTTTTTTGGAAAATATTTTTGTGCCATACATATAGGTAAGCTTTTTTATAATTGAGGTCCTGTCGTAATGCTTGAAATAAATCGCCAATCAATTGGGTTCTATTTTGTTTCCACGCTATTGTTGGCTATTTTAGGCAACCAATCATCGGCAGAGCCTTTGGGTGGGCAAGTATCCATGGGGTCGGCGGCGATTGATCAGTCGCAGACAAATATTACGGATGTGTTTCAAAATACTGACAGGGCAGTGATTGATTGGGAGAGCTTTAATCTTAGTCAAGATGAGTTGTTGAGGTTCAACCAGCCCAGTGCAAATTCTATCATTGTGAATCGGGATTTATCTGGTGCTATAAGCAGTATTCAAGGTGAGCTACAAGCCAATGGGCAAGTGTTTATTTTAAATCCAGCCGGTGTTCTATTCGGGCAAAATGCTTTGGTTGATGTGGCTGGTCTGGTAGTTTCAGATTTGGATTTGGCGGGCTCGAACTTTTGGGATGGCGATTTAACTTTAGAAGATACTGACTATTCTTCAGGAGGGGTTAAGAATTATGGCATCATTCGTTCTTCGGGTGGTATAGCACTCATTGGTCAACAGGTAATTAATGATGGACAAATTACTACACAAACAGGGGATGCTCAGTTGTTATCTGCAAGCGAAGTTAGTGTATTTATCAATGATTCAGGTATCAACTTCGAGCTAACTGCGCCGGTTATGAGCCTATTGTCAGGTAGTGACTACTTGGTTGAAAATACAGCCAATGGGGTGGTGGCGAGTATGGATGGCGGAGATGTTGTGTATAGTACACAGTATGTAGCAGGCTTAGTTCCTGATCGTTCAGTGAATCAATTTGGAGCAGATAGTGTACTTGGCGTGACAAATCAAGCGGGTGACATTTTTGTTGTTGACTCTGCGGTTGAGTCCTTAGTTGCCACAAGTGTTGATGATGTAATTTCTGGTGATAACACTCAAGGTGTCGAAAATAATGTAGAAGACTTGTCTGTGGTTGTTGTGTCGGCTGAATCAGGTGACGCTTACTTTGCCAAGTTTAGGAAAACCAATATAGATGAGCTGATGCCGGATTGCGGTAAAGAAAGCGAACGAGAAAATGAAAACGAAAACTGTTCACGCGAAAAGGCAGTTAAGGAATATTTAGGGAAATTGCTTGTAGACGGGGCGCTTTAAGTTGAAGTAATTTTTTTGAAGATGTTTTATTCACATTCAAGAAGCAATTTTGTATCCGTTTCTCCCTGATGCTTTTACTTCGTAAAGAATCTGATCAGCATTCTTCATAATTTGATCTATGCTCATTTCATTATCGCTGATAGCGATACCAATGCTTGCTGATATCGTAATATTGTGGTTGGAGATGACTGTTTTTTTTGCAAAATGTACTAATATTTTTTCAGCAATGTTAGTTGTTTCAGTGTTTTCTTTGATGTGCTTCAGGATGACTGTAAACTCGTCACCACCCAACCGGTAAGCTTCGCCATTTTCTGGCATGGAAGCTGTGAGACGTTTCCCTACTTCTTCTAGAAGAAGGTCCCCTACATCATGTCCTAGATTGTCGTTAATAGGTTTAAATTTATCGAGATCAATAAACATAAGGGCAATTTTTTCATTTTCGCTCTTTTTGTTTTTCATTAAATTTTCTAAATCATCACGGAATTTTCTCCGATTAGCTAAGCCTGTCAAGGTATCGAAATATGCTAATTTTGTCAGTTCAAGGCTATGTTGTTCAATTTTAGAGAGCATATTATTAAAGGCGTTTACTGTAATGCCTGTTTCATCTTCATTTTCTGTGGTTGCACGAATAGAATAATCTTCTTTATCATCGATCCTTTTCGCAATATGTC
>JAYPYM010000347.1:2263-2578 GCA_038135915.1 Gammaproteobacteria bacterium
CAATGATTGGCTTAGTGATCCTATTCTTAAGCGGTTTAGTGAGGAGTAGTGTTACGATTAGCGCGAGTACAGAGATGGTCGAAACTACGATAATCAGAGCTGTTTGCCTCTCTCTAATATCTTGAAGTGAAGCGTAGACAAAAATGGTACCAATCTTATTTTCATTTGCTTTAATGGGAGTGAATACTTCAACAGAATCATCTTCAAAATAGACACCATGTGGTGGTAGAGAGTCTGGGCATAAAAGTAAGCTTGATAGGGGTTGATTATTCATGTTTTCTAACCAATCCTGGTTATCCATATTATGTTCCTGTT
>JAYPYM010000347.1:2588-3507 GCA_038135915.1 Gammaproteobacteria bacterium
AATTTAACTCTTCGTTTCGCAATATCTAAAGCAGTTTTTTTATCTGAAAACAATAATGCCGCACTGCTTCTTTCTGCAGTCACTTGGCTGAGAATAAGCAACTCATTCTCAAGAACTTTTTTCTGTGTGTTTTGATCGTAAATATAGAAACCAGAAATGGCAAGCGTAATACCAAGTGTTGTGGCAAACACAATCACTACATCGAGTTTATGGCTAATCTTTAGCCTGTGAAAAATTTGTTTTAGCGACATAGATCTATATGGTGTACCGACTTATTCCATATTTGTTAAATGCCCGATATAACTGAGCCCGATTATCATAAAGGCATAAGCATCGACCACAAGTGTTATTGCGACATTGTTTTGAATTACCTTTTAGATGTTGGATAGTATTTGCAAATACATATAAAAGCCTAGCTGGAATTTAGAGGGGGGACCATAAAAAACTAAACTTGGGACTTAGTGCTGGTAAAGATATCTTAATGACATCTATTGATCGTCCAGTATTCAAAGTTTAATCTATGAATACCGATCGAATTAGAGCACGATTCAATCTTAATATTGGGTCAAAGTGCTATAGATACTACATTAGGAATGACACGATGCGCGAGCCTTATACTGGTGAGAGAGGAAAGAATTTACGCCCCAGGTTTACCTCATATCGATTTATTACGACGATTCGCTCACTCCTAGATGAATATGAAGCCAGCTCGCAGTTGAGCGAAAAGAGTTCGAGAATACGAGCTAGGCTGATAAGCTATCAACCAATATTCCAACAAATCGCTTTAAAGCCTGTCAGAGAAGCTTTAATGTCTGAGGTCAAACGATTTAAGTTTTTGGATAGTATTAAAGAGCCTGTAGAAGTTGGCTCGCTATTGTCTTTAGAACCGACAGATATTGAGTTGCAATCATTCCTAAAC
>JAYPYM010000348.1:0-3498 GCA_038135915.1 Gammaproteobacteria bacterium
TTAAAAAGTAGTTAAAAACCAAAATTAAAATAGAGGATATAACAACAGCATTTGATAAAAACTATGCGTACCTAAAACATCAAAAAAAGATGAAAACACCGCTACTCAATACAGACAACCATTGGAATTTGTGGAAGCAACTCACCGATATTGATAACAACGGCCAACGACCAGCCATCTTTCATACTTGGCACTTTCAACAAGATAAAGACAAACAAGAAACACTGAAAAAATACGCAAAAAGAACGGTTGCATTGACTTACTCAACAGCCAAGTCCCGATTTATCCATAGCAGACCTAGGTTTAAAGAAACATACATTACACAAACCTACTTGGATATGATAGCCAGCGCTCAAAAAGAAGTCATTATCGTCAACGCCTACTTTATCCCTTCCGAAGCGGTTAGGCAGGCCCTGAAAAAAGCAGCAAAGGAAAGAAACGTGAAGGTGACCATCATAACAAACAGTAAAGAAACCAATAATCATAGTATCGGGCAAACAGTGTCTCAATCCATGTACTACGACATTTTAACTGCAAATAAAAATGATGATGGGGAAGATAACGTAGCCATTTACGAGTGGCGCGGCGACCTATATCAAGAAGGCACGCTCCATGCTAAATTTGCGTTATTCGATCAAAGAGCAGCCATTGTGGGTGCTTATAATATAGACCCAAGAGGAGACAGCCTAAACAGTGAAACCGTCATCGTATTTGAAAACACTGATCTTGTTGCCGAGTTAAAAGATATGGTAGTTAGCTCAGACATTAAAAAATCTCAAAAAATAAGCTTAGAACAAGCAAAAGCATTTCATAAACCGCCTGATATAATTGACGCATTAAAGCTAAAACTGGCTGGTTTTTTTAAAAGCCAACTCTAGGCATTTTACCATTTGATTAAGCCGCCCATTATACCGCGGGTTCCGCCAAACATTGACAGCCAAGCGCCATCATTTTTGCAGCAGCCTACCAACTCAAAGCGATGTAAAGGGGTGCCTCGCCTTGTTTGACAAGCAGTAACACACGCTTATCTTTTCTACTGGCATCCACCTCTTTTCTGAATTGCGATGCACTTTTTATTGGTTTTCGATTAGCCTGTAGTATGATCGAACCGACTCTTATACCAGCTTTTGCAGCGACGGAATCCGACTCAACAGCAGTGACTACAACACCCTCCCCCGATTTAGCGTTGAATTGCTCGGCCAGCTCTTTGGTTATGGTTTGAACAGTTAAACCAATTTCATCGGTATTCTGAGCTTTTGTCGTGACCGCTACTTTATCTTCCGTTAATTTACCGACCTTGACCTTTAACGTTTTCTCTTTACCTTCACGCAAGACACTGATTGAGACTTCGGACTTGGGATTAGTGAGTGCTACTAAATTACGAAAGCCACCGACATCACTCACAGGTTTGTCTTGAAACTTGATGATCACATCACCCTCTTTTAGACCCGCCTTCTCAGCTGGAGAATCTTCATTTACCTGAGAAATCAAAATGCCTTTACCGCTCTCAATATCAAAGGCTTCCGCCAATTCTGCTGTCAGGGGTTGGATAATGACACCTAAAAATCCACGCGTCACTTCTCCACTATCCATCAGCTGGTTAGCAATATTAATAGCAAGATTGCTGGGTATAGCAAACCCAATCCCCATATAACCACCGCTTCGTGTAAAAATAGCGGTATTGATACCTACCACTTCACCGTCCAAATTAACCAAAGGGCCTCCCGAGTTACCTGGGTTAATCGCAGCATCGGTTTGAATAAAATCCTCGTAGTCATTGATGCCGACACTGGTTCTTCCTTTGGCGCTAACAACTCCAACCGTTAATGTGTGATTCAAACCGAACGGACTACCTAACGCAACCACCCATTCGCCAACGTCGAGTTCTGATGAATCAGCAACTGTTAACGCGGGTACATCGCTGGCTTTGATTTCAATCACAGCAACATCCGATTGAGGATCACTTCCAGTGATCTCAGCATCATACTCTCGACCATCGTCGAACGTAACACTTATTTTTTCTGCATTCTCTACCACATGATGATTAGTGAGAATATATGCGGTTTTGGAAACTAATTGCCTGTCAGTCTTGAAAACAAAACCAGAGCCCTGCCCCATGACTTTGCGCTCTCTACTGGGGCTTTTGGGCTGCTGGGGTTGCGCGAAGCCCTTGAATTGCTCACCAAAAAAACGCTTAAAAAAATCATCCCCAAAAGGAGATTGCTCCCCAAATGGAAGAGAAAATGGCAGAGATTCGCTCTGCGCTTTTCCCTCTACCTTAATGAAAACCACAGAAGGTGACACCTTTTTAGCCACGCTCGAAAAGGCTTTACTGGTCTGGCGCAAACTCTCCACCCCAGTATCCAGCGCATACACCTGCGATGCAAACAGGAGCAGAAGCCCAAAAATAAAAACATTAAATTGACAAATTTTATTATTCATTTTTCCACGCCTTAACAGCAGTCACCTTAGGTTAAAGAGCCTGGCTTCAGTTAATTTGAATTTTCTTAACCTCAGTTTCCAGCGCCTTTTGTCTTGGTATATCCAGCTTAAGCACGCCATCTTTCATGGATGCTTGAATATCGCCCGAACTCGCGTCCTCAGGCAATGCAAGCACACGTTGAAATGCGCCGTAACTACGCTCTACCCGGTAAAAATGCCGATCTTTACTCTCGTTCTCTGTTTTCTTTTGACCTTGAACATAGAGTTTGTCACCCTTCACCTCAACATTTACTTCAGAGTCAGTAAGGCCGGGCAAATCTAGGGTGATATGGTACGACTTGTCATCACTAGAAACATCTAAATTGGGACGAAACGCCCCCTCACCTAACAAATTTGTGTCAGACAAGAGAGAAGGAAACCCAAAGCCTTTGAAGGCATGATCGAAGATTTGATCAATCTGTTGATGCAAATTTACCAAAGGATTGCCTGATTGATATTGTGCAGGTGCCTGAGGCGTATTTTGTCTAACAGGTATTTGACTACTCTTATTTTGCTCCTCGTGTTGGAACCAATTCCAAGGGTTTAGTTTTTCTTTCCAGCTCATAGTGGTTTCTCCTAAGTGATGGGCTGCCGGAGGCAGCCCTATTTCGCTTATGCAGCGCTTTTTGATTGATGCTCTATCACATTGTCAGATTTGCTTATTTCAATCCTCCTTGGTTTCATTGCCTCTGGGATTTCTTTCACCAAGCTAATGGTGAGTAAGCCGTTGGTCAGGTCTGCGCCTTTCACCTCGATATGATCGGCAAGGTTGAATTTGCGCTCGAAGGACCGACCAGCGATACCTTGGTAAAGGTATTCTTTCTTCTCTTCCGTTTCAGGCTTTTTACCTCGAACCACTAAGACCCCATCTTCAACTTGGATGTCCAATTCATTCTGGGCAAATCCCGCTACTGCGAGCGTGATTTGATAGTGATTCTCTTTTTCCACCTCGATATTATAAGGCGGATAATTGGAGGCCGGCGCCTCTGATCTGAGTGACTTTCTCAGCAAAGAAGC
>JAYPYM010000349.1:0-3486 GCA_038135915.1 Gammaproteobacteria bacterium
TCTCTAAACCCAGCACTTGATCAACATCATCAGTTCTCGCGGTTAGCATCAGAATTGGGTTTTTATATTTGTCACGTACTGCTTTACAAATCTCTAGTCCATCAGCATTCGGCAACATAAGGTCAAGCACGACAAGATCTGGTTGCTGATCAAGGATCTCCGATATGGCTACCTTTCCGTCACTGACCACACCAACTTCCATTCCGTTGTTCTTCAAATAGTCTTGGCTTAATGTCGCCAAACGTTCATCATCCTCGACAATTAAAATTCTTGGGGCTGGTAAACCATTTGTTTCCTGCGCAACTTCCGAGACCACTGTTCCCATACTAACCACCTAATCATATTTTCCAGTTATGCAATTAAATGCAAATTGATTTATTTCTTTAACCCCTATAGAAAACATAAAAATTTAAATTCAAGGGTTACAATGTAAATAATAGTAGGTAAACGATATTATGCCAGCAATAAGCCTTATATTTATTCGATGCTTTAACCACATCAGCAAATACACTTAATTTAAAAAAAGTACAAACTAATCAAATTAACCGCTTTGCCTGACAAACATGATTTTTTTCAAAAAGATCTATATATTGTGTATCTAGATTGCGTCATTGAAAGCCTCGATTTATCGGGGCTTGGTGAAACTTGTACACTTTTCCTTTACAGCTTACCCACAGCTTATCCTCACTATCCACAGGTTATACATTCACTTTTAAACTTGCCAAATTAACTAAAGCACATTATCTTGTATGCAACTTATTGATGAAGCTCTATATCTGGTATGACACTGTGTCACCTGTACGGCAGTCAGCTATCTGAAAATCCCAAAAGACCTTCATCATTTATATACAGCATCACGATTTACCGAATGAAATACCACTAAAAACAAGCAAGATGACATAGTCTATATATGGGACTGTATATTTATACATAATACGTAAGTTTGAACACCTAAAGCCTTAGGAAAAAGTATACAAAAGGAAAAAATGCACATGCACTCAATTGAAGAATCTAATATCACAGAAACACAAACCGAATCTAACACACCAATCCAAGATGCAGATGTCACAACAACTGCACCGGGCCAACTTAGGGTAATTAAACGCAACGGCATGCTGGTACCCTACAGTGATACTAAAATATCAATCGCTATCACCAAAGCTTTTTTAGCGGTAGAAGGTAGCACTGCTGCCGTATCTAGCCGGGTTCATGAAAAAGTAGCTTCATTAACACAGCAAATCAGTGATACTTTTCATAGAAGATTAGCATCAGGCGGCACACTGCATATAGAAGAAATTCAAGACCAAGTAGAACTTGCACTTATGCGCACAGGGGAACACAAAGTCGCAAGAAGCTACGTGTTATATAGAGAAGAACACCGTCAAAAAAGAGCAGCGTTAGAAGCATCATCGGCTCAAAATGAGCTACATAACTTAGAAACCACATTAGAAAATGGCGAACGTGCTCCACTCGACTACGAACGAATCAATAACCTTATTACTGAAGCATGTGAGGGTTTGCAAGACGTCGATCCTTTACGCGTTCAGAAAGAAACACTTAAAAATCTTTACGATGGAGTTATGCAAAAGGATATCAGCGCATCTCTGATGATGACTGCTCGAACACTTGTTGAACAAGAGCCAAACTACACCTTTGTCGCAGCTAGGTTTCTAGCAGATCAACTACGCGGAGAAGCATTACAGTATCTAGCTTTGGCTCCATCAGCAACGCATAAAGAGATGACGGAGCTGTACCCTCTAGCATTCACAGCTTTTATTAACAAGGCAATATCACTCGAATTATTATCACCAGAACTAGCACAATTCGACTTGATAAAGCTGGGTAAAGCAATCAAGCCTGAGCAAGACATGCTATTTTCATTTCTTAGCCTACAAACACTCTATGATCGTTATTTTATCCATAGCGAAGACATACGCTTTGAGTTACCACAAATTTTCTTCATGCGTGTGGCCATGGGCCTCGCAATTAATGAAGAGCCGAACCAAAAGAACGAAAGAGCAATTGAGTTTTATAATCTGCTTTCTTCTTTCGATTATATGAGCTCCACTCCAACCTTATTCAACTCTGGCTCACTAAGGCCGCAATTATCATCCTGTTACTTAACAACAGTTCCTGATGATCTAGAAGGCATTTATGGTGCCATCCAAGATAATGCCATGTTATCTAAGTGGGCAGGTGGACTTGGCAATGACTGGACTCCTGTCAGAGCCCTAGGTGCTCATATTAAAGGTACAAATGGTAGATCCCAAGGCGTTGTTCCCTTTTTAAAGGTAGTTAACGACACCGCCGTAGCCGTCAACCAAGGAGGAAAGAGAAAAGGGGCAGTCTGCGCCTACCTAGAAACTTGGCATATGGATATCGAAGAGTTTATTGAGCTGAGAAAAAACACCGGTGATGACCGGCGTCGGACTCACGACATGAACACTGCCAACTGGATACCCGACCTCTTTATGAAAAGAGTATTTAGCGATGATGATTGGACGCTTTTCTCTCCTAATGAAGTACCCGATCTTCACGAACTCTTTGGGGACGCTTTTGAAAAGCGTTATACCCATTACGAAAAAATGGCAGCCGATGGTAAAATAAAATTATTTAAAACCATATCCGCAAAAGAATTATGGCGAAAAATCCTCTCTATGTTGTTCGAAACAGGCCATCCATGGATTACCTTCAAAGATGTTTGCAACATTCGTTCGCCTCAACAGCATGCCGGAGTTGTACATTCATCTAACCTTTGTACAGAAATAACTCTGAATACATCGCCCGATGAAATCGCTGTTTGCAATCTTGGTTCCATTAATTTGGCCCAGCATTTGATAACAAATGACGACGGAAAAAAAGTATTAGATGAGAAAAAAATAGAATCTACAGTACGCACAGCAATTCGAATGCTGGACAACGTGATAGACATTAATTATTACGCTGTTCCTCAAGCACGCCGATCTAACTTACAACACAGACCAATCGGACTTGGCATTTTAGGTTTCCAAGATGCTCTTTATCAACTAAACACACCCTACGCTTCACCAGAAGCAGTAGAGTTTGCTGATCGATCCACTGAAATAATCAGCTATTACGCAATCAAAGCATCTACCGAGCTCGCCAAAGAACGAGGCAGTTACACAAGCTATGAAGGCTCATTATGGAGCAAAGGGATATTACCTATCGACTCGATAAAGCTGTTACGCCAGACTCGAGATGAGAAATACCTCGATATGGATTCCAACAGCACAATGGATTGGTCTGAGCTTAGACAAACAGTGCAGTCTCAAGGAATGCGTAACTCAAATGTTATGGCTATTGCGCCAACCGCAACCATTGCTAACATTTGTGGCGTTAGCCAATCTATCGAACCCACCTACCAAAACCTATATGTCAAATCTAACCTATCGGGTGAATTTACAGTAGTTAACCCCTACTTAGTGAATGCTTTGAAAGCAGAGGGTTTGTGGGACAATGTAATGG
>JAYPYM010000350.1:0-3461 GCA_038135915.1 Gammaproteobacteria bacterium
ACCACACAAAATGACAAAATAGTTTATAAACTGGTTTTTGTGTGTCATTTTCCCTCTATTAAGATATACATAAAACTATAATAAGGGCCAAAAGAAAGCTGCATGAAAAAGCAAACTAAGATAAAACACCAAACTTCTCTACATTTAAAATATTGTCTGAACCGATCAACTTTACGCGCTCTAGCTTCAAGAGTTCTGCCTTTTATTTTTAGGCCGAAAGTACATGCAGCAAGCAAACCAGCACCACAAAAACAGAGCGTTGGCAAATAGTGAATACCAAATCTATCAAGATAATAACCGCCCCCCATCGTTGCAGCGATAAATCCAATAGAACCCCAAAGACGTATCTTACTGTATCTGTCCGGATTTTCTTGTAAAGCACTAAGCGTAATTGCTTCCAACTGAGGCAGGATAGCGTTCCAAAAAAAACTAAATAAGAACATCATACAAGCAAGCAAGATTAAACTATGCGATAGAAATACAAGACTAAATGACGCGAGAGAAAGAAATGTACCTAGCTGGACAACTTTTACTCGATCTATCTTATTGTCAGCTAACCAACCCCAAACGCTTGGAGCAATCACTTTTGTAAAATAAAGTAAAGCCATCAAGTAGCCGATGACCTGAAAGGAAAATCCTAAATGTTTTAGAAATAGCGGCCAATAGGGAAGAAATAGCCCCAGTAAAGCAAAATAAATAAAATAAATTACACTTAAGAATACCAATTCAAACCAGCTTTAGATAAAGGCCTGTTTAAGCTATCCATTCTGGCCGCGATGACGAAGCAGATGATCAATAAGCACCAACGCCAACATCGCTTCTGCAATAGGTGTAGCCCGAATACCAACACAAGGATCATGCCGACCTTTAGTGACAACAGATACTGGCTGGCCATTAATATCGATGCTTTTCCCCGGTACCAAAATACTCGATGTGGGCTTTAATGCGATGCGGACCTCTATGTCTTGGCCCGTTGATATGCCGCCTAAGCAACCTCCGGCATGATTAGATAAAAAACCTTCTGGTGTCATTTCATCTCGATGATCTTCACCCCTTTGGTTCACAACTTCAAATCCATCACCGATCTCAACAGCACGAACCGCATTGATACTCATCATCGCTTTAGCGATATCAGCATCCAAACGATCAAATACCGGTTCTCCCAAACCGACAGGAACACGGGTAGCAACAATCTTTAACGCTGCGCCAATTGACGAGCCAGCTTTTCTTACTTGCGCAATGAGCGCTTCCAATTTAGGTATTAGGTCGATATCTGGACAAAAGAAAGGGTTTTGCTCTACTTGATCCCAATCAACGGCCGTAACCTTTAAATCGCCAATTTGTTCCAAATACCCGCGAACTAAAATACCATGATGCTCGGCCAGACACTTTTTAGCTATAGCGCCCGCTGCAACACGCATCGCAGTCTCTCGAGCGGATGATCGACCGCCACCCCTATAGTCTCTTACACCATATTTTTTGTGGTAAACGTAATCAGCATGGCCGGGGCGAAACTGGGTTTTTATCGACTGATAATCCTTAGATTTTTGATTCGTATTCTCGATCAAAAGGCCAATCGGCGTACCTGTCGTTTTTCCTTCAAAGACACCAGATAAAATTTTAACTTGATCGGGCTCATTTCGCTGCGTTGTATACTTAGAACTGCCCGGTTTACGCCGATTTAGATCTTGTTGTATATCCGATTCATTTAATTCCATACCAGGTGGACAACCATCGACAATGCACCCAATAGCAGGACCATGACTTTCACCAAAGCTTGTGACTCTAAAAAGCTCACCGAATGAGTTACCCGCCATTAAATTTCGCCTCTTTTATATCAAATTGACTAGCTGTTCAGCTTTGAGCAAGCAAACACCAGTACCACCTCTTTCAAAATCTACCCACAAGAACTCTAATTCTGGAAAAGCTTCTTCTAGCAACCCCTGGCTATTTCCAACCTCTAGAATGAGAATACCATCTGGCTTTAAGTAAGTACCCGCGTTTGTAATAATACTGCTAGCTATTGCTACACCATTTTCTTCTGAAATTAACGCTAGTTTTGGCTCGTGCTGAATTTCCAAAGGCGCTGATTCAAGCTCATCAGCACCGACATAAGGTGGATTAGAGATAATCACATCGTATTTACGCATTGCATCCAATTCATTAAAAAGGTCTGACTTTATTAATGCTACTTCTGACTCCAGTCCAAAACGTCTTCGGTTAATAGCAGCCACTTCTAACGCCTCATCTGAAAGATCTACTGCATCAACTTCAAGGTCGTCTATTTCTAAAGCTGCTAGCAAGGCTAAACACCCACTCCCAGTACACATGTCAAGCAATCTTGCCTGCCCAGAAAATTTTGCCCATGGTTGGAACGCCTGGCTAATGAGCTCCGCTATCGGAGATCTCGGTATAATCACCCGCTCATCAACAAAAAAGGGGACACCATTTAAATAAGCAGTTTGTGTTAAATAGGCTGTTGGGGTTCTTTTCTCAATACGCTGCTTAATAAGATAGGCTATTTGCTCTCTCTCATCTAAGGTGAGCCTTGAATCAAGAATACGCTCATCTACATCGATAGGCAGATGAAGCGCATAGAGTACGAGCGCAAGCGCTTCATCCCAAGGGTTATCTGTACCTTGCCCCAAAAAAATATTCGCTTCATTGAAACGGCTAACTGACCATCGAAGAAAATCTCTAACTGTGACCAGCTCGTCAATTACAGACTCTAATTCTAATAACATAATAAACCAATAAAATATTGTTTCCAGCAAAGGTTATTGTTGGAGTTGTTTAAATCAAGGTTGCAATAAGGAGGGTTTTATACCATTAATCAGACATCCCAGACAAGGCTGTAACATCTTGAAAAACAAAACTTTTTCAAACAAACCTCCATCTTAATTCTACCTAAGTGATTGATTATTATTACTTTTAACAGTCAACCAGGCATTTGTTCATGCTTTGTTCATATCGGAAATATACTTACCAACCAAGCTTTTACCACTCGTTTTCGCATCTAATACACACATTAAAGTAAAAGCACCTACGAACTTTCTGCTTATAAACATAAAGTCCTTTGGAGGAAGACAAAAGTGCTTGGAAAAGGCAGAATAACTCGCTTTACGCAATACACGGTCTGCTAAATGACTTCCAGACCAGTGATAAAGGCCCTCTTCGTCGTAAAAAGTGGGTTCTGAAGCCTTATGCGTTTGAGTTGCTGCGAATGGCTCTATGGCTAGAAAGCAAAGGTCTGCGAATTCTTTTATAGTTTTCTCCGGTACACCAGGTTTGAAGAAGCCTATCTCTACCAGTACCTGTTTGACCGACTCATAATCATGTTGAACACTGGCTTTAATCAAGGATTTACCGGCTTCTAGCAACTCAACTTCAAAAGATCTAACTGCACCAAAGTCCAAAAGCACTAAGCGATCATCTTCACCATAATCATCGATCTTAACTAA
>JAYPYM010000351.1:0-3359 GCA_038135915.1 Gammaproteobacteria bacterium
TTGATCCACTCTTTTCGGATAAATGAGGGATCCTGAAATAGTTTAACCTTTTTTTTCTGTATCAATATGGTTTCTTTAATCTGTTCTTCTAGTTCGATAAGATAAACTGACACCCTTTCAAAGTCAGGAAACTGTTGAATATAGTTAAACCGAGATGCTTTTTTTGTCCATTCTAACAAATAAGTTTCTAGGATTCCTTTTCTAAACCAATACTCTAAAGTACTAAAAATCAGAGTAAAAAAACCTAATAATAGTGCAAGCTGATCTTTAAAAACGCTCATCAGTAGAATAATAAAGCAACTAGCAACCAACCCAATGGTTGCAATCATCAAAAGTCGTATGGGTTCATTCTTTATTTCCGAAGCTTTCTGTATTAGCAGCTTGTGGTCTTTAATCGCGTGTTCATAGGCACAGCTAAAGAGCTTAATACCGGTGGTCAAGGAAGCTACTTTTGCATTTATTTGAAATCTTTTTTCACTGTCCATGTGTTTGCGCCGTAATTCCTTAAAAGCTATTTTGAGGCGCTTCAGCTCTTCATCAGATAAATCTAATTTAGCTAATACATTATTATTTTCCGGACCAGGATTTTCATCCAAAGTAAACTGATCAAATTTCACAGCAAGATTTGCTTTTGCCATTTCATTAACCCAAAGCGTTAATTTTTCTAAATACAAACTTAAGGTATAGCTTAAAAAGGCAGTCTTCGCAGCAAGATCATACGAAATAACTTAACAGGTTCTATTATCCTACTTAAAATATACCTGTAAAAAAACCCAAAGGTGAACGAGTGACCGCAACCGATGCAATCCAAATAAAGCAAGAAATGGCAGCCAATCCACCAAATATTTGCTGTATTTTTGTTGAAGCTATTTTTAATGCATAAACCCCAAGCATAATATAAACGCATATTCCTAATAATTTAGAAATGAGCCAAGGGTTAGCAGCTGGAGATACACCATAAGTCACTGCCAAGGTAACGCCAGCCAATAACAAACAAGTATCATTTATATGAGGAAAAATTTTGATGATCTTCTTTTCCAGGATAACTGGCTTTACGCGCTTTAATATCAAACGAAACATTAAACTTGAAATACTAACCAGGGCAAATAAAAGATGTAATTTCAGTAATATCGACATCAGCGAATCCTTTAAAAAAAAATGATCATCAAATGAGAAAAGTTAAAAAAAATTAAAAACAATGGCTAAGCAAAGTTACCATTAAAATGAATCATGACAACTACACTTTTCTAACTTCCAAGCTTAAAGCGTCTGACTGCCCCTGAATAGGTTCGGATATGACAACCACTTCATTTCCGATGGAAATTGTATTTTCTTGCAGCAACAGATTGATTGCAATCTGAACCAAATCCTCAGGGTTTCGATCAAAATCCATCAAATAAGGGAAAACACTTCGGTTCAAGCTGAGATCATGCATAACCTTGATATTGTTAGTGAAAGTAAATATTGGTACTTGAAAAGGTCTAGCATTGGTCACAAGATCAGCGACTATACCCGTTCTCGTCATAACAACAATCCCAGAAGCTGAAATCCTTTCAGCCAAATCTACACCTGCTAGCGCCAACCCCTGCTGACTAGTCTGATCTAACAATGGCGTTACCTTCAACAAGTGATCAATATGCTCCGATTTTCTCACTACCTTATCTAGCATTTGCACAGATTTTTCAGGGTATTTTCCAACCGCGGTTTCTCCAGATAACATAACCGCATCGACCCCCTCATATACCGCATTGGCGATATCAGTCACCTCTGCTCGTGTAGGTATCGGATTCATAATCATAGACTCCAACATATGGGTAGCTACTATGATACGCTTCCCTTTTCGATGACAAGCCTTGCCTATGATACGCTGTACATTAGGCAAGTCCTCTATAGGAATCTCAACACCTAGGTCTCCGCGCGCTATCATGACTCCATCTGCTTCTTCAACTATTTCTTCTAAGTTATCTAGCCCTTGCTGGTCTTCGATCTTTGCAATGATTTTTACATGCTTTCCTTCATCAACCAATATGTCTTTGAGTTGCTTAATATCAACTGCTTGACGCACAAATGACAAAGCAATAAAGTCAACACCCTGCTCTAAGCCAAACCTAATATCCCTTTTATCTTTCTGAGTTAAGGCTGGAAGGTTTACACGCACGCCTGGTAAATTTACATGTCGTTTGCTTTTTAGTATGCCGCCATCAATCACTAAACATTCAAGCTGTTTATTTTTTTTGCTCAAAACCTCAAGATTGATCAACCCATTATCTACACGAATCAAGTCACCAATACCCAAACTGTCGATGAGCTCTTCATACTCAATAAAAAAAGAAGATTGCTCAACATCGTTTGTACGAACTGATACCCATATTCGTTGTCCTTCTTTTATCTCTAACTCTTGGTCTAAGGTGCCTGTTCTTATTTCCGGGCCTTGAGTGTCAAGCAAGACGGCTATCGGATACTTTGCTTCATTATTAATCTTCTTTACGTCATCAATAATTTTTTTATGCTCTTCAAGTGTACCATGAGACATATTAAGCCTCACGATATTCATTCCAGACATGTATAGGTTTTCTAGCTTTTTACGGTTGTTTGTAGCTGGACCTATCGTACAAATAATTTTTGTACGCCTTAACACTGTATTTTGACGCATAAATATCAATTAATCCCCTGTTAAATACTGCAAATCACTTTATGGCACAATATTTTGCCAGTTACGGCTTCTCAAGACTTTGAGATCGACCTCTAACTTAATGCTTTTCCAGTTATTATTCAATTGATAAAGATTGGGCAGCTGTAATTCAATCTTTCCGTGTTCTCTGAGATGTGGAACTGCTTTTTCGGCCGCGCCCTGAATACGCTCTATTACCGTATTAGAGAGATGCTTTTCCAAAATATCTCTACTAACCAGCTTGATCAAGAGATACCGAATCCGGTAGTAATCCCTAGTTTCCTTCACGCTTCTATAAGCGAACCAAAGAAATCGATCAGAAAAGTGAGTGACATAACTAATGTAGGCAATAATCGTTATCATAATCAATGCAATACAGCCAATCGGAATAACGGTATTGTAAAAATGATGAAGATCCATTTAAGTTTTCTTGCGTCTGGTTACCCTATTTCCTAAGATTATGCAAAGCTTTAATCTGCACATCGCTTTTATAATTAAAGTGAGCCTGAACAACTGGGATGGTTTCACATAGCTGTTTAAAATCTTCCCTTTGAATAAACAGTAGCTCTCCAGGTTCTTCAGCTTCTAGCCTACCTTGAGTAAGGCTGTTTGCCTGTATCGCAAGATTCCCTCCATGATCGCCTGGCTTAAGTATCTTCTCTTCTAACTTCCCCACTTCACCATTTGG
>JAYPYM010000352.1:0-3314 GCA_038135915.1 Gammaproteobacteria bacterium
GCATGGGACAGTGTTCTTGCATCCAGATATTCAAGCTCTCCACCCATTGGCACACCTGAAGCTAACCGACTTATTTTCAGTGGATATTCAGCAGCTACTTGTGTGATGTAATGTGCCGTTGCCTCTCCTTCCGCATTTAGATTCGTCGCTAGAATCACTTCTTCGATATGGTTGGATTCAAACCGCTCGACTAAAAGGTCGATACCCAATGCATCTGGACCAACCCCTTCTATCGGTGATAATCGACCTAGTAAAACAAAGTAAGTACCAGTGAATCTTCCTGTTTGCTCAATGGCAAGCACATCCAAGGGTGACTCGACCACACACAGCAAACTCTGATCACGCTGATCATCTTCACAAATAATACACCGGTCCGTTTCTGCATAGTTTCTACAACGGCTACATGGACGTACTTTATTTAATGCATTAGTAATACTCTCAGATAGATGTTGTCCAACCGCTGGCCCCTGCTGTAGCAAATGAAGCGCTAGCCGCTGTGCCGACTTAGGACCGATTCCTGGCAAGGCCTTAAATTGCCTCACCAACTGATCAATCGCAGGGCTAATAAACGAACCATGGATAGACATACTAAATGATTGCTCCTCTTACCTACTTGCCAATTACCAATCGTCCATTAAGTTCCAAATTGCTTATTTAGTTGGTGGTTCAGTTGGCAAGGTAATCCCTTCTGCCAAATTTGCAAAACTACTTTTGTTTATTTTTTCTACACGTTGCACTGCATCATTAAAAGCGGCGGCTAGCAAGTCTTGAAGGACACCTATATCTTCATTACTTAAACTCGGATCGATAAGCACTTGTTTCACATCATATCGCCCATTCATCAACACTTTTACTAATCCAGCACCTGCTTCACCAGTCACTTCGGTATTTGCAACCTCCTGATGAGATTTTTGCATTTGCTCCTGTATCTTTTTTGCTTGTTGCATTAAATTGTCTAAATCCATCACTTCACCTACCTTAAAATATAAAAGTTAATTAATCACTCATTCAAATATTCATCGTTCCAAGATCTTCTAAACTTAAGTTGTAACGGTTACTTCATCACTAAACTGAATTTTGCTCAAATCTACAATGACCGACTCAAAAACCAATTCAGCATTAAACATTTTTAGCAATGATTGGACTAAGTCAACCTTTTCTAGATGAGCTGCACCCATCTTTCTACGCAACTCATCCCGATGCTTTATATAGTCCCTTGCACTACCTATATTGTCAGCAACCTCTTCTTCAAATGACCAATCTAAACGAGAAGAATCGGTAACATGAAATTGAATGACTCGCTCTACTCGTTTTTTAATCTGATCTGTTAACATACATGTGTCTTTTGGAGAAACACTTATCTTAACACCTGAATCATGCTCTGACGGGCTTAATCGACAGTTAAATAAAATATGGCTAACGCCACCTCTGATTTCACCTTTTTTTTCCAGAGCCTCTAAGGTTTCCGCCCAAGCCTTTATATCAGATTCGGATGTCTTTTTTTTTTCCGTAACTGTTTTTTCTGCAATTGTTTTTTCCGCAACCATCTGAGGCTCAACAGTCAATTCAATATCTGCAGCATCTGTTCCATTAGTATGTTGACTCGTCGGCTGAACACGCTCTTGTTGCAAAGCCGGCGAAGATTTCTCAGTTGATTCCATGGGGGCGTCAGACTTAACCTCAGAAGATGAACCACTGGGTAAGGCGACGTTTTCGTCTAAATCCACCTGACTCATTGGAACAAAATATATGATTCTCAAAATCGCCATCTCGAGCGCCAAAACTGGATTTGGCATATAAGGCAAATCCTTTAAAGACTGAACTAATGCTTGATAGCCCACTTGAATCAACTCAGGTGAGGCTTGCTGCGCTAACTCAGTGAGTATTTTCTCACCGTGACCATCTGAGTCTTCCCGATTAATAGCACGCTTACCCAAAGCTTGAACTTTGGCCAAGTCATGAAATACCTGTAGCATATTTCGAATTAACTGGTCCGCGTTTGAAGATTTTGCCATTAAAATGGCCAACCGTTCAAAAGCCAGCTCAGTGGCGCCTTCAAAAATAGCTTTTAGCAACTTGACGACTTCAAAAGGATCCGTGATGCCTAACAGAGAAGAGACTTCAGAGAACTTCAACTGGCCCTGTCCATGAGCAATAGCTTGTTCCAAAATGGTTAGTGCATCCCTTACACTGCCCTCTGCAGCAAGCGCCACTTCTTTAACGGCATTCAACTCAAAGTCAATTGACTCAGTGGTTAGCAAATTTTTCAAATGATCTTCTAGCTGGTATAGCGTTAGTGGCCTAAGCTGCAAGTGAACACACCTAGAAACCACCGTAATTGGTAATTTTTGCGGATCTGTTGTCGCTAGTAGAAACTTCACATGTGGGGGAGGCTCTTCAAGCGTTTTTAAAAGCGCGTTAAAGCTGTGGGTTGACAGCATATGAACCTCATCAATGAGATATACTTTATATCTACCTTCAATGGGTGCATAAGATACATTCTCTAATAACTCTCGGGTATCTTCCACTTTGGTCCTAGAGGCAGCATCGACCTCTATTAAATCTACGTAAGCACCAAGCTTGAAAGACATGCAAGCATTACACTGATCACAAGGCGTTGCTGACACACCCTGTTCACAATTCAGAGATTTAGCAAAAATCCTTGCTAATGTTGTTTTTCCAACGCCTCGTGTCCCGGAGAATAAATAGGCATGATGTGTATCGCCGGAGTCTAGCGCGTGCTTTAGTACGCGCAAAATGTGCTCCTGGCCAATGACTTCTTGAAAATTTGTAGGCCTATACTTAAGTGCTAACACTTTAGACTGGATTTTAGACTCAGGAGCTTGCTGCAAAATATTAACCCTGCTATTTATTACCTAATAGCTTTACCAAAATAACCTAAACATAGACCAAGACTTCAAAATAAAACAGCGCTCAAGGATAACGCATTCTATTCAGGCTCATCAAGGCTAGTTCGAAAAGAACTAATCAACCCAAAAGTCGAGCATATCAGGCGCTAGAATAAGTGAATTAAGGCAGGTTTATATATCAACACTACTAGCATGGAGGCAACACCACTAGCCACACTCCGGCACACGAATCACTTGCTACCGTTGCTCCCTTCCGGGCCTGGCGGAGTTCACAAACTATCATTGCGAAGGAACCAATGGGTTGCCATTGAGACTGCTTTCAATCTACTCGATTATAAGCAGGCATAATTCTGTATCATTTTTATTTTTTTTTCAATATAAAACCGATATTTGTAGGAAAAAGGATTTCACTTTGATTTCTTGAAGGTAAAGCAATATCATTGC
>JAYPYM010000353.1:0-3309 GCA_038135915.1 Gammaproteobacteria bacterium
GCATAGAAGGAAGTAGCATTAAGCCTTCCCTGGTCTTAAAAGAAGAGAGCAAGCCTGCTGCTAGAATTCTGCCTCAGAACTTACAGGACACATCGTTACGTACAAAATTAGAAGGTGCAAAAAAAGCTTCTTGATTCTAGTTGAGCATTGCTGTGATCGTTACAATTGGAGAGCCTTAAAAGGGTGTAACCTTACGGCGACTGCACCAACTTCTCAATATTAGTGCGCCGAATCAGATCTTCAACAGCCTTTGAGCAATGTGAGTATCTCACCAATTAGGCCTCACCCCATCTTCAATCAAATGAAAGCGTAAGATTAGGATTCGCTGCTTAATAGGCCATTATTATCTAATCCAGCTTTAAAGGGTCTGCTTATGAAAGTCTGTTTACGCATTATACGGTACATAGCACTCATCTATTCCGCCTTATGGCTCGCTGGCTGCATGACACTCCATGTTTTGTCAACCATAGATAACTACGAATACTACAATGACAGGATTGATGGATTCCATCTCGCACCCAGTGAAAAACTATTGCTAGCATTTAGTGAAAATTATGCATACTCCTTCAAAGTAAATGACAACATTATTGAGCTGCTTAACAATCACAAGCATAAACACATTGGCGTCAGCGCACTTAGCTTTTCCGTAGACAAAGAAAATAACATTTCAGGACGGGCTCAATTTACAATCAATATCGATCATGAGGGGAAATATGGTTTAGACTACTTTACGAATCTTGGTGCACAACCAAAAAAAACACCAACAAAGAATGAGTTGGATAGGGTTTTATTCCTAAATACTGCCTTAAAGGGCACCCGATACAAAATTGAAAGCAATACAACTCAATATGATCTTGTAAAACCAATTTCCGTAAAAATTCGACAGCCAGGAGGATCCAGCGAACCACTGAAGAAAATTGTTGCGACACCGGTATATTTAGTAATCGACACAGTAGAGATCGCTTTGGTACCAATTATGTTAGTAGTTTACCCTATCTTGCTTTATGAAGATTGAAGTGGTTATTTAAAGATGAGAGAGGCGGTGGAAGTAGTTGTGTAGCCTATAGGGAGATGCAACCACCGTAAGCTAACAAAAGGGCAACTATCGCATATCAACCATGCCATCGGTGAGCATCCAAACACAAGCATCGCAAGCTTGTTGGCACCAGGGCCACCTTTTCAACGAATCCTCGTATACCACAAAAGCTTCTGGCCGACGACCCTCAGCATACTTTAACCAAGTACCATACCGAGAATGACCTTCAAAACAGTCGGCTGGCTTAGCGACTAAGGATTTCATCATCTCCTCTCCCTTTGCAAGGTCAGGGCCTTTCAGTAACTGTGATGCATACAAGACTTTCAATACCCAGTCTTCAGGGTGTTTGTTAATTAGGGCCTCAAGCCTGTTGATACCCTCTTCGATCGATGGTGGATTCTTTTCCATGTCGATATAATCCGGATCTGACTCAGCCACAGTGCGGTGACTCAACATAGGCGGCGTCTCATCCAACCATCCTAACCTCTCTCTAGTGACTTGTTCACGAAACGCATCATTTAGATCTACTGCCTCAATTTGATGTTGGTACTTATCCATGGCAGCGGCTGCATAAGGATGGTCCCGAAAATTCAACGCTTGCTCATAATGTAGTGACTCCAAAGCATCCTGAGGCGGCGTTCTCAACACCATTAAACAACGAGCTGCCAGATTTTGGATTTCAATACCTTGGCAGCCTAACAAAGCTCTTAAGTAGCTGATCGCTTCATCTCTGGATACTATTTCATGCTCCACGACCTGACTAAAGAAGGTCATCATATTGTAATCCCCTCCATCATTCATGTCCCAACCATAGGGTGGGAACACAAACCACCAGGAGAGCTTACGGTACCCCTCGTGATCTTTTGGCAAGCCACAATCCTGATGCAAGTCATCTACCAAGATATTTCTAGATTGCTCAAAATCACTCAGCAAACAGCCGACGGATTTCCCTCTCGGCCAATTACCAAAAGAAAGCGGTGAACTCATAAAAAAAGTACCGAACAAATAAAGGTACTCAGGAGAGGGTAACGTCAATGACTCCATAGCATAAAACCGGTCGTGCATGTAAGGAAACATCTGCCTAGGTTGAAGCAGTGCCTGAACGGTATCTTTGAAGAAGTCATGACCATAGGTTTCAGTCTGACCTTCTCGCTCTCTCTCTGTCCAAAATCGAATCTTATTCTCTGCCAATTTATCGCTAAAACAAACAAATCCTTTTGTGGTGAACCCTCTGCGTTCCCAGTTATCAATGACAATACTCGCAAGAAAAGCAGCTACTCGGGTGACATAGAGCAGCCCTTTTCGATTAATCTTGCCACCTTCCATGAGATCGAGCCTGACACGCTGGATCATCACCGTCAAAGCCCGATGAGCATAAAAGCCATGTGTCGGGCGGGCAACAGCACCCCACCGGTTTTCCATTTGTTTTAACAGTGGTGCATAAAAGGCTTTTAACTTCTCTCTAGCTTCAGGATCAACTGGTTCACCAATAACCAGGTTAGACGTAGGATATTTCCCCTGTTTCAAGCTTGCTAATGCTTGTGCCGAAAAGAGTGTGGGATGTAACTCGCCCATCGTGGACCAAGTATTCATATCACTGGAACGCGCCGGACAGTCAGGTGTTAATTTGGTTGCTCGAATCTGAAATTTAAGGTCTGTAATCGTAAAAGGGCCTGCAGTGCTACTACCACGCCGTATATAAGTCATCATAAAAGATTACCATCCCTGTCAATCTCAATTTAGAATCCGTTTATACTTTAATTTATATGCACAATATAGAAAAGTAGCCATTAAAATACGAAATTTATCTATTCTTTTTATGCATAACTAATAGGTCGTTATGTCTTTATCATCGAAATCTGAATGGCTATGTCGATGATGGAGCTGCTGACTCTCTATACCCCAAGTACGATTCACCAAACGCCCTTTACGAACTGGCTCCCGGCTGATGATATCTCGAGACCAACGCAAAATATGTTTATAACTTTCCGCTTCCAAAAACCTTGCTGCACCGTACAACTTATCATCCACTAACGCACCATACCATGGCCAAACCGCCATATCAGCGATACTGTAATCGTCACCCACAATAAATGCATTGTTTTCCAACTGTTTATCTAATACATCCAGTTGACGCTTAACTTCCATTGTGAAACGATCAATCGCATACTCATTCTTTTCTGGCGCATAAGCATAAAAATGCCCAAACCCACCGCCTAAATAAGGTGCGCTACCCACCTGCCAAAACAACCAACTGAGGGTTTCCACACGAC
>JAYPYM010000354.1:0-3301 GCA_038135915.1 Gammaproteobacteria bacterium
ACCGGTATTGGTGCTGATTTACGCTTATGCTTTCCAGTGTTTTTCTGAAAAGTTTGGCGATAGTTGGGGTAAGCTGGGGTTAGCAGCAGCTGGGCTGATTTTAGTTTCTTATACTGCGGTGTTATCGATTGATAAAGGTCAACACCATCATGGGCGTATACAAGCAGCAAAATGGGCGGGTGAGCACATTCCACAAGGGCAGGGGGTGTTGATCTCTGATGCGGGTGCCTTTGCTTATTTCAGCGGTGTTCCCACGATGAACTTGGATGGTTTGATTAATAGCTACGAGTTTCAAGAAACGATCGTTAATGATCAACTGTTTGATTATCTTAAGCGTCATAACATTCGTTATATGGCAGATGCGTTCACATTGTGTGATAAAGGCCTAAGCCGTGAATTCATTAAAGCTTACCCTGGTAAAAATAGAAAATCATCGGTAGGTTATCGCGTGGAAAGGCAGCTTTCAGATGCTGCCTATATTGGTGAAAAGACTGTGCATCGCCCCTTGTCAGGTGCTGAGAATATATGCTTTGTGATTTGGGAGTTAAACCATATTAAGCATTTTCGTTTGAACTAATACAGTGCGTTAAAGCTTTAATCGCTTAAAAATGATTTCAGGTATCAACTTAATCACAAGCATAATCAACCGCCAAAAGCCTGGTGTGTAAATTGTCGACTTTTTCTTTAAAAAGCCTGCGTATATATCGGCAGCAATTTTTTCTGGTTTTGCCCAAAGGGGGCCGTTTTTATCAAATTCGTCTGTCATTGGTGTATCAACGAAGCCTGGTTTAACAGTGAGTACCTGGATGTTTAAAGGTGCAAGTCGATTTCGTAGCCCTGATAGGTAGGTGCTTAAGCCGCCTTTTGCTACGCCATAATAATAATTGCTCTGTCTACCGCGATCTCCAGCAACAGAAGAGATGGCTATAATAGCACCGCTTTGTTTTTTCTCGAATAGATTGGCGATTGAGCCGAGTAAAGCAATGGGTGAAACCATATTTATGTCGAGTGTTTGCAGTGCAGTTGAAAAGGATTGCTCACAGTTTTTTTGATCCGGGAGCGCTCCTTGTGCTAAGAGTACAATATCGGGAGCCTGAGTTGCATCGGAGATCTTGTTGATCAAATCATCAGGCTCAGTGATCATATTTAATTCTGTTACATAGGTGCCAACGTAGTCAGCGCCAAGGGTTTGGTAATGTTGCTGAAGTTGGCTAAGCTTTTCCTTATTTCGACCAATTAGAACAAGGTTATAGCCATTTTCAACAAATTTTTGTGTTGTGGCTTGCGCAATCGCAGAGGTTGCGCCAAATACCCAAAGTACATTCATGATTTGCTCTCCATGACTCGTCGCCAAAAACTGGAACTAAATGCTGGATCAATAAAGTGTTTAAACTCACCGTAATTTGGATAAAAAGCTTTAAAGGCATTACCAGACATTCTCGCATCTTTTGCAGGGTATACTTTCCCGCCAAATTTCAGCACCAGCCGATCGAAGCTTTCCAGTAAGTTTAAAGTAGTTTGCCCACGGTTTGGAAAATCTAGTGCAAAGGTAATCCCTGGGCATGGGAATGATAATAAGCCAGGTGAGCTTATATCTCCAAATACTTTTAGTACGGTCAAAAAAGAACCGCCTTGGCTTTTAGAGATTGCAGATAAGATTTCACGTGTTGCATGCTCGCTTTCGAAAGGGACAACAAACTGGTACTGCAGAAACCCTCTATTACCATAGATGCGATTCCAGTGATGTATGGCATCCAATGGATAGAAAAAAGCATCATAATCACCAATATAGCGCTTTTTACGCTTGAGGTTCTTTCGCCAATAGACTTGGTTGAATAGTCCAATACTGAGTTTGTTCAGTGAGATATTTGGAAAGCTAAATGGTACAGATAGCTTTTTTCTCTGACCGTTAAGCCTAGTGCTCATATTTTGAATTTGTGCTGGTGCATGCCTTGCACGGATAAAGATACCGCGACCCAGGTTGGTTCCGGAAGCTAGGCTGTCGACCCATGCCACAGTATATTCCCAATCTTTCGAGGCTTCATTCAAAGCTAAGAACGCTTCAAAGTTGTCGTATTGTATTTCCTCAATGCAAAGCAGCGCATTATCGACAGGCATCAGTTGAAGTGTTACTTCAGTGATCAAGCCTGTCAGCCCTAGCCCGCCAATGGTGGCGCTAAAAAGTGCTTCATTTTCAGTTGGGCTACAGTAAAGTTGCTGATTGTTAGACCGAGTCAACTTAAATTCCTTTACATGACAACCAAAAGACCCATTGATGTGATGGTTCTTGCCATGCACATCATTTGCAATGGCGCCACCTAGGGTGACGAATTTAGTGCCAGGTGTTACAGGTAAAAACCAGCCTTTAGGTAATGCAAAGCGAATAATTTCTTCTAAAGTAACACCTGCTTCACAGCAAATGATGCCAGAGGCTTTGTCGAAAGAGATAAAGCGTTTTAGTAGGCGGGTATCTAACAGTGTATTGTTTCCATTCAAGCAGCTATCGCCATAACTTCTACCCATGCCATATGGGAGTGTAGAGCCTTTGGTGATAGGTAAAGGTTCATTGCGCCAGTGTATGTGTTTCATCCTATGCGGATAGTTGAAATATCTGCCCCACGCCAGATCTCTACTCATATAAATGTGCCCAGTATAATGACGGTTGCACAGATGACGGCTGCCACCCAACTATTCCTATCTCTAATAGCAAAAGTAATAGGATCTTCGTTCATTTCCTGGCGAGCGGTGAGCATCCAGACGCGCATGATCCAATAAGCAAGTACCGGGCATAGCAGCCATAACCACTCTGGGTGCTTATAAAGTGCGAGTACATCTTGTGAGTTAATGTATAGCGCTAGAACCAGTACCGCAAGCATCCCGCTTGCACTACCAATTGATTGTAAAACAGAGAGGTCACTGACGTAATAGCCCCGCCCCTTTATTTTATCTAAACCCCTGTCTTGTGTGTTGAGTAGCTCAGACACTCGCTTAACAATTGCAAGGCTAAAGAATAAAAACATTGAAAAACTGAGCAGCCAAAAGGAGGGCCATATATGAGCTGCTGCACTGCCTGCGATAACGCGTATAGTGTAAAGCCCTGCGAGCACGATCACATCCACAGTTTGTAATGTTTTGAACTTTAGTGAGTAGCCCAAAGTGGTGAGTGTGTATATGAGCAAAGCCATCAAAAAGTAGGGTGACAGTGATGTTGCCAATATAAGAGAACTGCAGAAAAGACCTGCCGCCAGAGTTATGAACGAAAGTTGTGTATGAGGGTTTAGAAAAGGAAATTAGAAGGTGT
>JAYPYM010000355.1:0-1835 GCA_038135915.1 Gammaproteobacteria bacterium
CTCTTTTATTGAGCATCTTTACATGCCGACTTGCCATATCAGAAATTGTCACACCACCCCCACCGACAATACAAGCAAAGTCATACATACTCATGGACGCAGCAAATAAACAGATACTACTTCAACATAATGCAGACTTACCCCTACCACCAGCTAGTCTAACGAAAATAATGACTTCTTATATTGCTGCATATGAAATTGAGCAGGGAAACTTTAGCGATGAAGACATGGTGCCTATCAGTGTGAAAGCATGGAAGAAACCTGGTTCAAAAATGTTTGTGCGCGAAGGCACGAAAGTATCTCTTCAGCAACTTCTAAAGGGAATCATTATCCAATCAGGCAACGACGCTAGCATCGCAGTTGCTGAGTACATTTCCGGTAGCGAAAGCGCATTTGCCGATTTAATGAATCAGCATGCAAAAAACCTCGGCATGAATAATACCAACTTTTTAAATTCCACAGGGTGGCCCGCTGAAGAGCACCTGTCAACTGCAAAAGACTTGGCTATATTAACGCAAGCACTGATCAGTAAATTCCCAGAACATTATAAAATTTACGCTGAAAAATCTTTTTCTTTCAACAATATAACTCAAGATAATCGAAACAAGCTCTTATTTAGAGATGATACTGTAGATGGCGTTAAAACTGGATATACTGAAGTAGCGGGCTACTGCTTAGTAGCATCCTCCGTTAAAGACGGCATGAGACTTATATCTGTTGTAATGGGTACATCAGGACCTCAAGCCAGGGCCACAGAAAGCCAAAAATTACTCTCCTATGGGCATCGCTTTTTCAAAACCCTTACCACTCACACACCAAATCGTACCATTCACCAAAGCAAAATATGGATGGGAGAAAAAAACACCCTGGACCTAGGCGTACGCGACTCCATTATCGTTACCATACCACGCAACCAGCTGGATCAAGTTGACACCAAACTTATCTTGCCTACTGAAATACGTGCACCACTTAGCAAAGGAGAGGAAGTAGGAAAGCTGATTGTTACCCTATCAGATCAACCTATCGTTGAAACAGCACTGATTACACTGGCGCCAGCTGAGCAAGCTGGATTTTTTAAAAGGATTTGGCACGCAATCCTATTATTTTTTGATGGCTTAATTTAATCTATTAGCAATCAGAATATTAAAGTATCAACAAAGATTTCAATATGAGCACTGCTTACCTAAATGATCAATTTATTCCCTTAACGGAAGCTCGAATATCCCCAATGGACAGAGGCTTCCTATTTGGTGATAGCGTTTATGAAGTCATCCCTGTTTATGAGGGCAAGGCCTTTGCGCTAGACCTGCACCTTAGTCGTTTAGAAAAGAGCCTCGAATTGATAGCACTACCACTGAACATCGGCCAACTAAAAGAAACTATCCTAGAGCTCATCGCTAAAAATATATCTGAACTTAAATCTAAGCAACTTTACGTTTATTTGCAGATTAGCAGAGGCAGTTATGAAAAGAGAGACCATGCTTTCTTGCCAAAAGCCAGCCATATTAAAATAAAACCGACTATTTTTATGTATTGTTCACCACTATCTGAGCCAGCTGTTAACACTGTAAACAAAAAAGGAATAACAGCGATACTTCATGAGGATAATAGGTGGCATCAGTGCAACGTTAAGTCAACGAATTTACTTCCAAACACACTAGCTAAACAAAGCGCTATTCAAGCAGGTGCTGATGATGCAATTCTTGTGAGAAACGGGCAACTGATGGAAGGCTCAGCAAGTAATCTATTTGTAGTTATCGGAGAAACGATTGCTACACCACCAGAATCAAACCTCATCCTAAGTGGTATTACCAGAACCTTGATTATCGAACTCG
>JAYPYM010000355.1:1845-3289 GCA_038135915.1 Gammaproteobacteria bacterium
CTGCCAAGCTGCTCCGAAGTCTGGCTAACAAGTTCTACAAAAGAAATTCTTCCCGTTACTAGCATCGATAATAACCCAGTGGGAAACGGGCAAGTTGGGCCAGTTTTCAACAAAATATCAGCGCTTTATAAGAATTTGAAACTCACGATGATCAACTGAATAAACTGATACCGGCTTGAGTAATAAAAAAAAGCAAAGGCCTCAGAGCTCCAACAACTCAAAATCAAGGCCTTTGTAGCACTAGGCTTAGGAGAGAGAGGGTTTATTTAACCATCGCAATTATAGACAGAAACACATCCCCAGAGTTCAAATATTTTCTCACAACTTTTAAATTAAACTGCTTCAAGGCCAATTTAGGCGCTTTAGTGTAGGCTTTTCAAATGTCATTCATAGCCTACTCGAAACCCTCAACTCAGACATAGCTTGAAAAAAGGAAACCACCTCATCGCCTAAGTTTAAAATACTGGGTTTATTCAGAATTTGCCTGGCAAACCTAAACCGATCATGGCCAAGCTCTTCTCTCGCTAAAAAGTGTGTTTTAAACTTTATCACTTCACCTTCTTGCAAATCATTAAATGCATAACCCACAGCAAGCCGATCAGTATCAAGTTGTCCTCGATAAGGTATGTTACGAATCAAATCAACAGAGCGCAACAAACTCTCAGGCGCCTTCAAATAACTGAATAATTCAATGCTAGGCATCATATTTAACCAAAACCAATGCTCTTGAACACCAAAAATACTCTGCGGCCATTCGATTCTAGACTCTTCAGCCATCAGGCCCTGATGCTCAACCAAACCAAACTGAACAGAAGGGTTAATAACAAAGCTATTGGCTTGATCAGATATCGCTGCTCTAGCATGCAAACTAATCTCTTGAGGTAATGCTTCCATGTATACCAAAGACTTAACCACTGGAAAGGAGGCTGTCATGAGGTTGACACTCAATAGTAATGTAGTACTGAGTGGCCCAGTACTCATATCTAACAACCTTGCTCTAATATACTGCTTAGGCACTAGCCGAGCATCATCTTTCAACTGCACTTGTAACTTCAAAGAAGTTTTTTCTACATTCGAAATGTTATTATTTGGTCTCGATGAATGAAATTGAATATCAGACCAAATATCAGCATCTCTCTCATTCAATCGAAAGGAATAGCTGGCACCTTGAATGAAAACACCAGTTGCAGTTGAGCTAGGATTTCCAACGTCCGTTGCACCAAAAGACTCAATAGAAACTAAGGGTGGCCAGGCTGAGAATCTCGAAGCCTCTTTTTGACGAGTTAAATACACATAACGAGCTCCCTCTTCTGTTTTAATCAGTAACTCAGCTAAAATCGGCATATTAGGCAAACGAGCATGCCAGCGATCTCCTGCATCTGAAAGCATAAACATTAGTTCGTCACTCGCATCAAATATACTAGTTTCACCATCAACTGGTATG
>JAYPYM010000356.1:0-3262 GCA_038135915.1 Gammaproteobacteria bacterium
ACTCTCTCTTTTTACGCATAGCGCCCGCAGATGCGGACGACTTGTAGCATAATGCTGACTTCATCCGATAAATCTCTTCTCATTTATCACGTGCGAGCTCCTTAAGTAGAGGTCTGATTGTACAAAGTACAATTAGTAATACGGATAATACTCCAATCAGCTCCTTAAGGATTGAATAAAACCACACTTGATTAACTAACTTACCTTCAAATTGTATAACCTGACCACATTTCTTAAGAAGTTCATCCTCAATTCTTTGAGGGGTGCTTCCCTCAACGCCGTTGAATTCAACATCAAATCCATTTTTTGCCAATTTCAATCTTGCTAGATCAGCCGACTGCAACTCGACATACAGAATATGTTCCTTTACATCAATTTGATAACCAATATCGTGCTCCTCAAGAATATCTACAGCTTTAGAGGCATCCACAACGCTCAAATCTTCTAAGAGTGGTCGGTAGAACGGGTCTTGTGACCAAATAACAATTCCAAACCCAAGCGCAACACTGGCCGCTAACCCAATCATTATTGCAATCTGCCTCACTAAGCTAAGATTAGATAGATTTTCTATCACCTTATCTTGCTTTTCACGGGCTTTGTTTGGTTCTTTTTCGTCATTACTCATCGTGAAAAACTCAGAGAGAAAGGGTCTGGTGAGTATCTGAATTGATATTTTCTTGCCGTCATTATCATCTGCCTCTCGAAATTAACGCCGAAAACAGCATCTTTAAAAATGTCAGCTGGTGCGACTTGTTAATGTTTGCACTCCTCATACTCCAAGAAAATACAATGCTGTTTGTTTTTGTTCACTATGTAGAACCAGGCATCCGTTGTTTTATCAGGCTCAAACAATTGAAAATACGATGATTCAATACCACGAATTAATTCTACAACCACAGTAAAATTACCCAATATACGACTGACCGAAGTATATAGAGTATCTGGTGCTACCTCTTTTACAGATATCTCAGCTATATATTCTTCCAAGCCTTCCTTATCTCGGCCAATTAATGACCCAAACTCATCTACAATCGAAAAGCCGACAAAATCGAACGAATTTACGCCACTTTCAGCCGTTGTAGTGATAACAGTGTTTGTAAGGCCAAAGAGCTTTTTGGAACTTACAATAAAAGGCTCCTCCAACACGGTGAAAATACTCCAACCATGCACTAACCAAGTTCTGCAGTTCTTCTTAAGTTTTTCACTATCCATATTTGTAGCATTAACGCCAAATTCAGCGACCCGTCCGCTGTAATTCCTTGTTAGAAGTGGGAGACCTCAATTGATAATACTTTTAATAAGGCGTATGATTTTGGTCGTGTTCGACTACCATGACGAAGTAAGTATACATGCCCTTTATTTATCGTTGAGTCTGCATGTGAAGGGAAACAACCATCAAGTACTTGAACAGATATATCAAGAAAATCGGCCACCTCTCCCGCCCCTAGATCATACGCACAATCACCATGGTAATTGTTCCTTAATATCCATTCTCCTTTCTCGTACCTAACCTCTAAACTATTTTGGTCGCCCCAGCTTTCCCCAGGATGAATCGACCCATCAGATAGTTTTCTTCTTTTAAAGGAAAACTTTTTATTTTCTGCATTGTTCCCACTGATTTTACTAAATAATTTACTGATAAAATTACCATTTTTTACTCTTTGTTGAAGATATTCAAAAGTGATAAAACGCTCTCTTTTAAGAGTAATTGATCCTAAATTAGCTCCACTCCCTTTCTTGAAGCTAACGACCTCCCTATGAGTTTCATATCCTGGAGCATAAATAGAAATTAAATAAGTTGAAGGCGAAAACAAACGAGAAGATATGGCTCCAGAACCATCTACCTTTATTGGGATGATATCCTCTATATCATCCCAGTACTCTCCATATTCGTTGATGTCCGGCCCAAGGCTTCCCATTTGCTGTCTTAAGAGCGCAGGCTTTAGCTCAATATTTATTTCATTTACTTCATTTATTTTATTTATTCCTTCAAAAGAGATATCTGCTTGTAACAATTCATATTCTTTTGAGTCGATTCTCTGGATATTTAAAGTTCCAACATTTACAATTTTTTCTGTACAGTCAGCCAAGTCTAACATTAACGGTGTATATTGATGACCGAAGAAATAGGCTCTTTAGAGAAAACCGTAGCTATAAAACTCCCTGAGGGCTGTATAGCCATTTTGGATTCAATAATTTCTGGATCACGGTTGTCAGATAGCTGAATTTTTCCGAATACATAAGTAATGGGATTAAGGTTTCCATACTTGTCCATGTATTTACTATTATCATATTCGTCTTCTAACAACTCATAATTTTCTCTCAGCTCTGGCGGAACTTTGTTATTCAGTTCACCGCCTTTCGTGCACGCCTTTTGTATATCAAATCCAGATACAGATTCAACACCGCTATAAACATTAGCACCTGGATCCGCATAACAGAAATGGATACTAAAGGAAATTAAAAAAACAACAAAAACTTGCTGCATGAGAAAAAAATATTTTGTTGATAGGTTCATATCTATATTCTTAGTAGTTTCAGTCATTTCTAACGTAGTTAGCAGGGGCGCGAGGTACGAGCGTCCTAGTAGGGCTCCCCCTTAAAAGCGGACACTTTGGTCCGACTGCATACGCTTGTTAGCTGCGCAGGTCACTGGTCGAAACCTCTGAAGCACTGCCTTGCGCTCGCTTCTGTTGGCGAAGAGCAGCAGTTCGAAAAGCCAGACCTATGGCGATGTAGAACAACCCTCCGATCATTACGAACGGCCAGTCCTTATCTCCGTACTGCAAGTTCACTATGATACCAGAAATACCGCCCAGACAACCGATCGCAAGAAAAAACCAGAAGAAACCCCTATACACGGAAGCCCTCAAAGTCGGCTGCTCATACGCTAACAACCAACGACGTCGAATCGGAAGACTTTCGACAACGGTTTCAACCGCAGATCGCTCCCTTATTCGTTCCTCTACGAAATCCTTCGCTATGTCTGCCAGCTCAGTTTGTAACAGCTTTTTACTCTTTTCCGACAAATGCTCCTCTAGCGAAAGTAGCCGTTCGATAATCTGAACTCGTTTCTCTGCTACTTCCACCTCTCTCGCTTTCTGGGCAAACCCGCGACGTTGCATGAAGGAACTGATCAGCGGTGCCAGCATCGCTGGCACCGCACCAATTAATGCTACCAAAACCTCTCTCGGGATATCCATAAGCTAGCTAACGAGGCTGTAGAAAAACCCACTTTCTACGAGCAAGTTTTTCATTTTTT
>JAYPYM010000357.1:0-3250 GCA_038135915.1 Gammaproteobacteria bacterium
CACACGACGAGTTTTACAGAGATATGGATCGGAAGGATAGAATTAACTTTAAAAGCGGAGCATTAGGCCTATCCAACACTATGAATATTGCAGGGGTCAAAAAGAAGGATGCTTTGTCTCAGATGGGCAAATTCCAAAGAATGAATAATGGAGACGAAGAGCAAGATCTTGATTTAATGGAAGCTTATGCTGAAAAAATACAAGAAGCCAATCAACCGCTAGCTGAATTTGTTTTACAGTCGATTGCAATGGGCAAAAGTGCTGAACATATTAGATATAGTATAGGCTTATTGAACCCTATATATCAAGACATCGCCAATGAGGGAGAAAAAATTAAAAAAGAAAATGAAATTGAAGCCTCCATCTCCAAAGAAATTAACGCTTATAAAAGAAGCATTTTAAATGCAATCTCCTTACAAGCTACTCAAAATAATAATAACCTCAAATTGCTTCAAGACGAACAAAACTACGCTATACAAAGAATGGCCCACCAATCTAGACTCACAGAGTCTTTAGGCTTCCTCTCCGAAGAGACAGAGCGTAACGAAAAAATCGCAATCGAGCAAACAAAAATAGAAAACGACTATTTAAACAAAAAACAAAAAGCAAACAACGATGCTATCGCTGCTCAAAACAAAATAGCTGCAGATATTTTTGCTGGCAGCAAAGATAAAACAGGAATGAATGTTTCTGCTTTACAGGGAGATTACGAAAAACAAGTATTCAAGCCCTTAGGGACTGAGAGTTTATCTTTAAGTAATCCAACTACTGTAACCGAAACTGTAAAAGCTTCTGAAAACCCTGAAGAAGCATTTCAAGGTAATCTAAAAAACTTACAAAAACAACTCACAGATGCCGGTATGTCACAACTAGCCGCTAAACTTGAAGGTGTTAGAGCTGTAGAAGAAGCGAACGCTAGAACTTTAGATTATGTTAAGAACCTGACCGATGCGTCAGAACAGTCTGCACAATTAACTAAACTTCAAAACATGGGTGTTATCTCAATGGAGAAATTAGATAGTACACTTGCCGCCATTAATCAATCGAAAGATGAACAACTAAGGGTAGCTGGAGAAGAAAAGTCGATGTCTGAAAAAAACCTTGAACAATTGCGTAAAGAGTTGGAGCTAAATAAAGGTGGCTTAGCTGCAGCAAAACAAAAAGTAGCAAGGTTTAAAGAGATAGAAAATGTTCATCGAGAAGTTAAGGCTGGCATGATTGAAGAGGTAGAGACTCAGCTTGAAAACGGAAAAATTTCTACCAAAGTAAATGAAATTAAAAGAAAAATACTGGCTAGCGGAATACTTACAGCAAACAAAATTAAAGCTCAAGAAGTACTACTGGATAAAGAACTAACGAACGAGCTAGAAGTTTTAGATACTCAGCGCGCTAGAATTGCTGCATTAGAAGAAAACGCAGAATTACAAAAACTTCACAATCAAGTTATTCGAGAAAAGATACAAAATGAACGTGATAGTTTTGGCCAAAAAATATCAGACAGCAATACATCTACGGACGAAAAATTCAAAAAGAGCGAAAAGACTGGCCGCACATTTTTTCAAGAAAAAACATCATTTGATATTAACGAGCTTAAAAATCGAGGGAGAGAAGCTGGCGGAGAATCCAGAAGTAAATTCGAAAAAGATCCAAGAACGGGCAAAACATTTTTCCAAGCTCAAGCCGAATTTGATGTGGGTCAGTTAAAGATCAAGGGTGACGAGCTTGCGGCTCAATTTATTGCCAATAAAGAAGCTGGTTTATATTTAAGGAAAACATTCGAGGATATGGCTGAAGAAGGAAGACAGTTTTCTATTAACCTTCAAGATTTACAAACAAGGCTAAAACAAAACGACTTTGGCAAAAAAGCTCTACAAGGAGTACAGGTAGATGCTCTTAGTGCTCAAGGAGCCGCTCAAGGCGCTGAAGGTAAAAAAAGAATTATCACAGACCCAGAATCTCCGTTTAAAGGTATGACTGGGTACGAAGTAGAAGCTGGTGCCGCAATAACTAAATTAAATACTGGAGCAACCGAATTAGCTGAACAATATGCCGCAAACAAGAAGGCTGGATTTTATGCAGTTGAAGCTCAAACCAATTACTCCAACACTATAGTTGAGGGTAAAATTGCACAAGAACAATTTACAGAAGCTTTAAAAAGAGGTCAATTTCAATTAGATGCCCTAGAAGAAATGCGTGAAGCTTCTAACTCTTTTACAAAAGAAATGATCAAAGCTAAGACAAAGTTAGCTGCAGGAGAGTATTATAAAGAAGGAGTGAGGGCTGTTGAACGTAATGAAGTTTCTGCTAGATCATCCTTACAACAAGCTCAAGGAACTCGTGATACATATGCAGCTAAAGGCAATACCATTAAAACTGCAGAAGCTGACCTCGATTTGGCTCGCAAGCAAAAAGAATTAAATATTGAGTTAGGTAATGAAAGCTTACTGCGTGACACTATCACAGAACGTATCAAAGAAAACAACCTAGCTCTCGCTAGGTTTGACGAAACATTAGCTAATACAACATTTGATGCCGTAGAGAATGGCTTCAAGCAGCTGGTTAAAGATATGGGTGATAGTACCATGAGTGCTGGCGATGCATTTAAAAAGTTTGCTGGAGGAATCGCTCAATCGATTAGTGATGCTTTAACCGAAAAAGCGGCTAAACAAATCACAAGTGGCCTTTTTGAAATCGGGCAATCTTTTATGAGTGACGGAAAATACAAAGGTGGCTTGATTCGCGGTTATGCTTCTGGTGGAACAGTGGGTGGAAACAATAAAGTTCCTGCAATGCTTACGAACGGAGAGTATGTTGTTCGCAAGAAAATTGTAGACAAACTGGGCATCAACTCTCTTGACAGTATCAACAAATCTGGCAGCCTTTCTGAATTATTTGATAAGCAAGAAGAAGAGTCTTTTGATTTAATGACTGAAAATGCTGCACCCATGCCTCAAATGATCACCATGAATAATGGCGGTATGTTGGACAAACATTTAATTCAAAAAAATAGTGGCGGTTCGGTATCTGAAGGGGGTGGCTCTGAAAAGGTTGCTAATTCCATCGATACTTTAAGCTCTTTGATCGAAAGATTTTATGGTGGACTAGTTCACCTAAATCAAGGGGGATGTTCTGGAGGTCAATGTGGAATTGGAGGTAGTTCTAATGAATCTAAATATTTTAAAGACCCTCAAATAATAGCGAGCAGTCCAACCAAGCTCTCAAAATCAGAACAAAGAATGGCTAGCCTTAA
>JAYPYM010000358.1:0-3235 GCA_038135915.1 Gammaproteobacteria bacterium
GCAAGAAAGCATCAAATTTTTCAGCCAAATATAGCAGGATTGCTCCAGACTCAAATACTCTAACCGGCTCAGATCCAGAATAATCTAACAATGCAGGGATCTTCGAATTAGGGTTCACTGCCACAAACTCACTACCAAACTGATCCCCTTTGCTGATATCAATCAGGTGTGCATCATAGTCTGCCTCTGAGTGCCCTGCTGCTAATAGTTCTTCGAATAGTATACTGACCTTCACCCCATTGGGCGTACCCATCGAATAAAGCTGGAAAGGATGCTTACCCTTTGGTAGCACAGACTCATGTGTAGCGCCGGCCGTTGGCCGATTAATATTTGCAAATTCACCGCCATTACCAGGACGCCAGCGCCAAACACTAGGTGGAGTATAGGTCTTTGTCATCTTCTTCCTCATTTAAAAAATAATAAAGTGTTGAATGAAAACATTAAAATAGAGGTTTGACCATAGCTTATAATGAACAGACAGACATTGCACAGAAAGATTATCTATCAACATGAAACAGCTAACGCTTACAGGAAGCAATTAAGCCTGATCCGAAAAGGTTAATTGGTGTGAGCGACTGACAGCACCTAAGACAAGAAGAAAGTTATTTTACATCTGGGGTATTTAAAACTATATCAATTTTGGCACCATCTTTATAGGTGAGATCAAGGTATATTTCCCCTTGCTGATCTCTAATAAACTCACCACAAATAGACAGCCCCATACCAAAGCCCTCTTGTCCTGAAACATCTTCTTGGCTAGAAACCCGCTCCTTAAATATCATCTCTCTCTTATCTTCTGGAATACCGACACCATGATCAGAAATACTCACAATGACTTTATTTTGTATTTCTGGGTGAGGGATCACTGAGAAACTAATCTGACCATTTTCATGGCTATACTTAATTGCATTAGCAAACAGGTTTCTGATGACTGCTTTCATTAGAGAACTATCGGACATAACGATCACGTCTTCGTGTATCGTATTATCAATGCAAATACTTTTTCTTTCTATCTCATCAGATAACAATTCCAAGGTCTCTTGAATCAACTGACTGACACTATTGGGCTTAAGCGCTATATATGCGCTACCAGATTTTGAGCGACACCACTGTAATAAATCATCCATGATACCGTATACTTTAACTGAAGACTGATTGATCTCGCTAATCATACGACCCAATTTATCTTGTGGCAGTGTATCCCATTTTTTCTTTAGCATATTGGATAACCCAAGGATTCCGCTAAATGGAGAACGAAGGTCATGCGCCAGTATCGATAATGCATTTTCAGATCGCTTATTCAATCGATTTAAATACTTGTTTTTTAGCCTTAGTTCCAATTGACTAACAACCTGTTGTGACAATACATCTAAAACCATTTTTTGCTTTTCATTTAAGGATTTGGGCTTTGAGTCAATCACACAAAGAGTACCAATAGGCATACCAGACGCTGTCACCAATGGAGAACCTGCATAAAAACGAATATTAGGATCCTCTGTCACCAAGGGGTTGTCAGAAAATCGATCATCCTCTATTGCATTCTCAACTACAAATAAATCTTCTTGTAAAATAGCATGAGCACAAAATGCAAGGTCCCGAGGTGTTTCAGTCGCTTGAATACCATGTTTTGATTTAAACCACTGCCGATTATGGTCAACAAGTGATATCAAACTAATTTCGGTCTCACATAATTCGGAAGCTAACCTTGTTAAATCATCCAGCGCTTTTTCATCTTCAGTATCCAGAACTTCTAGCTTCAGCAGCTCTCTCATTCGCTGCTCTTCATTTGGATGTAGAGGCGCAATGTCCATACCCATTCCTCCAAAAAATGAATGATTGTTCTGTAGGTTTTAACAGTATTCTAGTTGAACGGCCTAAAACAACAACATAGGGAATGACTCTTAGCATGAAGATAAAGAAATGAACAAAAACTTATGCCACAGGCACTGATAGCACCTCTTTCAAATATGCAGCTGTTACTGATCTTTTTCGCCGAACAATCGTTGCAGGGGTACCTTGTGCAACCACCTTACCTCCTCTGTCCCCACCATCAGGTCCCATATCAATGACCCAGTCTGACTCAGCAATCACATCTAGGTTATGTTCTACCACTATGACAGAGTTACCAGCATTTACCAGCCGGTGAAGTACGGAAATCAACCTTTCGACATCGGCCATATGTAGTCCAACAGTAGGTTCATCTAAAACATAAAGTGTATGCTTACCAATGTTCGCGATACCAAGCTGAGCTTTTGAAAGTTCTGCAACGAGCTTAATACGCTGCGCCTCACCACCACTGAGTGTTGGGCTCTGTTGGCCTAGGGTTAGGTAACCTAGACCGACATCTCGCAATAAAGCCAGCGTATTATGCACACTAGGGATCGCATCAAAAAAATCAGTCGCTGTGTCGATATCCATGGATAACACTTCACCTATGTGTTTCTCTTTGTACCTAACCATGAGCGTTTCTTGATTAAATCGCCAGCCTTCGCACATCTCACATTCAACTAGCACATTGGGTAAAAAACTCATCTCTACTTTACGTAACCCCAAACCACCACAGCTTTGACAACGGCCTGGGCCAGTATTGAAAGAAAAACGAGCGGGTGTATAGCCCCTTAACCTGGCATCTACAGTGCCAGCGAAGAGTTTACGTATTTGATCCCATATACCCACATAGGTGGCAGGACAAGACCGGCTTGTTTTGCCGATTGGGGTTTGATCTACTTCTAGTACTCGATCTAATTCTTGCCAGCCATTGATCGATTCACATCCCACCCATTTATATTTCTTTGACTTCTTTTTATTTCTTGGATTGAGCACCTGTTTTAAGTTCTTCTGAAGCACGGATCGAATCAGGGTACTTTTACCGCTACCGCTTACGCCGGTAACACTAACCAGTTGACGCAAGGGTATTGAAATATTAACGCCAGAAAGGTTATTTTTCGTTACATTATCAATGACGAGCTTTTCTCTGGGGTAAGTCTCTCTCAGTTCATCATTGCGCAGATTTGGTAAGGGGTGACGCATGGGCTTAGCGATCATTGGTCCGGTGATGGATGCCTTGTTTTTCACCAGCTTAGATAGACTACCCTGGGCGACAATGTGACCACCATTGACCCCTGCGCCAGGGCCAACATCTATGACATGATCTGCTTCTTTTATGGTTTATTCATCATGTTCTACCACCGAACCGGTGGATCCGTGTTGCTGGAGCTGGCGCAGCGTTGATAGT
>JAYPYM010000359.1:0-3220 GCA_038135915.1 Gammaproteobacteria bacterium
GCTCTTTTGCTATTTGAGCGTTCGATATATTCAGGTTCATCAGGTATAAACAAAAAATCCATTTCTTTAGGCTCAGATTGCTAGATCGAAATATTGTTCCGGTGAGATCGTTAAAGTTTTTGCCGCAGTCATCGCAGTTATATTTTAAAGTGGGCTTCTTGCGCGATGCTGATCCAACCTCTGTACATTTCGAAGATTTACAATGCGGGCAAACAGTGCCTTCAGGCCAACGCAATTGTCTCAGCTTAATATAACATTCTTCTTCGCTCATTACTTCCGTGATATCGAACAAATCCTGCCCATCCCTCAATAGTTAACATGGTGAAATTTGAGGGGCATTTTACCAGCTTTTCCAGATTCTTCATATGAGCCAAAAATAAAACCAAAAGAATTATAGAAAACAATAAGAATGGCTCCACGTAGTACATCAAAACGACCAGCAATACCTCAATTCTCGCTTTTTAATCCCAACACTTGGACAACTGAGAGCTTTGGACAATCAATAAACTTCTGGTCGAAGGCAAGCCCACAAAAAGAAGGCACTAGACCAGCGACCGAATCCCTAAAAAAAGTGCAAGATCCAAACAGTAAAGCAAGCTGCTGTGAAAGGATTTTTGGAAAAAAAGACGATTCTTGGATGGATGAGCCATGTCATGGCAACAGAGAAACAGGGAAATCCAAAACAACAGCAATAGACAAAAACAAACACACCGACCGCGGTTCAAACCCGGGGGTGGTAGGACTGAACAACCGGAAGTAAACGACCCTCTCACTGATGACGATATTGTTAACAGCTCGTTCGGCAAGCGAGCTGCTGGTACTAAAAGCAAACCCGTAGAGACAAGCCAAACCCAATCTACAAGTACCGTTGATCCAAACAGTCAAGGTAGTCGATTTCGAGCCCAAATAGACGCCAATTTGGCCAGGTTTGAAGATTCGCTACCGACCCAAGAGCTTAAAAATCAACTAGACCGCCATAGAACCTCAATTAATCGCTATAAAGACGCATTAGGCAATTCCAACCTTGTACGAGCAGGAGAAGCAGAAGGTTCTATAACTATAGTAAGCGAACAATTACGTCAATTAAATAGGCATACTATAGAGGCATCAGCAAGACTAAGCGACGCTTGCGATACACAACTGAGAGATTTTGCGGAAAGGAATAATCTCGGAGATGCTGCCAATGAAGCTATCAATGCGTTGAGGAACCAGGGGCAAACAACTGTTAATAACTTCTCAAAGAACCGAATTGGATTAGATAGCAATAGAAGAGATCGGACCGGGTTTACAGGCTGGTATCCAAGGACAAATATTCAGGTTAATGATCGCAACGGTACTTTGCGAATACCTAATACCCGAGAAAGTAGAGATAGCACACTAGAAGCAGTCCGTGATCTATACCAACAACGGCAGGATCTGGGGCAAAATCAAAGGCTTAACCCTGCCATAGAAAGGTCAATTAGGGGAAGAATCACCAGAATAGCGGGTGTAGACCAGCCTAAGGTAAATAGCATCCCTGGCGTACATGCTGATGTAAAATCGGTTAATAATTTACTCAACAAGATTGACGCTACAAAAACAGCATTAATGGAAGCCCTGAGAGAGCAACATAAAAATAATCCAGAACTCCCACAATTAGAGCAAGAGCTGAATGATCTTTTTGAATCCTTTAAGGAACCAAATAAAATTCATCTTATGGTGATCAATTTGCAACATGGCAATGAAGTGGAAAGTACTGATATCGGCAAACCGAAGCCTGGTTGTGGACACTGTCGCGCAATTTTACAAAATACTGGCTACAATATCAATGTTGCTTCAAATTAATAAGTCGTTGAAAAAGTGAGTATTGAAAGAGTTTGTTCGATAAATAAGACCTTATAATAATATTCTAAGGTCACCCAGCTAAATACACACCTAACAAGAGTTCAATCAGTAGATGCGCAGTAATGGGCACCAATGCATTTCGACGCTTCATTGTCCACCAGCACATGAGAAAGCTAAATCCAAACATAGCCATTACTTCGAGTACTGGCTTACCATAATGGTAAATCCCTTCGAGCATCGGAACCATCAGCCAAGCCCAACGTTTATGGATCTGCTCCGCTTGCATCAACAATAAGACTCTGTGCATGAGTTCCCAACCTGGCAGCCATGCGATCAACCAAAGCGAATAGTTAAAAAGATTAAAGTTACCCTGCCGATAATAAGTGTTGACGCCAGGAATATATGGCATAAAAAGCAGCACTAACATAAAGCAGACAGTAATTGATATCACTAGGATCACATCCTTTCGATTGACATACTTAGGGTTCAACCAATCACGATAATCCTTGCGTATAGGATGTATATACAAGGTTAAAAAAAACAAAATGCAAGGTATGATAAACCAAAATACAAACCGGAAAGCGTTATAGTTAGTGGGGTTAATTAACTGATGATCCACAAATAACACGATCGCAACGTATAAAAAACAAACCACCGCAAAACATGTTTGAGCTCTACTGCTGAACATTAGCCTGAACCAAGTAGTTTTTCCAAATCAGCCTCGTTCAAACAAGAAACTCCCAACTTCTTGGCTTTATCCACTTTTGATCCAGGCGAGTCCCCAGCAATCACTGCGTCGGTTTTGTTTGAGACACTGGAAGCTACTTTCGCACCCAGAGAGGTTAGCCTTTCCTTTGCTTCTTGCCTGCTCATGCTAGACAAGGTACCAGTTAAAACATAAGTTTTTCCCTTTAAAGGGTTAGCTTCTCTACCCTTTGATTCAACCTTTGGCCAAGTAATACCGGACTCAATTAGCCCTTCGACAACAGCTATATTGCTAGCTTGCGTAAAAAATGTGACCAAATGTTTAGCTACGACCGGGCCAACATCTTTTATTTGATTCAAGTTTGCTTCATCGGCGCTCATCAAAGCCGTCAAATCCTTGAACGTGTCTGCGAGCAGCCGTGCAGTCACCTCACCTACTTCACGTATCCCAAGCGCATAAATAAAACGAGCCAAGGTGGTGTTTTTACTTAACGCTAAAGAATCAATTAAGTTCTGCGCAGATTTATCTGCGAGACGCTCTAAATCAGATAAAGTTTTTACATTCACCTTATAAAGATCTACCGGGCTTTTTACCAATTCCCTGTCAACTAATTGATCAATGATTTTATCACCCAAGCCTCTGATATCCATCGCTTTACGGCTTGCAAAATGTTTGATCGACTCCTTTATC
>JAYPYM010000360.1:0-3184 GCA_038135915.1 Gammaproteobacteria bacterium
GCAACTGGGATATCTAAAATATCTACGTTATGCTTTTTGACAAGGTAGAGCAGCAAATCTAAAGGGCCCTCAAAAGTTTCCAGGATCACTTCCATTGCATCGGGTGGAATAAACAAATCTTGAGGAATTTCTAATACTCGCTCCCCCTTCACCAAAGCGATTGGTCGAAGCGAATCATGTTCACCACCTGCGCTATCCATATCATCAGGCTGGCTTAGCTCATGAGCACTAACGGGAGGCTTTACATTGCCAATCTCTTCTTCGCTAGCTTTACCAAATTCTTTTATCTCAACTTGATCCAAACCATTTCTCCGGTCACGTATCGTACGACAAACCCATTGCAGCACGCACTTCTACCAAGGTTTCTCTGGCTTCATCCCTTGCTTTTTCGCTGCCCTCAGCAACAATAGTCTTCACCAGCCCAGGATCATCATTATACTCCTTAATCCGAACCTGTATTGGCTCAATCTCAGCACGGACTGCGTCGATAACAGGCCCTTTACAATCAATACAACCGATACCCGCGCTCACACAACCCTGCTTCACCCAAGTTTTCGTCGACTCATCGGAATAGATCTCATGATACAACCAAACAGGGCACTTTTCTGGGTTTCCAGGATCTGAGCGGCGCACCCTAGCTGGATCCGTAGGCATCGTTTTGATCTTCTTCTCAATTTCCTCAGGTTGATCTCTAAGTGATATGACATTTCCATATGACTTGGACATTTTATTACCATCAAGGCCAGGGACTTTGGCTATTTCTGTTAACAGGGCCTCAGGCTCGAAAAGTATGGCTTTACCACTTCCTTCAAGGCTACCTAATAGCCTCTCTTTATCCCCCAACGTTATATTCCTTTGCTCGCTCACCAAGGCACGCGCGGTGGCCAAAGCTTCCTCATCACCTTTTTCTTGAAAAGCCTTTCTCAAATTAACATAAAGCTTGCCGGCCTTCTTGCCCATCTTTTTCACAGCCGCCTCTACAGCGGCCTCAAAACCCGGCTCTCGACCGTATAAAAAGTTAAAGCGCCTCGCTATTTCCCGAGTAATCTCTACGTGTGCCACCTGGTCGATACCAACCGGCACCTGCCCTGCTCTATAAATTAGAATATCTGCACTCTGCAATAGCGGATAGCCCAAAAAGCCATATGTGGATAGATCTTTTTCCTTTAACTTTTCTTGCTGGTCTTTATAACTGGGCACTCTCTCCAGCCAAGCCAAAGGAGTCATCATAGAAAGCAGCAAGTGCAGCTCTGCGTGCTCTGGCACCTTTGACTGTATGAATAAAGTGGCTGCCCCTGGATTAACACCACAGCCAAGCCAATCAACAACCATATCCCAAGTTGAGCGCTCAATTACCTCAGGGTGTTCGTAGTGCGTGGTGAGCGCATGCCAGTCTGCAACGAACAAAAAGCAATCAAACTCGTGCTGCAGCTTGACCCAGTTTTTAATCACTCCATGGTAATGGCCTAAATGCATTCGCCCTGTAGGCCGCATACCTGACAGCACGCGGTTTTGTTGCTCGAGGGTATTCACAAACTCATCTCCTATTTAAAAATAATGAACAAAAAGACCACAGAAATAAGTCAAAAAGCCAGGGAGACAAGCTCTTTCCATTTACACATCTATCTGCCCGATGCCTTGCCTTAACACCACAGGCACCCCTTCGTCCGTAAGGTCCACTAAAGTTGTTTCATCAAAAGAACCAAATCCACCGTCTATCACCAAGTCAACCAACTTCCCAACTTTCGAAACAATATCATGAGGATCAGATAATGGGCTCGAGTCACCGGGTAAAATCAGGCTCGTAGTGATGATAGGCAACTCACAAGCCGCTAGAAGCGCCTGTAAAATCTTCGCATCCGGCACCCTAATGCCAATCGTCTTTCTTTTTGGGTATAATAATCGACGAGGGACTTCTCGGGTAGCAGGCAAAACAAAAGTATAAGGGCCGGGTAAATAAGCCTTGAGCAAACGATAGCTAGAGTTGTCAACCTTTGCATACAAACTGATATCAGACAGGTCGCGACACAGTATAGAAAAGTGGTGCCTTTCTTTTATTCCCCGAATTCGCATAATACGCTCCAAAGCATCTTTGGCGCCTATTTGACAGCCTAAAGCATAGGATGTATCCGTGGGGTAGACAACAACCCCCTTAGCGGAAATAATACTCGCCGCCTGTCTTAACAACCTTTGCTGAGGGTGGGTGGGGTGAACTTGGAAAACCTGAGCCATAAACTTAAGATAAATATGTCGGCCTAACGGCTATTTATCAACCAGTAACCTGTTAGTAAATTAATATTGAGATTGGCATTTTAACACAAAACTTCAAAGTACCTTAGCATTATGAACCAACTTTTAGAGTTATTCCCAGTTGTTACCTTCGTTGCCGCCTGGATTTTGTCAAAAGATTCTATGTTAGCGACTGGTGTATTAGTAGTTGCAACTGCTATCCAGGCAGTTTTAATGAAGCTTTTAAGACAACCTTTCAGCAACATGCATAAATGGACCTTTGCGGCGGTTTTCATTCTGGGCGGCGCTAGCCTAGCACTTAAAAATGAACAGTTTATCCAGTGGAAGTTAACTCTAATATATTGGGTATTTGCTTTAGTTTTAGTGATCGGGCACTTCATAAAAAAGAATTTGATACAGCGTATGTTTGAAAGCCTTTTGGATGCAAACCCAGACCTAGACATCAAGCTCACAAATACAGCTTGGTACAAACTTAGCCAGGTATTTATTTTTTACTTTATCGCCATTGGCGCAATGAATGCCTACGTGACCCTTTTCCACGAATTTGATGTATGGGTTGGATTTAAAGTCGCGATATTTGTTATCACTTTGATTTTATTCCCAGCAACACTGATCGGATTCATTATGGCACCAGGCAACCAGTTAAAGAAGCTAAAAGAAGGGCCACTTGAGCAAAGCTCGTGCGAAAATGAGCGATGACAGCCTAGCTAACTAAAATACCGGATCTGACAAAAACATCTCCTTTATGCACATAGTGCCTGTTGCGGCTATGCTTATAAACAAAGCATAGCCGCAAACGGAAGGAGAGGTGAATTGAAAACTTTAAAGGGGGGCAACTTAAGCTATTTCCTGCTCTCCATGCTATTATCAACATTAGCCTCACAAGTATTGGCTGAGCCATCAACAGCTAATCAAGAAAAACATAGGCCCATGT
>JAYPYM010000361.1:0-3148 GCA_038135915.1 Gammaproteobacteria bacterium
ACACCTTCTAATTTCCTTTTCTAAACCCTCATACACAACTTTCGTTCATAACTCGCTTTTGAACATATGGGCCCCGGCACAGTGACATTCTCTGTAAACGGGGAAACCATTCAACTGAGGTTAAGCAATCCAAACGATAGGAACAGTGCAATACATGCAGTCGGTGCCAATGGAGTAGTCTATGACCCTGATGTAACAATTGGTGATCAAGCAAATCCTGGTTTCATTAAAATCAGAGGGGTACCAGAATCTGGTGGCAGAGCACTGTATATCGGGGCAGAACCAGGAAAAGAGGACCAAGGTATCATAGCCATGTTCAAAGAGGAGAGCACATATCGCACACCAACAACCGCTACCTATCCCCCACCCTTCCCTCAATATCTCGCACAAGTAGACGGTCTAAATGAGGCTGTTGCTGAGCATGGCGTTGCTGGAACCAATGGTATTATCGGCCTAAACGATGAAGGTCTTCAGGATGCAGGGATAGGCACCCAAGAAGAAGCTGATTTCCTAATAGACAATTATGACGCAGATGGTAACGGGGTATTAGACGAAAGTGAATTAGAACAAGCCGCACAGGATGGTATGATCGCCTACACATCAGATGGCACGCTTAGCATGACCGATAAAGGCAGCTTGATTGTTGCTGCTGGTGGCATCGAAGAAGCCCGGGAGCTGGGCCTTATTGAGCAAGACGGTTTTTCTTTGACCACTTTTGGGGAAGAGGTTGTCAGTATGGGCGGGCTTGACGCAGCCGCTCGCAACGGCCTCTTTATGGAGACATCAGGCGGTTACGAACTCACTGCTGTAGGTGAGATTGCTGTAGAAGCAGGCGGCATTGAAGCTGCGATAGATAAGGGGTTCCTAGAAGGCGACGACACTACGGGATATACCTTAACGGAAGTAGGCCGTGTAGCCTATAGTGCGGGGGGAATAGATGAGGCTGAAACTCAGGGTCTCATTGATATAGACCCGGATGATCCTGAAATGGAAGAGTATATACTCACACCAGATGGAGAGGACCGACTAGAAGAACTAGATTAGGTTTTCCCCGAGTAACTGTAACAAGCATTCTTGTCTTAAGCGTACCTATGTTAAAATAGTGGTCGAATATTAACATAGAGGTTAAAAGATCATGCTAACACTCAAGCCTTTGGCCATTGCAATTGTAATCGTTATTAGCAGTTTATATCCAAAGGCTACCCTTCTTGCAAGCAGTAAAACACCTGCCAAAGTCATTGCTGGCTGGGTAGAAAAAATAAGCTTCCCTGAAAGCGATGCTGTCATCAAAGCCAAGCTTGATACCGGCGCGACCATTTCCTCCATTCATGCAGAAAATATTGTGTATCTAAAAAAAGAGTCCACAGATGAAAGCATCAGCGGTAAGGGAAAAAGAAAAGCACAAAGCTGGGTAAAATTCGACCTTGTTTTAAAAGAAAAAGGCAAACAAATTAGAATCCCAATGGAAAGACCAAAGAAAAAAAGAGTGATGATTAAAAACCATGACGGCAACCATGATTCAAGACCAGTGGTCAGCCTTGATTTTTGTTTTAATGGACACCTATATACGACGGATTTCACGTTGGCGGATCGTTCAGAATTTGTGTATGGCGCACTTCTGGGCCGACAATTTTTGGAAAAAGTCGCCCTCGTTGATAGCAATGCGACCTTTCAAACCCTTGCAAATTGTAGCTTTAGCATAAAACAAGATGATTAAAAAGCGTACTGTTTATCATTTTTATGTATGAAATACCCCTATAATTGTCAGCCAAACTTTTAGTCAGGAAGTATTTTCAATGCATTTTATTAAAGTATCATTTTGGTCGCTGTTGCTGATTGGAATCGGTTTAACGATTATATTATATAAGTACTTTGTGATTGAAATCCCGCTATTACCTAACCAAAACACCAAGGTGTGGTTAATTCAATCTCAAGTCGACTTTATGGGCGTCGGTCGTCCTGCTAAGGTATCGCTAGAAAGCCCGAAAATTACGCCCGGTTTCATTATCCTAGATGAAGACTTCATCTCTAACCGATATGGTTTTTCTATATCAGAATCTAAAGAGCAACGAATTTTAGATTGGGCTGTCAGAAGAGCCAGAGGTGAGCAGCGCCTGTATTATAGGGTCACTGTCGCAAAATCAGACTTGCCTCAAACGTGGAAATCTGTACCGCCTTTTCCTGTTAAACCTGTTTATCCTGAACCTTACAAATCAGCAGTTGAAGCAATCATCAATCAGGTTAGGGTCGCCTCTGCAGATATCGCCTCTTTTACACAGGAGTTATTGGTACAAGTCAACGACCCTAACCCGAATGAAAATGTGGAGCTCATTAAGGACAGAGCCGCCAACGATCGCCAGTGGATACAAGAAGTCATTCTCTTACTACAAAGTGTGCGAATTCCAGCGCGTACCCTGTGGGGGTTAAGCACTGCAAAAATGAGTAACAACGTAGAATTAACGCCACTACTCCAAGTACACAATGGCAACAGGTGGTTTACATTCAACCCGAAAACTGGTGAAAAAGGTATACCTAAAGACTTTTTGGTATGGAAAATTGGTGACCCCCCAATCGCCATTCTTGAAGGCGGGAAAAATCTACAGGTCACCTTTTCAATTACAGAAAGTTACACAGAACTTATCGACGTTGCTCGAAAGAATGCTGATTATATGGACTCCCCGTTTGAGAAACTCTCGACTTCTTCATTACCCATTCAGCACCAAAACATCTATCAATTATTGTTAATGGTACCTTTGGGCGCATTATTAGTTGTATTCATACGTGTGTTTATCGGCTTACCCACCTTTGGTACCTTTATGCCAATTTTAATTGCACTTGCATTCCGAGAAACTCAGCTTGCTTGGGGTATTATTTTATTTACCCTCATTGTTTCATTTGGGTTATTCATACGCTTTTATTTAGAACACCTCATGTTACTCTTTATTCCAAGGTTAGCAGCCATTTTAGTCATCGTTATCATGATTATGCTTTGTATTAGTCTAACGACGAATGAATTAGGGACTGAAAGGCTTTTGTCCGTTTCTTTGTTTCCGATGGTTATCATTGCAATGACCATCGAACGAATGTCTATACATTGGGAGGAGAACGGGGTTTTGTCGGCTTTAGGGCATGGCCTTGGTAGCTTGAT
>JAYPYM010000362.1:0-3131 GCA_038135915.1 Gammaproteobacteria bacterium
AGCTCACACTGTCCTGCCCATTACGATAATAGTTCAAAAGCACAGCATTAAAGTTCAAACCTAAACAGGCATTGACCTTATCTCGTAACAAGGCGAGTGAGTGCGTCCAGGGCTCAGGCTGAAGCTTGAGGTTAGAATACTGGTAATGACAACCAGAATCACCATACCATGCCTGCAACCTAGGGATGGGAATCTCTCGCCCCATTAATCTTATTTTATCCTGACGCCAGCGGATCTGCTGTTGCAAGATTTGGAAGGTTTGCCTTTGCTCAGCATCATCCAACCATTGATCGAAGTAAATGATTTTACCATCTAAATAAGCCTTACCTAAGCTGGCTTCATTCTTCATCAAGTCAGCCAAGAAGTACCACCAACGGCAAATACGTTATCAAGCTCTAAGTAATCAGTGACTAATTCAGCACTTACACCACCAGTAGGGCAAAATTTTACACCCGGAAAAAGTTTATCGTAAGCTTTCAAAGTACTAATACCGCCAAACACTTTAGCTGGAAAAAACTTGAGCCGCCTAAAACCTTTTTCAATAGCACTCATAACTTCAGTAGGCGTGACGACACCTGGTAACCAAAACTTTTCTGCAGCACCAAATGTTGAAGCCCGCTCATAAATTAAATCAGACCAACCAGGGCTGACCAAGTATTCAGCGCCTGCATCCAAACACAGATTAACCTGATTAGCATCTAGAATAGTTCCTGCTCCCACGATCATTTCAGGTGCTAGCTGCTTTATCTGGCGAATAGCAGCTAACCCAAACTCTGTCCGTAAAGTGACCTCGACAGTTTTAAAGTTATTTTCCTGAAGGCGATCAATGAGCGAAGGCAGAACATCTAGTGAAGCAACGGTTACCACTGGTATCATGGTTTGATCTAACCGTGGCCAAACATCGTTTCTCATTATGTTATCTCATCCATGGCCACAGGTTCAGCGATTGGAAAAAACACCCCGCCACTAGTCACCCCATAAGTAACCTGATTATGTGCCACACGATGTTCAGCGGTATCAATTAACTGATAGTAGAGGTTACGATGAATAAGCGCATCTAGATTTTTTCGGATATTCACAAATGGCCTCATTGATTCTCCCTGGCCACGAATCATAATAGGGTGCTCGGCACTAGCCAGTGACCGCCAACCCTCTTTCGTCGTGAACGCCAAATAAACGCTATCTTGATGCCTGACCGTGTCTGCTGAAATAGCTACAAAAGGAGCAATATCTACTTTAATTCTTAGTTTCTCCACTGGAGTCACTAAGTAATAATGTCCATCATCATCCAATCGCAGCACGCTCGAAAAAAGTTTTACCAAGCTCGTTCGACCAATGGGTGAACCCATATAATACCAAGCTCCTTCCTGATCGATACGAATGTCAATATCCCCACAAAAATCCGGCTCCCATAGATGAACTGGCGGAACAGTTTGATTTTGTTTAATCGCTTGATCACCTGGCTTAGTGGAATTGTCTTGCTCATCTAATAATCCAGAATTAAGCTGGGCTACAATATTGTTTAATTCATCAGTCATAGTTATTCAACGCCAGTATAAGATGCTAAAAAATAGGGATAAGCCTCTGTCAACAAAGTGTTAAGATTTGCTTCTGAATTGAGCCATGAAAAGAAGCCTCCTTTTATTCTTAATGTTGCAACATCTAATAAATGCTCATTTGGTACAGAATAAACCAGCAAGGTTAAAGAGAGTTCGTCAATGGGGTTATTCATGTCCCACTTACAAAACTCGACTTCTTTCTCAATAGGCGATATAAAGTCTGGCTCATCTAAGCCTATTTTAACAAAAGGCATTCTCTTTGTATTGCAATCATATGGTTGAAATAAGCGTTCCGATTGAAAGCCATTAATCTTTGTCACAAACAGATATTCTGTACCATTTGACTTTGCCACACTGAATAGTTGATCTAAGCTGCTACCTTCTGTTGTATGAACTTGAGCAAATATACGCTGAAAGGCTTTTTTTGAAGTCTGGAGCAATTCATCTTTAATAGATCCTTCATTCGGCGAATCACTACCTGGAGAATCGCTAGCATATAACTGGTTGGCAATTTGTATTCTAGCTGAAACTGGGATAGTAAAGTTTTTTTGGCGCCGAAAAAGCACGTGATCAAAGATCTTGTTAAAAGGTTTAATCTTCTCTGATGCCGTAGGGCTGTGATTAAGCTGCAATACGCCACACCCAGACAGGTGAAATATCAGTAAAAGGACCAGCGCCTGAACGAAAATTAATTTTAATGGTCTAGCGATTACAACAATTTTCCTTGCCTTTTCCATGATCCTACTTACATCATTTGATTGGTAGATAGTTAGCAACCCCTATTAAACGTTGCAATAAATCCGCCAACTTCTTCAACTTAAGGCGCTACCCAGTGTTTTTTACTCAGCACTGAAAACAATATCACCATAAAAAGATGTCGCATCGCCTCCGCTGTTGTCAGTGTCTGTCATAATAGCAACAGCATCTATATACCTATATGCCTTAATGTTATCTTTCTTACTGCCTTTATCACCAAAATAAGACTTTAAATCCTGATAGACATTTCGCCGCTCCTGGTACCAATGTCCTAAACGAGCACCCACACCCCTGACAGCAACCATCTTTACCTTAGAGCCAGCAAAAGCATTGTTCCAAACCTCTCCTGCTTCTTGATTGCTAGACCAAACATAACTCAGTGATTTAGTGTTCCAAAACCGGATACCACCATCTATCACAATATATACTCTGGCAACATAATCATCACCTTCCTTACTTTTTTCATTAATGGAAAGTAATTGGTTCTCTGCTAACCAAGCCCAGTTCAAATAAGGCGTTTTTAACAGATCAATTTTTTTTCTCAAGACAAGACCAGATGCGCTTTTATAACTCTTCGCTTCCAATGCCGTTCTGCCCTGGCGATTGTTCAAGGTATAGGTGGACTCACCAGAAAAGACTTCATGCTCCCAGTTTGCTATACCATTGGAATGCAGAGAAGTCAGATTTATGGGAAAAGTCTCGTTAGCCGCATACAAGCTTAGCGTTACAGAGAGGCCAAACAGTAACAGTAAGCAATATCGCATCTCATCTCAACTCACGCTCAGTATAACAGTGATTAAAACTAAAGATTAAGGA
>JAYPYM010000363.1:0-3125 GCA_038135915.1 Gammaproteobacteria bacterium
CTGTCATCGCGCCAATAGCAATAGCAATACCACCTAATGACATAATGTTGGCATTAATTCCTTGCATGTGCATGATGATAAATGACGCTAAGATGCCAATAGGTAAAGTAACAACTGCTACAATTGATGAGCGCAAATGAAATAAAAATGCAACACATACAATTGCAACGACCGCAAGCTCTTCGAGTAATTTACCCCAAAGGTTTTCTACAGCTTCTCCAATTAGGCCAGAACGGTCATAAACCGTGACTATTTCAACTCCTTCAGGCAACCCTTTTTTTAACTCTTCTAATTTAGCTTTTACACCATCAATTGTTTTTTGTGCGTTTTCGCCAAAGCGCATAACAACAACACCACCAACGACTTCTCCTTCACCATTTAGTTCAGCAATGCCTCGTCTCATTTGTGGACCTAGGTTGACTTCCGCCACATCGCCAATGGTAAGCGGGGTTCCTTGTGCGTTAACACCAAGAGGGATCAACTCTATGTCGGAAATACTTTTGATATAGCCAGTTGCGGTAACCATGTACTCTGCTTCCGCCATTTCAACAACTGAGGCACCTGTTTCTTGGTTACCACGTTTAAGTGCCATTTGAATGTGACTAAGTGGTATACCGTAGGCTCTTAATTTATCGGGATCGACTTGTATTTGATATTGTTTAACCATGCCACCAACAGCAGCAACCTCAGAAACTCCCGGTACAGTTTGCAATTCATATTTTAAGAACCAATCTTGAATACTACGCAATTGGCTAATATCTAAGCTGCCCGTTTTGTCTACAAGGGAATATAAATAAACCCAGCCAACGCCTGTGGCGTCAGGTCCTAGTTGTGGGCGTGCGGTAGCAGGTAGCGAAGGGGCTACTTGACTTAAATATTCAAGTACTCTGCTCCTTGCCCAATATAAATCGGTGTCTTCATCAAAGATGACATAAACAAAGGAGTCTCCAAAAAATGAATACCCCCGAACTGTAATAGCCCCCGGAACTGACAGCATTGCTGTTGTTAAAGGGTAAGTAACTTGATCTTGCACTACTTGTGGTGCCTGACCGGGATAATTCGTTTTAATTATCACTTGAACATCAGAAAGATCTGGTAATGCATCAACTGGTGTATTTTTAATTGAGAATAACCCACCACCAATCAAAATTAAGGTAGCTAAGATGACGAAAAAGCGATTACCTATCGACCACCTAATAATTGATTCAATCATTATTTATCTCCTAACTTAATGATTTGAATGGTCAACAGCACTTTTAGGTTCATGCTTTAGTTGCTCATTTGATTCAAGATAGATTTCAGTGATAACCAAATTATTTCTCACCTCAAAAGTGAAAGTGACGTTATCACCAACATTGAAATCAACTATTTCTATATTGTCCGCGACGATAAAATCCATCGTCGCAGCAGGTCTATCCCATTTCTCTATTGGGCCTCGGCTAATATTTAGAATACGCGTATCAACATTAATCGCATTGATTAGACCTGATACTGTTGCTGAAGATACTTCTTCACCTATATCAGCGGCCTCACTCATGATATGAATTCCAGTAATTTCATATCCACCATCTTCGGTTTTACTCACCTCAAAGTGCAAAGATTGACCAGACTTTAATGAGTCAATATCAACTTTTTCAGCCACAGTAAAATCCATAACCATCTCAGGCCAATCCCAAGCTTCAGCAGGGCCGTGACTGATATTAACCATGCGATGCCCAGTCATAACACTATTAACATCACCTTGCATCCAAACAGAGTTGGGCACTTCATCGTGAGTCATTCGTTTAAAGTCAGAGCTTTTACTTGATTCAGAATCAATCAAGAATTGAGCTGATGTCACCACAACATCATCTTCATTAAGGCCCTCTAAGATTTCGATACTATCGATATCAACACGGCCAATAGTCACTTCAATAGATTTAAACTGGCCATCCCCTAACGCAAGTACAACTCTGTCTTGTTTACCTGTTCGAATAACAGCTTCTTTAGGCACAAGTATGGTGCTATCAGCTTGATTAGCGTGAATAGAGACTTGTGCGAACATGTTTGGTTTTAATTGATAGTCTGGGTTGTCAAACTTCAACCTCACTCTGAGTGTGCGTGTTTTACTGTTCAAGGTTGGATAGACATAATCAACGACACCAGCCCAGTCCTCACCGGGTAAATAGTCAAGTGTCATTGATACAGGAAGTCCCTCTTCAATTAAGGCTGCGTCACGTTCAAACACTTCTGCTTCAACCCAAACTTGATCTAGCTGACCAATGCTTAATATGGTGTTTCCCGGCTTTACATAAAAACCCTCTCTAATCTTCAAACCATCAACAACACCTGCCTGAGGGGAGTAAAAGGTGATGTTTTGCTGAACCTTTCGTGTCTTTTCTAGCTTTTGAATAAAGTCTGCTGAAAGCTGTAACGCTTTAAGCCGATCTTTGGCCGCCGCAATTAAGGAACTATTATTGCGCTTTATAGCTATTAATAGTTCTTCTTGCGCGTTAACTAGCTGAGGAGAATATAGTGTATATAGAGGCTGCCCTTTCTCAACAGGATTACCTGCGGCTTTGACGTAGAGCTTTTCTATCCAACCATCTACACGTGGATGGATGTGAATTAGCTTATCTTCATCATATTGAACGTAACCTACGGTTGATATTTCAGTATGCATATTTTTAAGCTCAACAGGAGCAGTGCGAACCCCAAGATTATTCACTACATGAGGCGCGATTTTTACGGCTCCGGGGCCAAAGTCATCACCAGATGATTCTTCCTCATACACAGGAATTAAATCCATACCCATAGGCGACTTACCGGGCTTGTCCCGGCGGTAATTAGAATCCATCGGTGCAACCCAATACAGCGGTTTTTTCTCTCCTGATGTAGCTTCATTGCCATTACCGCTTGAACCTGTACCTTGATATAAACTTAATGCTCCAGCACCTAGTGCTGCTCCAATGATGATGGCGGCTACTAGTTTCAAATTTGGTGTTTTAGTATTCGTTGACATTATTTTTCTCCAAATTGCTGATTGGATAAGTGCTGATTCATTCTGTGCGAAGTGTGCATTGGCTTATGCTCAGCATTTGAGTTAGATTGAGAATGCGCAAAGAAATAGTTGATACGAGCAACTG
>JAYPYM010000364.1:0-3115 GCA_038135915.1 Gammaproteobacteria bacterium
AACACAACTACCTAATCGTACGCTTTTCAATGACAGACTTAATCACATGATCACGATTGCAAACCGCGAAAACAAAGCCTTTGCAGTTGCGAGCATCGATCTAACCAACTTTAAACAAATCAATGACACTAATGGCCACGCTGTAGGAGATGCTATTTTAATTGGCGTAGGCCAACGCTTAGCAGATACGCTAAGAGGTAGCGATACCCTAGCACGAATGGGTGGCGACGAATTCGCTGCGATCTTTTCTTGTCCTCACAGCAATTCTATCCACACAATATTAAGCAATTTAACCAATGCATTGAAAAGCGCTATTCCTATCGGCGAAGGTGAAAGCTTATTAGTGCATGCAAATATTGGGATTGCATTATTTCCTCAGCACTCGACGGACGCAACAACACTCTTTAAGTACGCTGACATAGCCATGTACCAAGCGAAGAAAACAGGGATAGGCTCCTATATTTTCGATGAGTCAGAAAGCAGTAAAGAAAAAGAATACTTCGACTACATCTATGATCTTGAGCATGCTATTGAGAAGGGTCAACTGGTCTTACATTATCAACCGATTATCGACCTGACTACAAACAAACCTATTTCCTGTGAAGCGTTATTGAGGTGGGATCATCCAGAGAAAGGCATCATTTCACCAGAAGTGTTCATTCCTTACGCCGAACGATCTATGACGATTAACGCCTTTACACTATGGGTTTTTGAACAAGCATGCACCCAATGTAAGGCCTGGCATAACAAAGAAATTTTTATTGGCATTTCTGTTAATCTATCACCGCGAGTCTTCTCATCATTAGGTTTACCAGAAAAGCTTATGGGTATTGCTCAACGACACAACCTAGATCCCAACTGGATTCGGCTAGAGATCACAGAATCAACAGCAATGGATCGCCCCGAACAAGCTTTTGAAATTCTGTCTAAACTAAACAACTTTGGATTTTGTCTATCAATTGATGACTTTGGTACAGGGCACTCTTCACTTTCTTATCTTACCGTACTACCTGTTAATGAACTGAAAATAGATCGCTCTTTCTTACTAAAAAATGAAGATACCAACAAAGTCATCGTCAAAGCAATTATAGAATTGTCTCATACCCTAGACTTTCACGTTGTAGCTGAAGGTATTGAAGACGAAAAAACACTCAAAATGCTAATCGATTTCGGATGTAACAGCGGCCAAGGCTTTTACTTATGCCAACCAGCTGGGATTACAGAGATCGATAAATGGTTAGATAAACATTGGCTAGAAGACATACAACATACTCACCAAGATCAAGCGTGATATATAACGGAGAAAGCGGTATGAACACACATCAGGTAACAATCAGTAGTCTAATCGTATTCTCACTTTTTTTTTGGTCCAACGTTCAAGCAGAAACATGGCGTCTAACCTCTCTAGCTTGGGAACCTTACTCTGGCGATGATCTTCCCCACCAAGGTTCGTCTATCGAAATACTCAAAAATATACTGAAAAAAGAGGGGATTGAATTAGTAGTCGAGTTTTACCCCTGGAAGAGAGCACAACTTTTGGCAAATACTGAAAAATATGTCGGATATTTCCCTGCTTGGCCTGAAGAAGTCGGCAAGGATTTTACTGCCTCACCAGCCATTGACTGGTCACTGGTTGGCATACTCGGCAATAAAGACATTGAAGTTCAATACGAAACCATTGATCAACTCTACGCAAATTTCAAGGTAGGCACAGTTTCAACCTATACGTATCCAGACGTCATTAAGCATGCAATGGAAAAATACCCCCAACACGTCTTTGGCGCACCACATGAGGAAGCACTGCTCAAATCACTCTCGAATAATCGCACACAAGTCGCAATCACAGACCCTAAAGTCATGATGTTTCTGGCAGATAAGTACAAGATTACAAACGTAACGCCTATACAGCCTGTTATAAAAAAAGAGCTGGTGATTGCATTCAATAATTTACCAACCAATCGTGCTCATTTGGAACAATTGCTAACAATCCTAGAAAAGCATAATAAAACCAAGGAACAAGAAACAGTGAATGCTAATCAGCAAAAAAGCCCATAAGCTTGCAACAAACTGAAGATTAAACTAATTGGGCCACCCATCTGTACAATATAAGTAGCATCCTGAAGGGACGCCCGCACATTGTTTTGGGGTGTATTTTATCCTGCCAAGCCGTTAATATAATGCGCTTGAAATATATCGCGATGATCTAATTGCAATGACCTAACAAAAATCCATGTCTGAAGTTGACCAAAACACAGGTATTAAGATAGGCGCCATACGGCTAAGTGGCAATGTGATGCTAGCCCCTATGGCCGGCATTACCGACAGCCCTTTTCGCCAGCTCTGTAAAAGTATGGGCGCAGCACTCACCACATCTGAAATGCTCACAGCTGACACAAGTTTATGGGGCACTGAAAAATCTAGACTTCGACAACAATGGGCTGCAGACGAGCACCCAAAGTGTGTTCAAATAGCGGGCTCAGACCCGAGCCAAATGGCAGTTGCAGCGGCACAATCTGAACAACTGGGTGCAGACATGATTGATATTAATATGGGCTGTCCCGCGAAAAAAGTGTGTAAAAAGTGGGCTGGATCAGCGCTGCTGCAAGATGAGCATAAGGTGAAGCAGATCTTAGAGTCAGTCGTTCAGTCCGTATCCATTCCCGTCACACTCAAAACAAGGCTGGGTTGGAACAGGGAAAACAAAAATATCCTCAGTATTGCAAAAATAGCGGAAGATTCAGGCATCCAAATGATTAGCATTCATGGCCGAACACGATGTCAAAAATACAGCGGAGATGCCGAATACAGGCTTATCGCTACTGCAAAAAAGGAATTATCCATCCCAGTAATAGCAAATGGGGACATCACGGATGAAAAAAAAGCAAAACAAGTGCTAGACCTTACAAAATCCGATGGTATTATGTTGGGGCGAGCGGCTCGGGGAAATCCATGGGTCTTTGCATCAGTAAATGAATTTCTAAAAACAGGAACATTTCGCCTAGGACCCACGCTTATCGAAAGAAAGCATGTCATGCTCAAGCACTTGAGTTTGATCCACCAGGTTTACGGTGAAGAAGTTGGCGTAAAAATGGCACGGAAACCTATTGGCTGGTAT
>JAYPYM010000365.1:0-1075 GCA_038135915.1 Gammaproteobacteria bacterium
CTGCTGTATCATCAAATCTCGGTTCCGGCGATAATAAAGGGGAAGCTTGGGATAAACTTTAATCATTTTTATTTGACATACTAATAAAACGTCTATAATAGATGCTATTCAGAAGTAATTACTGAATAGCATCTTTTTTTTTTTAATAATCCCAAACGTTTTTACTAAGGAAAGAATAAAATGATTAAGAATACTGGAGTTTCGCAAACACGCAAACGTTTAGCGCTTAAAGCTTTGGGCGGTGTCAGTGGTTTGGTTCTTCTGCAATCTTCTGTCTACGCGGGCACCCTCAGTGTATACGGCCAAGGTCATTTGTCATTAGATAGCTTGGATGATGGCGATAATTCAACTTTGCATGTAACCAGTAGTTCATCACGGCTAGGTTTTAAGGGTACTCATGATTTGGGAAATGGCTCTGCCGTTATTTATCAGTATGAGTCAGGTGTTGACTTAACAGGGCAGGGTGCAGGGGATGGAAATGGCCCACCACAACACAATAATCAACTCTTCACCCACGGTAGACCTTCATTTGTTGGCTTGAAGTGTGATGCAGGCCAGATCTTAATTGGCCATACGCCTTTATTAGACCAGTGGGCGAATGATCAGAACTATTTTGCAGACCAAATTGGTGATATCGGTATTTTTTGGGAAAACGGTGTGGTGGGTGGCCGCTCCAATAATGTGCTTCAGTATACAACCCCTGATATGGGTGGCATGGAGGCTGTGATCACCTATGTGCCTGACGAAAGTGATACCGATACTGATGTGATAGCGATCAAGGGTAACTATAAAAGCGATCAGTTAAAAGTTGGGGTTGCCTACGCGAGTGCTGGAGAAGGCAATGTAAGTGGTACAGAAGACCCAGCCTTGTTTGCATTGACTGCTGGTTATGACTTTGGTCAGTTCACTGTGGGTGGTGGCTACCAAAGTGCAACTGATACGCAAGGTGTTGATGGCGCAGATCGAGATGACTTTTTTATCGGTTTTAGCTTTAACCTCGATGATACCAGTAAAGTAAAAGCGCAATTTGGCTCTAGTTCTGGTGAAGGCAATGACACAGATGCGACCATGTTTG
>JAYPYM010000365.1:1085-3095 GCA_038135915.1 Gammaproteobacteria bacterium
ATACTACTGTTTATGTTGCTTATGCAGCTACGGACAATGATGATAACGTCAGCTTTAATGCGAATGGTAAAGGTCATGGTGATGGCGCTACGATCACCGCTGGTGAAGATCCTTCCGCTTTCTCCATTGGCATCGTATCTGCATTCGATGTATCACTGATTAAGTAAGCTGATTGGTTTTTTATTCAATATAAAGTTCCTCTCAATACAAAATTCAACCTCGTAAGAGGTTGAATTTAATCATTTTAAATGACTCTCGCATAATGTAACAAGAATAAAAATAACGCAGATTTTTCCTGGAAACCTATCCGGCAAGCGCTACAGTTAATATAGAGTATTAGGATTGTTGAGGGAGTTGTTAGCCGCCTATAATAATCTTTTTTACGCTTTCAATTTATGCTTGTTGACAATGTGTGTGCCAAGCAAACCTAGGATTTGAAGGTAGGCAACTAGTGTGGGTGATCCTTTAAGCGTGAGCTATTCAGATTTTAATCAATTAACGCGTCAAGAGTTTCAATATTTTGCTCGTTTAATCGCTGATTCCACCGGTATCACGATTGAAGATGACAAAACTTCTATGATGCAAGGCCGGTTGAATAAGCGGCTTCGGGCACTTGGCTTGTCGACTTATTCAGACTATCAGCAGTATTTATCCAAGAGTCCCAAACGAAAAGAAGAAATGCAGCACTTTGTGAATGCATTGACCACTAATAAAACGGAGTTTTTCCGAGAAGCTTTACACTTTGAGGTATTAGTGGATGCTATCTCTAACCGCCCAAGTCGAGAGATGATTTATGTTTGGTCTGGTGCGAGTTCTACCGGGGAAGAAATTTATTCTATTGCCATGACGCTTGAAGAGTTGATTGACAAGGGTGTCATAGGAGATTACAGAGTATTGGCCACTGATATAGACACCCAGTGCCTTAAGACGGCGCAAATGGGGGTTTATAATCGATCAGAAATGGGTGACGTTCCGGCGATGTACATACAAAAGTACTTTAAGATGCATAAGGGCGTTAGGAATGGTGATCTTGAAATTCTCCCGCGCCTGAAAAATAAAATTAAATTTAGGCAGTACAATTTAGTGAATCCAGAAACTAATATTGATGTAAAATTCGATTTTATTTTTTTACGTAATGTCCTTTTTTACTTCACCAAACCAACCGCACAAATGGTGGTGAATCGGTTGGCTGGTAACTTAGTGCCTAGTGGCCTCTTGTTTGTCAGTCTAACAGAATCCCTTTCATCTATGTCGGTGAAGTTGTCTCATGTTTCAAACTCGGTTTATCGAAAGGAGTGATCCTACCGTGCTTGAAAAGATTGATGTCCATTCTGGAGAGATAGGGTTTACCGGTAATCGCTTTGCCGTCATGACCACTGTGGTGGGTGTTTGTATCGCGTTGATTCTTTGGGATCGAAAGCAGAAGCGAGGTGGCATGTGTCATTATCGTTTACCTGTTGCAACCGATGCGAGAGACTATATCAATAAGTATGATTTTGGATCTGAAGCGATCATTACCTTGCTCAAACGCTTCAAGCAGGCTGGTAGCAATGCCTCAGACTTAGAAGCGCGTATTATTGGCGGTGGAGATATACACTACGGCGCTTACATGGAAAACCAAAGTATTGGCGAGCAAAATGTTCGGGTTGCCAGGGCGTTGTTGAATCATTTTTCGATACCTTTGAAAGGGAAGATTGTTGGTGGCCCGCTTGGCAGGCAAATTAAGTTTGAAGTGGGTACGGGGGATGTAGGCTATAAAGAGTTTGATTGTGAAGGTAATAAAGAAGTTCAAAGCGTTTATTCTAAAGATGACCCTTTATTTGAAGAGCCACCTTCGAGCCTTGAGCAGAGAGTAGATACCTTCTTACATTCTTTGACGGAACCAGAACCTGAAAAGGACGACAGTGGCCTACAATTAACCACGGCTGAATCTATTGACGATTTTTTGGAAACCTCACGTCGTAGATTCCACCGCTCTGCACTGATCATTATTGGTGCTTCTACTGGCGG
>JAYPYM010000366.1:0-3086 GCA_038135915.1 Gammaproteobacteria bacterium
GACTACAAAAGACTAAGGCTGGAACTGGAGAAACAGGCACCCCAAAACTGTTGAATTGATAGATCAAAGGCGTACCAGGCAAAGGGTTTACCAGAGAATTATTGACTAAAACATGATTAACAGAGTCGCCAATCACATTCCGATAAAAAACGTCATCCACCGAGCCATCATCGTCCATATCTAGCAGCAAAGTTGCCACCATATTACCATCCGACTCTCTTGCTAATTGGCACTCTGCAATATCCTCATGGTTCATGGCCTGCGATTGACAAAGCTCTAAACTTTTCACAACAGCTTTAGCTAAACCCCTGGTCTGAGAACCAGCAATCGCATTAATAAGAGAAGGATATGAAAATGAAGCGACCATTACAAAAAGGGCTCCAACTACAATCACTTCTGTTAACGTAAAGCCGCCTTGTCTAGCCATTCAATTTACCTGAAACAGGAATTATTTCTTGTTGAACACAATAGATTTATTGCATTATACCATCTTAGAATCGCTTACTAGGGTTGTGATAGTAGTGAAATTTGTCACTCATTCGTAACCATTCGTAATAACTCACTATTTAAGGTATGCTCGACCGATCAGAATTGATCATCAGCAAAGACTAGCGTTATACTTTCAGATATTATAAGTTAGGCGATCTAACTAAGTTGGATTTTTTATGGTCAGGTTTTTATACAAATTTAAAGGCGCTCAAGTGCTTTGGATGTTAGCCTTACTGGCTATGGTCACAAGCTCTCTAGGCTGCGGAAATAAAGGAAAACTTTATCATCCAACTGACACAAAGACGGCTCAACCCCAATCATAAACATTCGTAAAGATTGAATGTCTTCACAACTTTTATTAGCGAAGGTCGAAATACAAATCCGTGGATTACTTTAATTACAAAGACAGCATATTATACGCAGAAGATGTCCCCCTAGAGCATCTTGCATCTCAATTTGGCACCCCTCTGTACGTATACTCTAAAGCCACATTCATTAGGCACTGGAAAGCATTCGACGAAGCGTTTAACACAAATCCGCACCTAATTTGTTATGCGGTAAAAGCCAATTCAAATTTAAGCATACTGCAAACCTTAGCAAAAGTTGGCTCAGGTTTTGACATTGTGTCTGGTGGCGAACTCAGTCGAGCGTTAAAAGCTGGCGGTGATCCAAATAAAATCGTTTTTTCAGGTGTAGGCAAATCAGATGAAGAGATTAGGTTTGCACTTAAAAGCAATATACTCTGCTTTAATGTGGAATCAACTTCAGAACTCAATCGCATAGAAAAAATTGCCAGTGAATTAAATTTGATTGCCCCCATTTCGATTCGAGTAAACCCCAATGTAGATGCATTCACCCACCCCTATATTTCTACTGGGCTAAAAGAAAATAAGTTTGGCGTATCTATTAATACAGCTCGAACGCTTTATGCCACTGCTCGAGCTTCCAAGCACTTAGACCCAATTGGTATCGACTGCCATATTGGCTCACAACTCACAAAAATGGAGCCTCTCTTAGATGCGCTGGAAATCGTTTTAGATGAAGTCGAGCATTTAAGGAACGAAGGTATAGAAATCAAGCACTTAGATATGGGAGGCGGCCTAGGTGTCCAATATAGGGATGAAACACCGCCACACCCAAGCAGCTATGCTGAAGCCGTTTCAAAACGCGTAAATGCACGAAACCTTAGCGACAAATTAACCCTAATCTTGGAGCCCGGAAGAGCAATTGCTGCTAACGCAGGCGTGCTGTTAACACGCGTCGAGTATATTAAAAGCACCGAGGACAAAGCATTCCTTGTGATAGATGCTGCAATGAATGACTTGCTTCGACCTTCTTTATATGAATCCTGGCAAGATATTATACCGGTAACAAAAAACACTCATACGCCTGAAAAAACCTATGATGTGGTAGGTCCAGTCTGCGAAACTGGTGACTTCCTAGGCAAGAATAGAAATTTAAGCGTAAAAGAAGGCGAGTTACTTGCGATTCGCTCCTCTGGCGCCTACGGTTTTTCTATGGCATCAAACTATAATAGTAGAGGAAAGCCAGCTGAAGTATTAGTTGATGGCGATCAGTGTTTTTTAATTCGCAAAAGAGAAACGATTGAAGATCAAATGCGGTTAGAACCACTACTTGAAAAATGAGCTGGAATTTAAACTAAAGATGTTAGCAGGCTTAGCTCATATCTTCGCACTAGGGCCTTTAGCCTTATTACAATAAACAAGAAATCACAATACAGGATACTAATGCTAGTAGAATTTACCAAAATGCATGGGTTAGGAAACGACTTTATGGTGGTGGAATCTCTAAGCCGCCCACTCAACCTAACCACTGAAAAAATTAAAGGTTGGGCTGATCGTCACCTCGGTATTGGTTTCGACCAATTACTAATGATCGAGCCACCCAAACAACCAAATGTTGATTTCACCTACAGAATTTTCAATGCTGATGGCGGTGAAGTATCTCAGTGCGGAAACGGCGCAAGGTGCATTGCAAAATATATAAGGGACAAGAAGCTCTCACCAAAATCAAATTTGACCGTTGAAACAAAAAGCGGGCTACTACATTTGGAATTGCTCGAAAGAGAGATCGAAGTAAACATGGGAACACCATCATTCGAACCCAGCAATATTCCCTTTTTGCCGGCAAAGGCTAGGCGAACTGACCATAAAACAAGCCAATATGCGCTTGATATTGCCGGGCAAGTGATTGAATTTATACCCTTGTCAATAGGCAATCCTCATGCTGTTATACGTGTCGACAATTTATCAGAAGCGCCACTAGAAACATTAGGCCCCTTGATTGAATCACACCCTGCTTTCCCCGACGGCATCAATGTTGGATTCGCCGAGATTCCCAACCCAAACATCATTAACTTACGAGTATTTGAAAGAGGTGCGGGCGAAACACAAGCCTGTGGAAGTGGGGCTTGCGCAGCTATGGCTGCATGCTTCAAGCAAGGTTGGGTAAATGAGAATGTACTGATAAACTTAACTGGAGGTCCATTGAATATTTCATGGAAAGGTGACAACCAGCCCTTATACATGAAAGGCACTGCGAACCATGTATATGAAGGTCGAATTGAAGCGTAAAAG
>JAYPYM010000367.1:0-487 GCA_038135915.1 Gammaproteobacteria bacterium
TTCATAATGGACTTCTATGTTGCCATCGAATACATGAGCACTTTCGCCGATTTTGCCGAGCTGTATTCTAATACTGTTTTGAACTTGCCTATTACTCGACAACATTAATGCTGATACGTCATCGGGTATATTTGAGACTGCAATATCATCTTGCAAAACAAAGAAAGATTTTAAATGTCCGGCAGCCTTGAAATTAGCGGCTAGGGAGGCGTCCACAAGTAGCACAAGTAACCACCAAAAGTATCCATGACGTTGCTTAATCTTTGCAAATATCTTCAACGATTTCACCATCCACCATCTTAATGATACGGCGAGCTCTCTGCATTATTTTTGGGTCGTGTGTTGAAAAAACAAAGGTCATATTCTCTTGCTCATTGAGTACTTTCATCATATCAAGCAGGGCTTCGCCTGTTTTAGAATCTAGGTTAGCAGTAGGCTCATCGGCAAGGATTAAATCAGGCTGCGACACCATCGCTCTCGCAACAGC
>JAYPYM010000367.1:497-3071 GCA_038135915.1 Gammaproteobacteria bacterium
AACAGCCACTCTCTGTTGTTGCCCACCAGAAAGCTGAGGCGGCCTTCGTTTAGCCATGCCCGATAAGCCGACAGCGTCTATCATCTTTTTCACCCGTGCCTGCCGCTCCGCCTTTGGAATGCCTTGAAGCAACATAATATACTCAATATTTTCTTCAGCGGACAACACAGAGACTAGATTATAAGCCTGAAAAATAAATCCTATATGGTCTCTTCTGTAATCGGATAATTCTCCCCCGGTCATATGACTGATATCTTTACCACTCAGCCAAACTTCACCTGCAGTTGGATCATCCAACCCACCCAAAAGCTGTAGCAGGGTCGACTTACCTGAGCCTGAGGGCCCAATAATAGCTGTAAACTCCCCTTTCCTAATCGTGAGATTTGCATTTTCTAACGCCTTTACCAAGGTATCACCATCGCCATAGTAACGGCTTAGCTGCTTGGTTTGGACAATGACTGTTTCACTTTCTTCATGCATCTGGTTAAACACTCTCATATTCGATTTATTTACAATGTTTTTCGCATCGCATATGCTGGTTTTAGCCTTGCTGCATAAAAAGCAGGATAAATACAAGCAAGCACAGTAACTATTAGGATACAAGCAGCTAGCCCTAAAAAAGACCATAACTCAGCTATGGGGTAGATTGGGTCTGTTAAACTCACACCAGAAAATTCGGCTCCACCAAGGTCAATCCCATTTTTCATAAAATAATAGGTAATGCTCAACCCTATCATTGTACCTACCGACACACTTAAAAGGCCAATCAAAAACCCCTCAGAAATAATCTGTAGAAATAATATCCGAGGACGAGTACCTATCGAGCATAATATCCCAAATTCAAAGTGGCGCTCATAAATAGACATAAACATTGAGTTCACCAAACCAAGGGCTACTAATACAAAGAGTATCACGGCAATAATCCAAGTGGACAGGCTACTCATTTCAAGAATGCCACTCAGTTGTGGTATTAATTCTCGCCAACTTAGGGTTTCTAGCGCGCCTTGATTGAGGCTATCCCAAATATCTAAAGATAGATCATCAACTTGTTCAATATGCTGGAACCTCAAAGCAACCTGATGAACGCCTTCTATACCTAATAAAGACTGCCCCTGCTTAATATGTATAAAGGCAAACTTAGTATCCATATTTCGATCACCAAACTCAAAAATCCCTGATACTCGAAATAGTGCTTGTGACAGCTCACCGTCCTTTGCCTTTGACACAGTTAATACAATCCGGTCACCTAAATCAACCTCAAGGACCTCAGCTATACCAGAACCCAGCAGGATTTCTTTATCTTTTCCTGAAAGGTAGTCACCTTGAGTGATAGCTCGCTTGAGCTTACTTAACTTAGCTTCTTTTTCTGGGTCAATACCAAAGATCATACCAGCTGCCATGTTTTCGGCGGATGAAATCATACCGCCGACTAACGTACGTGGCGCGTAAGCACTGATTTGCTCAGCTTTTTCTAACTCTTGATACACCAGCTCAAGATCAGGTATGAATAATTTGGTGTCATTGTCTTCTCGAAAGCCCTCCAAATGAATCTGAGCCTGACCAAAGTAGGTATCTGTACTCATACTGATCAAAGCTTGATAAACACCTTTCATATAAGCATCAGCAAATAGCAAGGCGGCTAATCCACATGCTATCAACAGCACGGTCAGAAAGGTTCGACGAGTATTTCTAAAGATATTTCGCTTAGCAAGTTTAGTTAACAAACCAAGATGATTGAAGCTCATCAAACAGCCTGCAAAGCTTTCAAAGGCGAAACCCGAGCTGCTCTAAACGCAGGTATCAAGCTAATCAATAGGGCACTGAGCATAACAACACAAGCTGGTAATACCATCACAAACCAACTCATCTCCCCGAGTAATCGATTAAACATAATGCCCCCCATATCTATTGCCTCATTTAAAGTGAAACCAGTTGTCATCAACCAGTGATTAACAGGTAATGCAACCATCAAGCCGATTAGGCAACTGATGAATGCTAAATAAACCGATTCAATGATAATGAGCGCGAATATCATACTTGGCCTCGTACCGATCGCCCTTAGTACACCAAATTCTCTCGTCCTTTCCAACATAGCCATTAGAATAGAATTGAGCACACCGATAAAAACGATAAAAATGAGTATACCCATAGAGATGTAACTTCCCTTTTTATCTAGACGCATACTGTTATAAAAGGCTGCTTCTACGATTTGCCATGGCGCTATGCTAAGGGCTTGTTCGGCTATCTTCTGTTTCAGCACTGGATCATTAGCCAGGTGGGTTGAAAATCCGCGAGCAAGCGTATGATGCTCTAGCCGAATCGCCAGTTCATGCACTTGATCACCTAAACTCAAGAACTGGCGCATGTCATGCAAAGACAGATAGACCCTATTCCGCTCATTGGATTCTTTGCTACCGACAATGCCAACCACTTCAAACATATCATTTGCTATCGAACCATCTGCTCCTTGGGAAATCAGTATCAGTTCATCTCCAAGATCAAGCTTTAATTGCTTGGCTAACGTCTTACCAACCAGTGCGGGAAAATACCCTTCTTCATTGGGCTTATCTGTCT
>JAYPYM010000368.1:0-3061 GCA_038135915.1 Gammaproteobacteria bacterium
CAAAACACAAGCTTTCAAAGGTGAAGGAAAAAGGTCGCAATCGGGTTGATGCTTTCGTAATCGAAAAATCAGAGTCTTAAATGAGTCTTTTTTCTGTGCCTATACATGATGGTTGGTACTAAATTTCGGTGGCTAATAAGTTAGATGCCCCACGAATTTCAATGGGTCCAAAGGGTATATATTCTGCAGATTATGGAGATATTTATTTTAATTCGAAAGATCCCGAGGGCGAGGTTAATTGGGTTTTTATAACCCCTAATTCATTAATTTCGCGCTGGGATAAGCTCCTTGATGGAGAGCAGTTTGTGATTGCGGAGACGGGGTTTGGCAGCGGCCTTAATTTCTTTGTTACCTTGAATCACTGGCTGAACATTCGCTCATCAAAGCGGCAGCGATACTTGCGTTACATTTCATTTGAAAAGTATCCCATCCCCATCGAAAAGTTAATAGGCTACTATCGTGATTATTTTCCAGCACATGCAGAGTGTTTGAAACAAATAAGTTGCTATTATCCGCCGCTAATTGAAGGTGTTCACCTGATTCGGCTGCCCAGGTGGGGTGTTGAGCTGTATTTGGTTTGGGGTGATGCAGTATCTATGATGGATCAACTCTCTTTCACTGCAGATGCTTGGTTTTTAGATGGATTTGCGCCTGCCGTGAACCCTGAGATGTGGCAGTTAGGGATTTTTTCCTCAGTGGCGAATCACTCGAAAAATGGTACCACGCTTGCCACTTTTACATCAGCTGGAAAAGTGCGTAGAGGTCTGTTATCTGTTGGTTTCGAACTAAAAAAAGAGCTTGGCTTTGGCGGCAAGAGAGAAATGCTTGTTGGTCTCTTTCAAGAAGCAGAAAAAGCTGAGGATAGTAGCAGTGCTGAAAAGGGGGAATTAAAAACAACTGTTGGGTATCAGGCTTTGAGGGAACCCTGGTATTTTCCGCCAGCTCCTAAGACGCAGGTATCTCCGAAGATAGCAGTCATTGGAGCTGGCTTAGCTGGAACTGCGATTGCCGAACGTCTTGTTCATTCAGGTGCTGATGTAACGCTGTATGATGCTTTTGAGACAGTTGCCAGTGGTGCATCTGGTAATGATTTGGGTGTATTATTTTTTCGTCCCGGCATTGATAACAGTGCTCATAATCGCCTATTTGAGCGTGCTTATTGTAGGAGTTTGCAAGAGCTGCATGAGTTAGGCCCGCCGGTGTTTGTGAATTCTGGTGTTTTACAGCTGGCTTATTCCGATAAGGAGTGTGAACAACAGTTCAAGGTGAAAAAGCTGGATTGTTGGGACTCTAATTGGCTTTGCTTTATGGATGCTGATAGTGCGAGCAGAAAGGCTGGTTTGGAGCTTGGTTCAGGCGGTATGTTTTTTCCCAAAAGCGGGTATTTTAAACCTAGGCTTTGGTCCCAAACAAGGGTTGAAAAGATTCAGCACGTATTTCCCCAACGCTTTAACTTGAGGCTTAACACTAAGGTTCTGTCTATACGTAGAGAAGTCTCAGGAGCAAATAATCATGATGCTTGGTATCTCATGTGCCAAACAGCCTTAGAAGCCAATGGTGAGGGAAATGGCGTGTTTGAAGAAGGACCATTTGAGCATGTGATTTTGGCTTCAGGCGTTTCTGTAAACGAGTTACTAAAGGATATTCGTTTTCCTATTCGTTCGATACGCGGCCAAGTGACTCATTTGAAGCCAGTAGGAGGCTTCAGCCCAGAGACAGTTGTTTGTTATAACGGTTATATCACGCCAAGGGTAGAGGTCAGTAGTGGCCTTATATCTCACATTGGTGCGACATTTAATCCTCGTAGCCAGGTTAAAGAGGTTCAAGGTGAGGATCACCTGATTAATATTGAAAAGCTAATATGTGCTTTAAAAAGAGGCAGTCAATGTGACCAGGGCTTGAGAAACAAATTGTTGGCTGCTGTATTTGATGGGCGAGTTGGTCATAGGGCACAGCTGCCTGACTACTTGCCGATTGTTGGTCCAGTACCAAATCGGATGTTTTATGAGGAAGCTTATGAGCAGCTGAGATATGGTCGGTTAAAGTGTCAGTACCCTAGGGCAGAATATTTAAATGGGCTTTGGGTTTGTGCTGGCTTTGGCGCCAAAGGTGGGACCTTGAGCACTTTAATGGCTGATATACTTGATTATTATATTATGGGAGCGCCTGCTCCCATCGAGCAAGACATCATAAGGTCGCTTCATCCCGCAAGATTTTTAATCCGAGGAATAAAGCGACGTTCAAACTGAGCCTAAGCTCAATTATTTTGAACGATTGTAACTTTTGAAATTATTTTTTTAACGCCATCTACTTCTTGAGCAATTTTTATTGCCTGCTCTTCGTGTGTTCTAGAGGGCACACTGCCGTATATGGTTACAACGCCATGCAAGGTGTCAATATTAAAGTTAAAAGCGCTGACTTGTTGGTTTTTAAGCAGCTTGCTTTTGATGGTCGCTGTGATGCTAGCATCATCGATAATCTGACCTAAACGGCGTTCGTCTTGATGCACATAGTATCCTGCTGCTGCGCCGGTAGCGACAACCGCTGGTGCGCAGCCCTGAGCAGCTAACAATAAAAAAAGTAAAGCGGTATAGAATGTTCGCTTAAATGAAGCAAAGTGCTCCAGTATAGTGTGATTCATGATATTAGAGTACCTTATTATGCTGAATAAATTTCGTTAATATTCTACTCAAGTTTGTAATTTATTCCTAAACTTTTATAAGCAATCCAGAGTTCCCATATTTAACCCTGAAATGATATAAATATCAATAAGATAGCTTCATGGGGTGGTGTATTCGTGGGTTGAATGATGAAATTGAAACTATATCATTAGAGAGCAATAGAGTAATTGGCGAATGGTTAAGTGTACGGAAGATGAGCGGCTTGATGGCGCAGAGGAATTTTTTGACATCATTGAGGTGGACGAAGAGGCCCTTGAAGAGTTTTTAGTTCATTTGTATGAACATATCGAGCATATCGAACATGACCTGCATGTGTTGGAGTCTAAGCCGGGTAGTGTGGACGCCTTGAACTCTCTATATGCATCACTATGCGCTATACG
>JAYPYM010000369.1:0-3049 GCA_038135915.1 Gammaproteobacteria bacterium
GCAGTTAACAGTGGAGAAATATCTTCGCATGGGTCGGAAACAGAGTCTTCTCTGGCTAAAAGTTCTCAGGTTGAAACCCAAACAGAAACTGATTTTTGGGAAGAGTTGCAACAAATTATTACCACCATTGTTGGTGACAAAGAGGGGCGTAGTGTAGTGATAAATGCTCAGTCAGGAACCGTTGTTGTGAGGGCAAGCCCGAAAGAACACGTTACGCTACATCGTTTTTTAGATGTAGCAGAGAGAAACTTAAAGCGCCAAGTTGTCATAGAAGCAAAGATCCTTGAAGTAGAGTTGAGCGACTCAAGTCAAAGCGGGATAAACTGGGGGCTGTTCAATGGCGATGATTCTGGTAGTGCGACATTCAATGCCGGTGTGCTAACGGATAGCTTGGTTGCTGGAGAGACTGCAGATATTCTAAATGTTGCTGCAAACCAGGTGGTCAGTACAAACGGGATAGAAGGCATTTTTAGCGTAGCATTTGATATGGGTGACTTTAAGGGAATCATTGAGTTGTTGAAAACGCAGGGAGAAGTTCATGTATTGTCTAGTCCTAGAATCTCAACTGTGAATAATCAAAAGGCGGTGATCAAAGTAGGTACCGACGAATTTTTTGTTACTGAGTTTAGAAACAATACTACCACTGCTGGGGATGATGTAGTGACCAGCCCTGAGTTCACGTTAACGCCTTTTTTCTCTGGAATTGCGTTGGACGTAACGCCCCAAATTGGAGATGGTGATGAAATTGTACTGCATATTCACCCGTCTGTGACAGAGGTGAGAGACCAGAATAAGGTGATTGAATTGTTTAACGATACAGTGACTTTGCCTTTGGCACTTAGCACTATTAGAGAGTCAGATAGTATTGTTAAGGCAACCAGTGAGCAAATTATTGTGATTGGCGGCCTATTGCAAAGCCGTTCCGAGAATACAGAGGCGGTAACGCCTGTGTTGGGTGACCTCCCTGTTGTTGGAAGAGCATTTCGACAAGTGAGTCAAGAGGAGGTTAAAAGTGAACTGGTGATATTATTAAAACCTGTCATTACAGGTGATCGTGTCTGGAGTGAATTTTTGCCTGAAAGAAAGAGGTAATCAAGCGCGACATCAATCATGTTGTCTAATTGGTAAAAGTTAATGAGTAGATTCGCAGTAGTTAAAAAAAATAGTTGATGGTTATACGGAATGTTGCACAACTATAATGCTAAAAAAACTTACGATGTAAGTGAAACAATGCTGTACTTTGGTTCAGATTGTGATGCGCACAATGTTGAGATGTTGCTCCAGTCGATTCAAAGCAATACGAGTGTTGTGAATGTATCGACCAAAGTAAAGGCTAACTCTGCGCTAGCCGTTAAAGCATTACTTTCCCAATTAGAGGCAAACCAATTTTGTGTTATAGACATTAAAAATCCGATGTTGAATCCGTATGAATTTCGGTCATTTCTTGCTGCAAAGCTTGAAATATTAACGCCTGACCCCCTGGAGGACCAGGCTTTATTAAAAGCTATATATGAAAAGCTTATTATTTTTCTATCTCAGGGTAAACGTATATTGCTGATGATTCCTAATGCGTATCAGCTTAAGGTAGAAACGTTGGACTTCATTCGGTGGTTGTCTGGACTGATGCATGCTGGTGAAAACTTAATACAGGTTGTTTTCTTTGATCTAAATGCTCAAAGGACTGTTTGCAATGACCAGTACGGAGCAGACTTTGGTTCATTTGAACATGCACTTTCTGCATCCTCATCCAGTCTGATGGTTGTGCCGAGAAAAAATGAATTAGATACAGGCTTGAGTGGTATCTCAGCGAAGAAATATCAAGGCTATGATTCGATACTGCTTGACGGCGTGCCCTATTCTAAGCAAGTAAGTAAAAAAAAGAGCGCTAATGTTGTATTAAAAGCGATTGTCTCATGCTTAATCATTTCAATAACTCTCCTCTTGAGCTGGATTTTTTTCAAAACCTTGTTGTTATCGAATAAAGCAAGTTCTGTAAAGCATTTCAGCGTATTAATGGTTCCTACTGTTCTGATCAGTAGAGAGGTGGTTGCCGGTATGTTGAAACCACTCAAGCAGATAGAGAAAACTAACGATTCTGTTACTTACATTGATGACTATAATCCTGTTCCGTTTGGGGTTTTAGAGAAGGATTCAAGCGTTCTGCCTGTTTCTAGGATTGAATCAGAGGGATTGACTGCCAACCGTATTAGTTATGGTTTGGGCATTGAGCGTAAAAACACATCTATGGTGTATAGTTCTACCAGTAGAATAGCTCAGTCTGTAGAATCTCTGTTGCTGTCTGGTAAATATCCGGATGCGCTTGCACTCATTGCTGAAACAGTGGGTAAATATGAGGACTCTACATTTATTATATTAAGAGCGGCCAATATTTTAATGAGCTTGGATATGAATCGGGAGGCAATATTATTATTGGAGCAATACAAGAATGAGAGTTGGTCGCAACCTAGTATACGTGCACAGTTAGTCATTTTGTACAATAAAATGGAGAATTTTCATGCCCTAGAAAAAACTTATTTGGATTTGATAGGGCTAGAACCTGAGGTCTCGCTTTGGGTACTGGGTCTTGCAAATCTTTATGATACGCAACAACTTTATTCAAAGGCATTGGTTTATTATCAGCGAGTGTTGCGCTTTCGTAGTGTTAAGGGTTCCCAGCAACTAAAAATTATAAACAGGATTAGGGAACTCAATCAGTTAAACGTGAGTGGTAGGAACTGAGCCACTGAAATATATTTAGAGATTTTGAAATTGAATAGTAGTAAACCTAAAGTTCGGATTGGTAGCATGCTGGTTGCTCAAGGGTATATCAGTGAAGAACAGTTGCAGCAAGCGCTTGAAGAACAGAAAGCTACTAAGAAAAAACTGGGTCAAACGATCATTGAACTTGGCTTCATGTCACTGGATCAATTTCTAAGTGTTCACGCTGAACAGTTTAACATCCCTTATGTCGATCTAAAAAATATTGTAATTGATGAAGCGGTTGCTAAGTTATTGCCCGAAGCCGTCGCGCGTAGGTACAGTGCAATAC
>JAYPYM010000370.1:0-3030 GCA_038135915.1 Gammaproteobacteria bacterium
TCTATGCACCCCTCGATTGGGTAAAGGGATATGATACACTTCAACTGATCGCAGTTTATTTAGCCTTTGATCACCCATATTCAAGAAAAAGAATTGAGCTGAAATTAGACAGCTACAGCAATTAACCCTACTTGTGTCTTATCGACAATTCAAATTAAAGGCTTTAATATCTAGAGCTGAAACAGCCTCGCACATTAACAAAGGAACTGCCATGAGTATTCTTGAAGAAGCAAACCCGCTTAAATCTGCGGCAGATATCGCCAAATCATTCTCTACAGGGTTAGACGAGCTCTTCACCAGTGATGAAGAGCGCATGAGGGCACAGTTATTACTCGAGCAAAATCTGCAAAAGCCGCATATTCTTCAAGCGGTCACCAATTTAGAAGAAGCGAAAAGCCCGAACCTATTTGTCTCTGGTTGGCGCCCTGCACTGGGTTGGCTGTGTGTTTTACTCCTGGCCTATTCCTGGATAGGTAGAGATGCCATTATTATTGTCTTCGACCTTTTTCCAACTGCCTATGTAGAAGTCAGAAGCAGCCAAAACTTACACTCATCCATCAACGAATTAAAAGAATTTCAAACTATCGAAACGAGCCCTGCTGAACAGGAAATGGTAAAGGTACCAAAACATATTATTTCCAACGCAAGCAATACAATTAAAAATACCATAGCAGCCTATGATTTAGCCAAAGAAACCCACCTGCGTCAACTTGAACAAAAAAATGATGGGCTAGCTAACCAGCTTCCAGATTTAGACAGCGGGGCCATTATGTCTCTTGTGTTAGCATTACTTGGTTTGGGTGCAAGTAGAACCTATGAAAAAGTGTCAGGCGTCGCCAGAACTCGTTGGAAAGAACCTAAACCCACCTCGGCAACTGAGCAAGTTAACTTTCAATTACCCAAGGATGATTTCTCAGAGCAAGAGTATGAAGATGCCTTCTTCAAACCGACACGAAAAAAGACTAAAAAATCTAGAAAGCCTGGCGCTCGTTAGAGGAATAAAATCATGAGCTATGCAAAAGATGAACAACTATCAGAAAACTTTGGTTTACACGAAATGCTTAGATCTCAAACTGCCCGAAGGAAAGGGGGTGATATACTAGACAGTCAAATGAACCCTGACCGAAGCATTATCAGAAACTTAAGCTACTTGGTCACCACCAGCTTACAACCATTGAGAACATTGCTGAAAACCGTCATTACAGTAAGCAGTGGCTATCGATGCAAAGCATTGAATGAATTAATCGGCGGCGCTGAATCAAGCCAACACACCAAGGGCATGGCTGCAGATCTTGTGCTATCTGGCGAATTTATGTACCGCGCTTCACGAGAGAGGTTGAAGTCCATCGTTGCACATAAAATACTAGAAGTAACAGGCCTACCAGTACGCGAAAACGTAAATTCAAACTTCTACCTATTCGCAACTGCTTGTTTATTTGCAGAAGAATTAGACATTGACCAGCTCATTCATGAATACGGTGAGCCAGGAACCCCAGACTGGGTTCACTTGAGTGCCGGAATCAATACGAAACAAAGACGACAATTTTTATATATTAACCATCAAGGCGCCCAGGCACTGGATTTACGCGAAGCGCTCATGCTTGGCTGCAAGTAAGATTATCTAACAAACTAACTATTTTCTAACAAGCTAGGGTCAAAATGATCTAAATCTATTTCATCTAGCGCATCAATTTCTTGCTGGCTGGGTTCAGTTCCAGATGCTGAGGTTGCTTGTTGACTGACCCCAGAGTGTACTGCTTCGCTTCTAGGGGCTAACGGCGCTGCTTGCGCAGGTACATCGAATTCTGAAAACGATAGTAGTTGTCTATCTTCTGCAACTGGGTCAAAGTCAACTTGATCATCAGAAAACGGATCCACAAATGCATATCGATCAGGGGTAGTGTTGCTTTGATTATTAGGTAAAGCTGCCTGATGTTGATTGCCTATTACAGGTGAGCCCGCGACAAACGGTGGCAAGTGAAAATAATGATCATGTCTAACATTGATTTGTTGAGGGTAGGATTGCTGCCCTATCATTGGTTGCGCTTGCATCGGAGCAAAGGACACCGGATTCGATTGGGCAGGCGCTGAAAATGCAGCAGCAGGGCTAGAAGCCGAACCTGGAGGTGGGTCCTTTCTTCTGTGACTTTGCACCCTGGCTGCTTGTTGTGCAGCTTGGGACTGCTTGAGAGATCTTTTTCTCGAAGCTGCCTTTTGACTATTATCTGATTTCCTATTTGACTGTTTAGATTTGCTTCGAGTGATAACGGTAGACTTCTCTACTGGGGGAGTTTTCAGTGAAGCTGGTTTTACATTAGAAGTAGATACCTCAGCAGGCAGCCTTGAGCCTTCTAGCAGTGTGACCGGTGGCATTTTATTGAAATCAGGAAATGTGCTTGAATCGCATGAAACTCGGGTTCCGACCCCCTTAACTCTTGTTCTAATCATATTCACCTGAAGATCATCACGATTTTGCAGAAAAAGCTCATTATAATATTCATCATATCCTCGACCAGTATCATCTACTCTAGACATTCGATGAAAATTCCAGAGGTTCATCTGTCTTGAAAATGAAGTTTCTTTAACAGAATATTTCTCTGAAATAGCTTTCTTATCATAAACCCGAAATGACCTGCCATGATCATTCCACCGTGCGCTATCATCCGATGGGTCTTCAATAATTCTCCTCAGCTTAACAGGAAAATTATCTGTAATACCCCCAGGGTTTTTCTTAGCATCAAGAGTAAGGGGTGACGCATTTGCCGACCAATCATGATAAGCTGGATAAGGCCGGGGCGCAGAAGATGTTGCTTCAGTCATCAGTGCAGAACCAACCCGAACGTTAACTTTCACATTTCGACCTCGAAAATAAGCAATTAGGCTTGTTCTGTTTTCCCGAGGTGTACTATTGATAGATTGTGATCTTGTGTGTACACGTCGCGCCGCATCTGAAATTTGCCTTACGGCTGTTTGTGTTGAGTTATAGCCGAATTTTGTGTATGGGGCAGATATGAACATTATTCGGTGCTT
>JAYPYM010000371.1:0-3011 GCA_038135915.1 Gammaproteobacteria bacterium
GCGATCAGCTTTATGGGTTACTTTTTTCCTATTCGATCACTGAGTACAGATTTTTTGATGTTGGAACCATCTGCCTGGCCCTCTTTTTGGATTTGTTTTTTCACCATCGCCACCTATCTGAATGCTGGTTGGCTCCGTGAACAAATCTGTATTTATGTATGCCCCTACGCACGCTTTCAAAGCGTCATGTTCGACAAAAGCACCTTAACAATCGCTTACGATTTCACAAGGGGGGAACCAAGAGGCAATAGAAGACCATCCGCTCAAGAAACATCACCCAATCTATCCATGGCCAAGATGAATAGCAAACCGCTTGGAGACTGCATAGATTGCCAAGTATGTGTCCAAGTCTGCCCAACAGGCATAGACATCCGCGATGGACTCCAGTACGAGTGTATAGGCTGTGCCGCCTGCATTGATGCTTGCAATAATATTATGGAAAAAATTGGTTCAGCCAAAGGCTTAATCAGGTATACCACAGAAAACCAATTGGCTGGTGAAAAAAAAGCCATCACTCGCCCACGACTTTTGGGGTATGGACTCGCATTTCTAGTCACTGCACTCGCACTCATGTCTCTAACTATTTATCGCCCACTGGCGGAGCTCGATATCCAAAGGGACCGTAATAGTTTATACCGTCATTATGGAGACGATTTGATTGAAAATACCTACCAAATTAAGATCACAAATAAAACTCATGAACTGCTAAGATACAAAATAGAATTAGAGGGCCCTCCTTCACTTAGGCTTATTAGCAATGGAAATAGCTTAATGGAAGCAAAAAACTTTATTAGCTCACAAGGCAATAGAACGATCAATGTTCAGGTGATCGGCCATTTGCCCGAGTTGACCTCGAGTCATATTCCCTTTAAATTTACCTTGCAGGGTTTAGATAATGGAAGTACAAATATTATGGCCACAGCAGAGACTTCTTTTATCAGCCCGAGAATAAAGCAAGAATAAATCCCTAGAAAACCTATTTTAAGGTCATAGAGATGACAGATGAACCCAAAAAACGCGGCGGCTTAAAATGGCTCCTGTTTGTGATCTCTTTCCCACTCATTACTATCATACTAGGCGTTATCATGATTGTCTTAGCCTACTCAACGCCTGATACTCAAATTGAATCTGGGTGGTATAAAAAGGGTTTAGGCATTTACAAAACCGATACTTTAAAACAACCAAAAGAAGCGTTAGACAGCAACAACAATCCTGGAGAATGATCAGTTTGGTAGAAGCAAAAACCTGTTATCACTGCCATCTCCCAGCGCCCAGCCATGACTTATGGACAACCGAACATAAAGGCGAAACCCTGAGGTTTTGTTGCCCCGCATGCCTAACAATATGTGAAACCATTTTAAAGCAGAATTTAGACCACTTTTACCAACTACTAGATACTTCCTTACCATCTGCTCAACTGGAATCAATCCAAGCTTCTCCTAGCCTGCAAGCACCCATTAAAATAGATACAGACGACTTCACCCCCACCAGTCAATTACAGTATGTTAAACGTTCAAATGATGTCAGTGAAGCAACCTTCATCGTTGAAAATATACACTGTGCTGCCTGCGCTTGGCTGATAGAAAGACGCCTTTCAAAAGAACCTGACGTGATTGATTTTAACGTAAACCTTTCGCTACACCGACTTTGGATACGTTGGAAGGAATCTAAATTACCTCTGAAAGATATAGCATTAAAACTGGCTCAGTTAAACTATCGAATCATCCCCTACCGAGAAGACAAAGAACGAGCGTACCGAGAAAAAGAAAAACAAGCCTCCTTAAAGCGACTTGTTGTTTCGGGATTAGGCATGATGCAAGTTATGATGTATTCCGTTGGACTTTATGCAGGCGCTCTCCAAGGCATTAGCCAAACGTTTGAAACCTTCCTTAGGTGGGTAAGCTTACTGGTAACGACAGCTGTACTCTTTTACGCCGGTTTACCCATACTAAAAAGTGCGTATCGTAGCTTGATTAACAGGCTACCCAGTATGGACTTGCCTGTATCGATTGCCCTGTTACTTTGTTATTCTGCCAGCCTTTGGGCAACCATAAAAGCCACAGGAGAGGTATATTTTGATGCAATTAGTATGTTCGTTTTCTTTCTAGGCATCAGTAGATTTATAGAAATGAGAGTTCGGCATGCCAATACTGAATTCACCTTGAACATGCTCACTTCAATTAAAAGACCTGTTTGGAAGTTAATCAACAACACACCAGGAAACACCTCCTCAAGCACTGATCATAGCTGGGTCCAAGTCTCTGCTTCAAATCTTAAAGTAGACGATATTATCTCAATCAAAGCCGGCACCCAAATACCAGTAGACTGTGAAATTATCAAAGGCAGCACTCAAATTAATCGGACAATGATCACTGGTGAGATTACGCCCATAGATGTAACCACCGGCGACATTTTATTAAGTGGCAGTGAGAACCTTACACAGCCGATAGAAGCGCGTGTCGTGAATAAAGAATCAGATTCTCAACTTCAACAGATCGCCAATACTTTTGATCAAGTCAATATCAGTCGATCTAAAAATCTCAGAATTGCAGATAAGCTAGCACCCTGGTTCAGTTTAAGTGTAATTGTCGTTGCTGTCATCGTTTTCAGTGTTTGGCATCGCTTAGACCCAGAAAATGCTTTTTGGATAACCCTTTCAGTATTAGTCGTTACCTGTCCCTGTGCCCTATCCCTTGCAACACCTACTGCTGTCACTTCTTGTATTCAAGCATTTTCAAGAAGAGGTATCTTGATTCAAAACCCAACTGCACTAGACAAGTTATCTTCTATTAGTCACTGGGTATTTGATAAAACAGGTACGCTCACGGAAGGCAATTTTAGCATCACCGACATTGACACCTACATTGAGGAATGGCGAAATTCAGTAGCGCCTATCGCGAAACTACTTGAAGCAAATGCCAGCCACCCGCTTGCTAAAGCCTTTCAAAACTTGAGCAGCGATGAAAAGTGGCAGGTCATCGATATTGAACATGACACTCAAGGCATTAGTG
>JAYPYM010000372.1:0-2142 GCA_038135915.1 Gammaproteobacteria bacterium
TACTCGCTCGGAAACCTCTACGCAGCCCAGTTGTTTCATCAAGCGCAAGAAGACCGTCGACTCATCAGCGCCAACAAAACCTTTACCAAAGTGAGTTAACCGGTACTCATTTAAGGCTGCTGCCAGTTTATGAAGATCTGCTTGAGCGGCCATCCTATAGCTTTTAATCAGTAATGACTCATATTGATGGACAGCAAACGTAGAGAGCACCGCAATTAACATGAGTACAATCAACATTTCTATCAGGCTATAACCCAACCGTTTCAAAACCACTCCAAACATACCTAATACCGACCACCCGGCACCCATCGTACTTTCGTGATACGCGCTTTAGGCATTTCTAGCTCTGCTATCAGCTTATTTCCTACCAATAAGCTAAGGCTAGATACGGACCTACCTTTTTTCCGAATGATATATCTTAAACTCTGTGCAAACCGACTCGTCGGCCGGGTAGCAAGGTGAAACTCATTCTTTTTTACAAGCTCATAGCGTTGGAAATAACCACTAGGTTGATCGATATATTCTGCTCTGATGTTGAGGCCATAAACTCGAGAGGAGCCTAAGGTTATCTCGCACTGCCTTAAGCGCCCTTGCGCCTTTTCAGGTGGTAAAAATGTGGCGAAAAACAAATTGTGATTAAATACTATGGGTGTTCCTACTGCACGCTCACCTAAAGTTTGATCAAACATTAACTTCCAACCCTTCTTTGCAGTATCTGCGTTGCAGTTGGTACTATCTTGTTTTGAAGCCTTGTGTAAATACAAATCACAAACATCTAGCCCTGCCTGATCAATCTCACCGTTAGGCTTGTCGTACACGACAAACAAACCATCTTGAACACTGCGTTCAAATGGTGCTGCTGGATTACCAGAAACCATAGATACTGCATACACGCCTGCTCCCATAAAACTAACACTTGGTGGGTAGAAAAAACGTCTATCCTGTTTCACCTGATGCTGCCAAGTCAAACCTGCCTTCAAAATAGGTGTTGCTTTTGCAAAGCCTTTCTCATCTGGGTCATAGCGAGCATTGATTTTAACACGCCAAAGCTGTCCACCTAGATCTCCAAAGTACAGCAAATCAGTCAAACCATCAGCATCTGAATCCACGACCTTAATTTCACTAGGAATAGCGTATTCCATTCCGGGTACCTTATGAAGGCCAGAACTCGTTGCGCTACTGTTAAAATTAGAAGAAGCAGCCCAGTATAAATAACCAGTCTGTGCATCGATAATATAAACTTGATTGCCAATATTGGTTTTTCCAAAACCCTGATCATAAAGATCTGCGTCATAGCCCCCACCTATGACCAAAACCGGCTTCACTTCCCCATTCACCTTAATACGACCCAAGGCAGGTTTAGACCAAGTTTGCCCTAACTGTAAATAAGGGCTGCCTTTAGGTGCATCTTTACCACCTTTGATCACAAACATCAGTCTTGGGTCAAGGGTATTGACTGCTTGACTGGTGCTCACACTCGTGACATCTAACGCATATAGATGATGGCCGCCCCTGCGCATACCAGCATAGATAAAGACCAAATCCGAATCAGGAAATGTCGGCCTACTTTGAGCTTCAATGATACCGTCCTGCAGTGCATAGCCAGCGTAATCGCCATTAATCTGTTCTTTAAAGGCATCATGTTTCCAAACGGTCAGAGGTCCATCTAACCCATAAGAAAAACCGCCTTTATGTTCACTTGATTGATTACCATGGTCGAAGTCGGGCATTCTCATCAACCCAGATACATGTGCCCACTGTTGAATACTGGACTTCAATAATTCTTGAGGTATAAACCGAAATAGTTCTAAGGAATAGCTATCGTCATGCTTTAATCTCGAATCACTAGGTTGAACATTGAACGCATGCAAAAACCCTTCGGTCGTACTAAAAAATAGAGTATGGTATGCCTCTTGCTCACTTTCATTACCATAATCAATCAGCGCTAGCCCCCCATGCAAATTGGCACCCATCGTTTTCTTAGGCATTGTGGCTTCAACATCTGACCCTGCTACCCAATCCAACAAGATTGCTAACGATTGATCTGTAACAAAATCAATATCTGCTTATAAACGCGACCGTATTTTTGGTATGTTTGCTAACCGACTATTCAGCCGGTTTTCAAACCTAGCGATACTTGGC
>JAYPYM010000372.1:2152-2993 GCA_038135915.1 Gammaproteobacteria bacterium
CCATTTAATCGTTCCGTTTGATATTCTCCTAAATAGGTGTATGCAATGTTTTTTCCTAGTCGATCAACCAAACCACCTACGAACACCGACTGCCCATCTCCTCCTAAATCAGGATCCGTCCACCAGCTTCTAGCATCAGACTTAATCACGCTCGTTTCATTGATTTCTTCCGTTGCCAAGCGGCCATCTGCATCTAAAATCGTACCAGATGCCATGCCTCTATATTCTGAAGGCTTTAGCTGATAGCGCTTTACGTTACCCAGCCATGCCCCTTCACCATTCAGTTGCGCAAATGTATAATAGAGTTGTCGGCCCTCATCTGTATCACTAAAGCTGGTTGCAAAGCCTGTGTTCACAACAGACCCATTGCGATTGTTTGCTGCCACGCTAACCTGCAGGATATGGTTCACCGAGAGACCTGGATCAACAGCAAAATAATCTCCACCAAAAGACTCAGACATTGTATGGAACGCAAGTACTTGGTCATCAGTTCTTTCCCCATAACCGATAATATCCATTACAAAGCGATCTCTAGCATGTTCATCAAGGGCTTGTAATGAATCAGCCAGGCGCTTTTCAACATTAGGCCTTCTCATGATCCAAACTAAATTCGACTTCAATTCGCAACTATTGCCCGTATCCTTAGTAGGTACCGAGTGATCTGAATAAAATCTTTTAAAAAATTGCTCCGCTTTGCGCCAACCAATAGGCCCAATATCTTGCTGATCCAGGGTTAGGTTTCTGATTGTATTATCAATCTTCTGCCGATTTGTTAGCAGGGTATCAGATTGCTGATCTGTGTTTTGGCATCTATTCACTCGATCTTGATTACTTATGGGTA
>JAYPYM010000373.1:0-2991 GCA_038135915.1 Gammaproteobacteria bacterium
TCTCTAGACAGAGAGTTCCAGGATAACGGAGGCGTTACCCCTGATCATTGGAGTGAAAGACAAGCACAACAATATAATCTTTGGGTCGCAAATGGTCGTACCAATCAGGTAATGTATACAATTGGTGAAGGAAGGTTGAATGGAGGTTCAAGCAACCTCAGTTCGTTCTATACAGATGCTCGACAACTGTATGCTGAGGGTTTTTCTGAGGGTATCGGATTCGGCGATTTGGACCCTAAACTTGTTGAGGGCCTGATTGAGTTCAACGAGCTTAGTGCCGAGATTGAGTTGGATCTAACTGTTGATTTTAACTTTAATACATTTTCTCAATCGGTTGGAGGCATTATTCCGGTCGACGAGAAGGAGGAGGGTGCTTTTGATGCTGAGCTGGCTATCTTGTGGAGAGCATCTAGAGGACTGAACTTTTCCTCGATCGCGAAGATGCTTAGTATCAGTACTGTCGATAACAATCAAAACGGCAAATTCGATATCGGAGATTTTGATTCAGAGCACATAGACGCCCTGGAGATTTTAATGGCTTCCGTCGGTTTTTCGGGCTCTGAAACCCTAACGGAGCTTCAAACGGAATTGGATAATCTCGCTAATGCCGTAGATGAACAGGGTAATCCTATATGGACACCTTCTATTGACGGAGAGACTGAAGGGTACTTGATAGACGACATAATTCTTGCTGCAGCCGTAGCGAGTGGCAAGGTTAGTGTTTCTATAGATCAAAGTACTGGTACCTTGACTCTCACAGGTGCAGAGGGCGTTAGCCAAGAGTTTATAGATCAACTAGCACTAGTGCTTGAGAGGGGGTATGAAATAGATAACCCAGTAGGGGATCAGGTGGCTTAGCTGCTTGGCTTGAGCTAAGTTAGATAACCTTGGCAACACCAATTTCCTTTGAAAAATGAAACTGATGTTGCCAAAGATTATTTTCTAATAACCGTTGATTACCGGCTTAAAACCCTAGCCAATAATCCTCACCGGCTGAGGGGATGGCTCAGTGCTAAGGTCAGCAGTCGGTGGCTCGAAGTCAGTTAGATTGATGCCTGCAACAGCATCTTTATACTCTTCAAGGGTTGGGAATCGACCCAGAACAGTTGAGAGTAAAACTAAGGGTGTTGAACCTAATAATGACTCGCCTTTTTTATCTTCAGCATCACCCACTACACGCCCTTGAAACAGACGTGTGGACGTGGCAATAACCGTATCGCCTGGCTCAGCTTTTTCTTGGTTACCCATACATAAGTTACAGCCAGGGCGCTCCAGATACAAGACATTATCGTACTTGGTACGAGCAACACCCTTAGGGTTGTCATCATCAAAAACAAAGCCAGCGTATTTTTTCAGGATCTCCCAATCGCCCTCGGCTTTTAGTTCATCAACTATATTATATGTGGGTGGCGCTACTACCAAAGGTGCTTTAAATTCCACCTTTCCATATTTCTTTTCAATGTTTCGAAACATCTGTGCAATGATTTGCATGTCACCTTTGTGAACCATGCAGGAGCCTACAAACCCTAAGTCCACCGGCTTGTCCTTGTAGAAGGATAAGGGACGGATGACATCATGTGTATAACGCTTAGACACGTCATCGTTGTTCACATCAGGGTCGGCGATCATGGGCTCGTCAATTTCATCCAGGTCGATCACTACCTCAGCATAGTACTCAGCATTGTTGTCGGGAGTCAAAGCTGGTACTTCACCGGATTTGATCTCACCGATGCGCTTCTCAGCCAGTTTAATTAAACCGGCGAGTGTTTGTGCCGCGTTGTCCATGCCCTTTTCGATCATCACCTTGATGCGACTCTTGGCAATTTCTAATGACTCGATTAATGTATCATTTTCAGAAATACAAATTGACGCCTTGGCTTTCATTTCAGCAGTCCAGTCGGTAAAGGTGAAAGCCTGGTCAGCAAGTAAGGTACCGATATGAACTTCAATCACGCGACCCTGAAAAACATTGTCACCATCGAACTTCTCAAGCATCTGTTCCTGCGTTGCATGTACAATATCACGGAAGTCCATGTAACTTTTCATATTACCTTTAAAAGTCACTTTCACTGATTCTGGAATGGGCATAGTTGCTTCACCAGTAGCCAAAGCTAATGCAACTGTACCGGAGTCGGCGCCAAAGGCTACGCCCTTAGACATGCGCGTATGAGAATCACCACCTATGATAATAGCTCGATCATCCACAGTAAGGTCGTTAAGTACTTTATGGATAACGTCAGTCATCGCGGGGTATTTGCCTTTGGGGTCTCGTGCTGTGATGAGCCCAAAGTCATTCATGAATTTCATCAGCCTTGGGATATTTGCTTGAGCCTTTTTATCCCAAACCGATGCTGTATGACAGCCAGACTGATAGGCACCATCAACGCTAGGTGAGATGACGGTGGCAGCCATTGACTCAAGTTCTTGAGAGGTCATTAAACCAGTAGTATCTTGAGAGCCTACGATATTTACCTTCACTCGCACGTCAGAACCTGCATGTAGAGCATTTTTCGAAGTAACCCCAACTGCATTACGGTTAAAGATTTTTTCAACCGCTGTTAAACCCTGCCCTTCATGCGATATTTCTTTTGAAGGCGCAAAAACCTGTGGTGCTTCAATGCCCAGCGTTTGAGCAGCAAAGTTCTGAAGTTTTTTGCCAAATACAATCGCATAAGAGCCGCCGGCTCTCATAAATTCAACTTTTTGTGGTGTAAAAGCGGCAGACACATCAACCAGCTCTTTGTCGCCATGATAGAGTTTTTTCTTTTTGGTGTTGATGGTCAAGACTGTGCCTGTATCAACTGAAAAAGCTTGTTCAAGCTCTGGATCACCGTTTTCATCTAGTACAGTATTGCCTTCTGCATCGACTTTTTTAACCCAGTTTTTCAGGTCCAGACCAATACCGCCAGTCACACCAACTGTAGTTAAAAAAATTGGAGAAATACCATTAGTACCTGCTACTACAGGAGCAATGTTGATAAAGGGTACGTA
>JAYPYM010000374.1:0-2974 GCA_038135915.1 Gammaproteobacteria bacterium
CAAGTGAGTTAGCGAAAAGGCTGGCAGCTGAAACAGATGCACGGCTTCATATCCTACACTTGACTACAGCTGAAGAGGCTAATAGTTTGAGCGCTGCTAGTGATGCTTTAGAATCCATAGAGAAAAAGAGGATCACGGCTGAGGTATGTGTGCATCACCTTTACTTTTCCGAACAACGTTATGGTGATTTGGGTGGGTTAATAAAATGTAACCCAGCGATTAAAACCCTAGAAGATCGTAAAGCGCTTCGTCAGGCAGTGATAGATAATCGGATCGACTGTATTGCTACAGATCACGCACCCCACACTTTGTTGGAAAAGCAATCTTTTTATACGCAAGCGCCATCAGGTTTACCACTGGTCCAACATGCATTGCCAGCATTATTGGAGCTGGTTCATGACAAAGTGTTTGAACTGCCAATGCTGGTGACAAAGACAAGCCATGCAGTGGCTTCACTTTATAAAATTCCGGACAGAGGCTATATTCGAGAGGGCTATTGGGCCGATTTAGTACTCATCGACATGGATAAAAAGGACGTCGTTGCAAACCAGGATATTTTTTATAAATGCCGATGGACGCCTTTTAAAAATGAAACTTTTCGTTCAAGAGTGACTCATACATGGGTAAATGGCGCTCTGGCCTATACTCATATTGGCTCGAAAAGAGCTAAAATAATAGGGAAGCCGATGGGGCAGCCATTAGATATTCAAGTGAAAAGGCATGAGTGATTTTATGTTATACACCCAGTCAAAACTTTTAACAGTATTTCAACGCAAGGCTTTCAAATGTTTGCTATTTTGCCTGTCGATGCAGCCTATTTTAGCTGATGCTTTTGACAAAAGTGATGTTGTTCTGGATGGTGAGTTTAAGCAGGGCGGGCTGATTATTGGTCAGACGCTACCTGGTACTTCAGTTTGGTTTAACGACCAACCTATTCTGATCACACGAGGTGGTGAGTTTGTGTTTGGTTTTGGTCGAGATGCGCCATTATCTCATAAGCTTGAACTAGCCTTTGGTAGTAAGCGTATCATGTTACCTATAGCTATCGATAAAAGAGAATATCGAATTCAACGTGTCGATGGTGTGCCTCAAAGAACAGTGGATCCGCCGGCGCCAGAAGTCTTGAAGCGAATTCGTGCAGAAACAGCTTTGGTCAAAAACGCAAGAAAGCGTAAGGAGTTACTTGGATTCTTTAAAGAAACGTTTGAGTGGCCGGTTGTTGGTCGTATCAGTGGTGTTTATGGTAGTCAAAGGTACTATAATGGTGAGCCCAGAAGGCCTCATTATGGTATAGATATCGCAGCACCTGCGGGCACTAAAGTTTTGGCCCCAAACAGTGGTATCGTTACTTTAGTGCATGCTGATATGTATTACTCAGGCGGTACACTGATAGTGGACCATGGCTATGGTGTGAGCTCTACTTTTCTACATCTAAAGTCGTCGCTCGTGAAAGAGGGTGACCGGGTTAAAAAAGGTCAACCTATTGCGTTAGTTGGTTCAAGTGGCCGTTCCACTGGCCCTCATCTTGACTGGAGAATAAACTGGTTTGGTACAAGAATAGATCCGCAATTGGTCGCAAACCAGATGAAGCTAAAATAACAAAGGTAACATGTTATTTTATTCAGTGAACGTTTTTAGCTCGTTGCTCAACTTGAGAAAGTAGGCCATCTTCATCTAAATCGGCCTCTTCATCAAAGACAGATCGAATAATATTAAATGCAGAAGCAGCGACCTCAGGGTGTGCTCCATAAGAGATGAGCTTGCCATAGTTCCAACCCGCAGCATTCAATACATTCATCTTGTAAGATGTGCCTTTTACGCCTTTGCCGCCTAAATCAATTAGCATCTGTTCTAGTTTTACATAAGCGGGTGTTTCCCTGCTGAAACTCAAAAAGTCTTGTGCTTTAATCTCAGGAATATCTGTTGGCATGATCTTCTCACCTTTTTTTAATACTATGAAATGGATTCCACTTTAGAATTATAGACAAGTATTCGATGATTGGGGGATGGCAAAAGGATTTCTATATTAACAATGGTTATAACGCCATAGTGCTTTTATTTAACATTGTACTTGGACACACTATGCCCGTAACTTTATGCTAAAAGTACTGCCCAGCGCGCTGGGACAAGTACTTTGGTTAAAAAAGCTCAAACTTGTTAACCATGACATTTATATCATTAGTCATGATAAAACCTGAAAAAGGCAGAGCTGCGCTATGAAAAAAATAATGTTCATTTCTACTAAGATTGAAGACGTGAAAAAAATCGAGTTTATTGCTAACGGATATAATATAGCTAAAGAAGCCATTGGGGTTATTAATCGAGATGAGGCCAAAGTGTCTGCTTATAGGCTACAAAGTGCTAGCTATTGGCAGAGATTAGATATATTTCATTCAGGTGAGTGGGGAGCCCTGATTGGATTCATTATTGGTTTAATCATTTCCATTATGATTGGAGTGTACCAGCCGTTAGATTTGCAGTTGGGCGTGTTGCCTTTATCAGGCTTCGTTGCTTTGACCACCTTATACGGAACTTGGGTAGGCGGTATGGTTGGGATCAATCATCAGAATCATAAAATTGCTAAGTTTCGACATGAAATAAAAAAGGGAAAGACTTTATGTTTGGTCGATGTAGTTGATGATTTAGAAGATGGGCTTAAAAACGCTGTGTTATCTAACTGTGCGAACACACGGCTTGCAGGGATAGACACTATAGGTGAGGGGATCTTGAATAAGTTTTAATAGGTAAAACATTAATTTTGTAAATTGAATATCGGTTTCTTCTTTGCAGATTTGTAGCGTTCCTCTAATTCAATATCAATATACAGATCTGTAGTGACCCGCATCATCTCTGACATGCTCACGAGGGCGATGCTTTACATCCTCGGATATACCAGTATGCCTAAACCAATGGACGGTAGCTTCCCCTAAGGTCCGAGCTTCTTCACCTTCACCTTGGTTTGCAAGCAGAAAAG
>JAYPYM010000375.1:0-514 GCA_038135915.1 Gammaproteobacteria bacterium
TGCGAGATGCTGCTGATATGGGGCGCGGTAGCTTTACACATATTGGAAATATCAACGATGTTAATTCAGAAATGGCTAATCTATTTAAAAAATTGGAGAACCCAGTATTGGCAAATATAAAACTCGAATGGGGTGGTACAGAGGTTGAGGCATTTCCAAAACATGTACCGGACTTATATTTGAGCGAACCTCTATTGCTTTATGTTAAGTCACAGAAAGGTAGCTTGAATGGACAGCTCCAAGCAAGTGGAGAATTTGCCGGCCATCTGTGGAAAGAAAATTTAGTGCTTGATGCAAATAAGCAACAACCTGGTATTGCTAAGCAGTGGGCGAGACAAAAGATTAGCCACCTTATGTCGCCAAGAAATACCCTGTCATCGGAAACCAGGAAGAGTGAAGTTACCAGCCTTGCTTTACAGCACCAGTTACTGAGTCGTTATACTAGTTTTGTTGCCGTAGAAGATGTGGTGGCTCGGCCTGAGCTGGCTAACCTCAAGTCTGCATCAGTTGCAAA
>JAYPYM010000375.1:524-2967 GCA_038135915.1 Gammaproteobacteria bacterium
CACCCTCAATGCTGTATTTTTTAATTGGCTTGGTGTGGTTGCTACTTGGAATGATTCAGGGTTACGGTATTCGGAGATCAAGATGAGACGAATAGGCTTTTGTGTCAGTCTGGTATTCGCTATGTTTTGTTTTGGAAAAACTGGCTATATTCATGCTAAAGCGTCGCTTGCCCAGGTATTAATGGAACATGCCTGGCAGCGATCTCAGCGGCTTGGATTTTCTCAAAAGCCTTGGCCTTGGGCCGATGTAATGCCAATAGCGGTGCTATCGGTTCCTTCGTTAGGTATTGATCAATACGTACTTGATTCACATGCAGGTGAGGCCTTGGCATTTGGTCCAGGTATGATCACTAATCGCAATGACTCAGCGCCCGTTAGGGTGCTGGCGGGTCATCGGGACACACACTTTAGGTTTTTACAACATTTACAGCCAGGGGCGTTGATTCAGATCCAGCAAATTGGAGAGAAAGTACGGGAGTTTCGAGTTAGTTCAAGTGAAATTCTAGATGTCAGAAAAGACGAGCTGCCTATGGAAGTGATGGAAGAGACGCTGTTTCTGGTCACCTGTTATCCTTTTAATGCGGTTTCTAATCATGGGCCTTTGCGCTTGGTGTTTACCGCCAATGAGGCGTTTCCCAGTGTTGAAAACATAATTCGCCACAATTGATCTTATTTAAGCTTAATCTAGTCCGACGAATGACAAACTCTCATAGTAAATTAGATCATAAGGTTTTACGAAAATGTCCCTAAATCAGCTTAACTCTACTAGGAGATTATTATGCTAATCAACAAGCTATCCAAGCTTACACTAGCCTGTCTTGGCGTTGTATTTTTCTCGGCCAGCGCGATGTCTGAGCCATACCCAGAATTGATTGGTTTTACAACCTCAGAACCAGTACCGAGCCAGAAAAGTATTAACCATGTAGTGTCCTACTATTATGGTACACAAGATACCCCTATTCTAGCCGATTACAAGTTGTGTAGAGAGATAGGAAGCATTGGTAATGACCGTAATCAATGTATTGATGAGTTATCGCCAGACAGTTTGGTAGAAGGACAATCTGCTTACTTGTGGATGAATTATCTTGTTCCTAAGGGTACAGAGTCTGAACTGCTGATGCACTATAATCACATGGGAATTACTAGAGATACGAGTAATTTCAAGGTGAGTGGTTCAATTCGGTTCCGCACTTGGAAAAAAATTAAGTTGTCTCGCAGTGGTAGCTGGGAGCTTCCAATTTACTTTGAGCATGCGGGTCAGTACACCGAACTGGATCGAATTATGCTGAATGTTAAAGAGAAAAACTTAGCTGGACTTTCAGTAGCTACAGAAGTGGCGGGTTCTGAAAACAAACTGTCTTATTAAGATTATTCCTAAAATATGTGCTTCGACCAGATTTGTTAGAATAAGGCACAGCCGTTAAAATCTGGTCGGCCAGAATTATTTTCTTAAGAGTAAAAGGTGGTTTTGTTAGGTGAATCCGAAAAAAGCAGTACAGGGGAAGAAAGGCGGATTTTCAACTTCACACTCCACTGGTGGCGTACAAGCGATCATCATTGCAGAAATAGAAAATATTAAAATGAATACGGCGTATTTGATGATTGATTTCATTGCATGCCTCTTATTATTTTTATCGCCAAAATATTTTCACACTACCATAGCTAAAGTATACAATCAATATTCGTTGTTTTTGGTATCTATGGCACCTAACACGAAATGTCTTAGGTTACCCTCCGCTTTATTTACTAATACTACGAACTGGTTGTTTGCTGGGATGATGACGGTGTTCTCAACCAGTTTTCCTTGCTCTGTACCAGTGCTTGACTCTTCAATATCATACTGAAGTTTAAATCCTTTCGGTGTGAGGAAATAAGTGATGACGGTGGGGAAATCATCGTTATCGTAAGGGAGCGCTTCGCCATTGCGCAGAAATTTTTCTGCGCAAACTATTCCTTTGAATATAGACTTTTCAGACGTTTCCATGAGCTCATAAATATATGCCGTATCGTCTTCGTATTCATTAAATGACAGATGTTCACAAATTGCTGGTTCGCTTATGGCGTGAGAAAAGCTGATTATCTTTGCACAGTTGTCAGTCGCAAAACTTGGAATAATCGATTCTATAATGTCACCTACTTGATATTGATCGAAACCATGAAAAATATGTTTAGGTACGGTATTAGCTCTTAAATAAGTATGATCCACTGCTGTGGTTGTATTTTTGGTAAGCCTTTTTGATATATCTTCACCTGAAGCTGGATAAACATATTGATCAGGAGTCAACGTGGTCTGGGTGGGGATGGGGTAGTTTGGGTCATAGCCAATATCAAGTGGTAAGCAGTCTGTGTCAATGATCGGCTCTCCAAGGATGTCTGCAATGTTTTCAGGGCTATTGCGATAAAAGTGTCCCGTTAGGCTTGTTTGTTGCCGATTATCATCTAG
>JAYPYM010000376.1:0-2915 GCA_038135915.1 Gammaproteobacteria bacterium
AAACAGAAAAACAAATGAAGAGCTTCAAGAAAATTTAAAACAAAGCGAACAGCTTTTCTCAAACCGCATGGGTACAGCACTGAGTATACAAAACTGCTTTAACTCATCCGGAAAATCCAAAGAAATCATACCATTGATTGACATATGTAATCTATATGAGAGAAATCAGTATAAAATCGATCAACTGTTCCTACATACTACAGCACTCAAAAAACTTTTAGCAGAAAAAAATGACGTTAAACAAAGCAATAGAAAACTAAGTACACTTATTTCTCTCCAACAAGAGCTAGCACAGTCTGGAGAAGCATTTCCTTCACATAAAGCGACTCACCGTCTTTTAAAAGATATCAAGCATTTTAAAGAAACCTCTGCATCTTCAAATGAAGATCTTTTAGAGCGATCTACATATCTAATATCGGCTTTTGAGAGCGCTTACGTGCGCACCATAAAAGAACTAGTTAATCAATGCGACCAAATCGAGAAGAAGTTGAAGTTAAACCCAATCAAGATTAACTAGGTAAAAAGGTTATTTTTTGTGTTATATATGTTTAGTATTCGTAGTACGCTGGGTCTGAACCAATAAAATTATCGTGCCTGCAGCTATACTAAAATAAGAACTAGTTTTATTAGTTAGCAAATAATCGCGGTCATTATGTATCAAACCCAGGTATCCATAAGATATTGGAAGAGCAAGCTAATCACAACAATTAGCTTATTTTTCTTTTTTTCTTTATCAAATAGTGTTCTAGCCGATGGTATCTCAGAGCGCCAAAGGCTGCACGGTATTACCACCTTTAAGAATATTGAACATAATATTGTACTCATTTTAGACGCTTCCAACTCAACAGCAGGCACCATCACTTTTCCCAAAAGTCATCCTTACATTAGCGGCGGAGTAATTGATGGTATCACATTCAAGGGGGTTCACCATGGTTATGATGATTTAGCAGGCGTCCCTTGCCGTGCTGGTGAAAGAGGTGATCCCCCGGACTATCGAGCGTTTGAGACTAATTGCGACCTATTTGATCCGCTTAGTACCAGAACGCTAAATGAAATGGTGACCAGCGGTAGTTACGATTGGTATGGTGGAAAAAACTACTTTTCTCATATGCCAAAGGGAGGAAAATCAAAAATAGACCTTTTTGATACTGACTATTACGGTGTTAAAGCATTTGAGCACTTTTATAAAGACTTTCGAAGCCAATTTAACTACTTAGAACTAAACCCACCACTAGGCCAAGATCATAGAAAATTTGCTTCAACAGTCGGTCAATTTTCCACATGGGGTAAAGAAGGTGGCGGAGGCGGCCTGAACTGCGTCCAATTTGAGACCGGTAGCGTCTGTTCTGGCGGCGGTGGAGGCGGCTCACCGGAAAGAGATGAGATATTTGAAGTGCTTGCAGCACCATTAATCAAAGACATCGCAAGAGAAATTCCCTATATTCTACAAGAAAATTTAGGTGCTTTTAACTTGAGCGTAATGGCTACTTTGACTAACGACCATGGTGCGGGTAGCCACCGAGAAGCTACCAGCCACCCCAAACGTTACAGATCGCCTAGTCGTTCCGTCCGCAAAACACCCAGCATGGCATCTAATGAAATTCCCGGTAGTAATGGCTGTGCCGTTTTAAAGCACTGGGAGTCAGTGCCATTTGATCCGAATGATTCAAGTGTCGGGCGAACAGAAATAGATAATATTGCGAAAAAAATATACGATGCTGGCATTCCTCATACTAGCGATTTTTTCAGCAATCGAGCAACTACAAATCAAAAAATAATTGCATCAGTAGGCTTCACCCCCTTCTCCGAGTGTTTGTATGAAACAACCCAATATTTCAGAGGAGAACCGCTACTCTGGCCCCACTCAGACTTAGGACATACCTTCGGTTCAAAAGGCGGCTTAAAAGTAAACTCAGATGACGGCTGGAGAGCCCACCCTGAGCTGATCAATTGGTTCGACAATGATGCCTACACAAGCCCAGCTCTTAGCCAGTTTAATGGATCAATATGGGCTGACCAAAAAGCCGCAAATGCCTGCTCAAACAATCACGTAATATACATACTGAGAGGCGGCCCAACATTTGACTGGCATGCCAATACTCAAATTGCAAACCTAATCAATACGGAAGTCGGCCCTGGCACAATCACCAGTTCTGACATAGCTAAAACCACTACGGACGTCAACGATGAACGAGATCTAGATGTTAGCACCACTCTTTTTGATGAACTTGTACATACGCTAGGGACCACAGGCATTTCGTATGACCACACCGACCCAGCATCTGAGAAAGAAACAGTAAAAACGCATATTATCAGTACTTTTGGTGATGCAAATGAGCATACGCTATTAAAAGCAGTCGTAAATTCAGGTGGTGGTGAATACGTTCAGGCAGACAGTTTTACAGATGTAATAGAAGGTTTCAAGGCAATACTGGAAGAAGTCAAAGCATCGCCACCAAAAGTTCATTATCGATTTCATATTCCTAAAGATAAAAAAAACGCTTTCGCGCAATCTAAAGACGTTTATGTTCTATTGAGAGGTCGAATCGACGGCCGATGGATGAGCAATCTAAAAAAAGTCAAACGAAATGGTAGCCTGATTCTCGGCGAGAATGGCGTCGACCTAGTGAACAACACCACAGGTGATTTGAACGCAAGTGCAAAGGACGAATTCAGTGGTTTAACAGACATTAATATCCTGAACCATGGTGGGTCTGCGTCAAAACTGCCTAACCCTCACAAGCGGTATACATTTATTAACGGCACTAGAAAGCACCTAAAATCTCATCTTTGGGCAAATGGCACCACCATATGGGGTGTATCTAAAACTCAAGTAGATAAGATCGTCGACCAGGCCCTGGGACGGGCACGTGACTCTTTAAACAATATCATTCCACTGGGTTACTATCCTGATT
>JAYPYM010000377.1:0-2881 GCA_038135915.1 Gammaproteobacteria bacterium
TGCAAAGACGGAAAACAGTTACTCGGCACATCTGTAAAATATAAAAATTTCCATAAGAAAGCTGTCAACTCTCCCCCTTGTATGGGGTGCCTCGGCAGCATAGTCGGGAATAGAATATAAATGATAACCGCAATAATCGTGGCTAACAGCATACTATAGAGCGCGATCGTTCGACTGAGAGTATTCGGCGCATAGTAAATCGCTAAAAAAAGAAAACCGTACTGAGTCAAATACACCCACACAGCAAGAGGAGAAAATTGAATAAAATCATCGATCCAAATTGAAGGAACAATTTCCATCTCTCGAATAGAGAAATGCGGTGCACCCAAATACAGCAGGCAAAATATAAAATAGCCTAACATCAATGTTAAAAGCTTGTTACTTTCTGTAACCAAGGGTAGTTTAAACCTGAAACTGAGCATACTCTCTTCTTACTCTTTCTACCTCTCCCCAATAACGCCTCAACATCACCATCAAAAACATTTTATGCAAACTAATAAAAGCTCTCCAAGAAAAAAGTGCGTCGCGCTGATCGATCTTATTCCGCTCGAACAAAAAGTGACCAAAAAAACCAAGGGTCTGCGATAAGGGGCCAAGTAACATTATCCACATGTTTTGTAGCGATACCGCAGCTAACAATACAGAATACATGAGTATAAAAGCGATACAGTGGAAAAAAACATTAAAAGGATTTTGATGCTTAAGGAGGAAAATATCCCAATAACACACTGGGCTAGCAAGGCTTTTTTTTTCAGTGATCTGATTCCTAAAACGCGCTAGCGATGCCTCCTTTGAACTTGTGGGGTTCAACTGTTTTAATACACAGCCAAGCTTTTTTTGCCCAAGCAAAGGCAGAACTTCCCCGGCACGAACCACTTCCACTCCCTGTTTATAGAGATGCCTGACCGCTGGATCTAGATCTCGCTTCACGAGACGGGTTGCGCCCGAAAAAACAGAGTCCTCAATCGGAACTGGTGTGGGAATTGGGCAGGCCAACTTCTCAGGATCCAGCAGAAGTATATCTGCCTGACTACCCTCTTTAATGGTACCCGCATCAAGGTTAAACCAACGCGCAGGCTCCCCAGTAACACGGGAAACTGCTCGCTCTGCTGTAATAAACTCTGTTTGCTGCGCCTGCCTTAAAACAGATAGGCTGTTATCAAAGAATGCAAGGTTCCTTGAGTGCGCGCCCGCATCACTAAACCCTGGAAGTATATACTCATGTTTCATTAGTTTTTTTCTAACACTCGGCCGACGATTAGCGCCAGTGGTCACCCAACGAAAATCCGTATCATGCTCTTCTAACAGTGTCATGAAATAGATGATAGGCTCCGTACCGATTTCGTCTGCAGCCTGGCCAATAGATTTACCTACCAGATTATTTTCTGGCCCATCCCCAGGCAAGGACACAATATACATTCGATATAAATCACGATGAAAGGTTCTGACATAACCAGCCTTCCAGGATCTAACAAACTCTTGTCGAAACTGATGATCCTGCCACAAATCCTGCCTCTCTTCACGCGTCTGAGTATTATTTAACTTCACGCCTGCAGAAAATTCTTCAAAAAGCGGGGTTATGTGACCATCGCCATAAATTGTGAAGGGCTCAGCCAATGTTTGAAACCTAATATTACAGCCTAGGAGCTTATTACATATAAATAGGATCAGCGGAAACATCCTCCAGGCTAGCGGCGCCCCATCCAAATCTAGCGCAGCTAGGATAGTATTTCTTAATGGCGCCCGAAACAGACCTGGGCTTAATCGAAATATATTAAAAATGGAAAAGAAATTTTTCGGATTCGGGGTCACCTGAAACACTGCATCACGCGCCCGACAAACATCAGCCAACATTCGATACTCTTTAAATGCTGCATGATGAGAAGGCAAGGCAAGTCCCGCAAATTTCCCACTTACCTTATGCCAGTGAACCATATCAATAGATATTCCAATACAACCAGCATCTAATGCTTCTTCCGCCAATTGGCGCATGATCGCCAACTCTTTTTTTGTTGCATGAGCGGTTAAACTACGCTCCAACCCCATTACTTTAACTCTCAGCGCACTGTGTCCCAACATAGAAGCAATATTTGGACCTAGGGCTAGTTCTTCCAGGTGCTGAATATAAGCTGCAGGGGATGACCATATCTTCGCCTTACTCAACCACTGCTCAATGAGTTCTGGTGATAGGGTTTCCACTCGAGCAAAAATATTTGCCAAATCTTGCGGCTGGCCATAAGTAACAGAGAGGCTGCACCCCCCCATTACGAGACTCGTGACACCATGACGCACAGATTCAGATAACCCTGGCGCAAGCTCTACTTCAAGATCATAATGCGTATGAATATCTACTAAGCCGGGCGTTACCCATAAGCCAGTTGCATCAATCGTTTGACCTGAATCCTCTTTGATAGACGAAGCTATCTTACAAACACGGCCATCCTTAACACCAATATCAGCATATGAGCTGTTACCTAATCCATCAAATACTCGACCATGCTGGATAACCAGATCATATTTCATGCTATTCAAACTTTACTAGGCTGATTTTTTTCTTTGCGCAATACCCATTAGCAAAAAACCAACGATCAGTCCTATCAAGGCAGCAATCAAAGTATTACGGAGCGCAGCCTGTTTTGCAAAATCTAGGATAGGGTTATCTAACACATTCGCCGTAAAATGAACGTTCGCTAACTTCCAGTTTCCATCTTCTCTATGAACAATCGCAGACCAGCGCGTCTGCATAGAGCGCACATCACCGTCAGTAAAATAATAAGTTTCATCAGATACACCCTCCGCAATACCGGTATCTTGACCAAAAAACGCTGTTTTCTTGTCCACTTTAGGTGCTACTTCTACACGCTTCAAAACAGCATTGTCA
>JAYPYM010000378.1:0-2818 GCA_038135915.1 Gammaproteobacteria bacterium
AAAAGGCATATCAACTTAATATAGTATAGGTACTTGGCAGTCGCTTATGTTCTTCTTATGTTCTTCTTATGTTGTTTTTTTGTGTCTAAAAAAACGATTCATCCTATTTTCCTATTCGAATTTCATGCTTTAAGGTTATTTTTGTTAAGAACCTAAAATGTCATCTTAAATCTTTGGTATCCATTTGTTCAAGTTTCAGGAAGTAGATAGCTAAATACTCAAAACCATCAAACAGGGGGTTGATATGTCGGTTACCATTTCTCGCGGTCACTCAAAAATAGTATTAGAAAAATCAAAAAGCTATTTCGCTACGAAATCACGGCAGAATATGCCGAGGAAGTCGCTCTTTATGAGTAAACCGATGGTTTCAGGTATTCAGTTTAGAGATTATGAAATGTTTGCCAGAATGGAAGTGTATTCGGTCGATGATGAATCGGAGCTGGAGCCTCTCACAGATGAGCTACGCCAAGAGAAAAATTTTGAAATCGTATCTCATGTGTATGAACTATCACAGGAAGAGAGTCAAATGGTGATGCCAACTGGTGAAATCACCCTGCAGTTTAAATCCCAATGTTCAGAGGCAGCAAGGTGCGAGTTGCTGAGTGAATTAGGGCTTGAGATTCAGCGAGAGTTTGACTTTTTAGCTGATGCCTACCAAGTTCGTGTGACGCATGCTGCGCGTAAAAACCCAATCAAGCTGAGTATTGAGTTGGAAAAGCTGAGTGACATCCGCTTTGCTGAGCCAGATTTAGCATTGAGAAGGCGATACTTAAATGCACCTAATGATGAGTTATTCCGTCATCAATGGCATTTAAAAAATAATGGAGGTCAGCTCGGTTTAAAAACAGGTGCTGATGTGGATGCCTTGAATGCGTGGCGTATTACAGAAGGTAAGCGATCGATTCGCGTATGCGTTATGGACGATGGCTTCGATTTGAATCACCCGGATTTGCGTGGCAATGATAAGATTATCTCCCCGAAAGACTTTTCGGATGAAGATTTTGAGCCAGCACCAGAGCACGCATCGGATAATCATGGCACTGCCTGTGCTGGGGTGGCAATCGCCGAAGATAATGGTTCCGGTGTCGTTGGTGTAGCCCCTGGCTGTTCTTTTATGCCGATACGTACAAGTGGCTGGATCAGTGACCGGTCCATTGAAAATTTATTTAAGTATGCTTTAGATAACCAGGCCGATGTGATTAGTTGTAGTTGGGCTGCCAGCGCATGGGAGTTCCCTTTGTCCCATAAAATGAATGCAATTATTTCTCATGTTGCTAAACAGGGTCGCGACGGAAAAGGTTGCGTCATTTGTTTTGCGGCTGGCAATGAAGATAGACCCATTGTTGGAGAGAAAGAAGGAAAAGTATCTCATCAAGGTTTTGCTGCTCATCCTGATGTGATTGCTGTGGGTGCTTCAAATAGCTTAGATAAACGTTCTTATTATTCGAATTTCGGTGAGCATTTGACTGTATGTGCGCCATCAAGTGGTGCTCCCGGTAGGCCGATTACTACAACGGATCGATTAGGGTCGAAAGGCTATAGTAGTGAGGGAGCATATACCCATGATTTTGGTGGTACTTCTAGCGCTACACCATTGGTAGCTGGTATTGCTGGTTTGATTTTATCTTACCGTCCTCATCTTACAGCAGAAGAAGTTAAAGAAGTATTAGTTTCTACAGCAGAAAAGATCGATGAGGATAATGCTGATTATGATATAAATGGACACTCAGTTTGGTATGGGCATGGTCGAGTGAATGCTTACCAAGCCTTGCTTAGTTTGCAAGGAGATGGTTTAGCGGAAGGAAACATCATGCAAGAAATGAGTTTTCAATATCAAGCGAATCAAGCGATTCCTGACTTAGGCCATCTGGAAAAAAGTATACAAGTTCCATTTAATTGCTCCATTAATCGTATTTCAGTGAGCTTTAACATAGATCATACCTGGGTAGGAGATTTAAAGATTTTACTCCGAACACCCAATCAAGAAGAAATCGTTTTGCATAACCAAATTCATATGGCTGAGCAAAAGCTGTTGAAAACCATTACTTCAACGGAGCAACCGCATTTATTCGCGGGTTTGATGGGTAGCGATGCGCTAGGGGTGTGGACGTTGATTGTAGAGGATCGGCTGCAGCAAGACTCAGGCATTTTGAATGACTGGCGTTTAACATTAGGATTTTCTTAACAGGTATAGTTGTCGAATGACCCCCTTAGACGGGGGTAATGATCGATATATTTACTAAGGTAGGCTGGAAGGGGAAATCGTTTTATAGTCAGGTGCAGGATTGAATTTTGCTTGGGGAGGCTTAAACGCTTCTTTATACGGGTTTTGATGTTCCTAAGAGTCTTCTGACAGGCGGACATTGGTATTAAAAAATGCGTTCCCAGCGTATTCTACAGGAAGTTCTTTTTTCTGATTTGCTATCAGTGCTTGAATATCTGAATCATCAGAATCTGTAGACCAAGCTGTACTAATACCGATGGGTTGTTGAGCAAAACTGTTGATTGCTGGTCTTTGACTCGGAGCAGGTTTAATGGTGCCAAACCTACTTGGCGGGCGAAAATGGTTTGGGGTTCTTGTCGTAACAGCAAGTGTAGTTGCAGGTGGTTTCCCGCCGAGTGGAGTTGGCATACATGTGTTTCCTTTATTAGTCATTTCTAGGGGGTGTATAAATATATGGCAAAATGATACATGTTGTTCATCTTGGATGCAAATTAAAAAAAGCTGATTAATCGTGTTATCAGTGTTTGATGAAATGATAAAGTCTGGGTAGAGAGCTCCCCAGACTATTAAATATTTCTAACAATACCCTCTTTA
>JAYPYM010000379.1:0-932 GCA_038135915.1 Gammaproteobacteria bacterium
CAAAGTACACAAGTGCACAGGCTACCCACAAAAAAGAAAACTCTTTAAATGCAAACACTACATGAGTGACAAAATCAAAGCTCGTAAGGAGTAAATTGCCAAAAACCAAAAAAATGGAAATCAGGCTTAATGTAATTAGAGAAAACTTAAAACCGAAATAATTTTCATTAAACACCTGTTCTAAATATGCTTTTTCTATTTGGGCAGGAAATTTTTTATAACATTTGTCTTTAGAATCAATTAAGGTTTCAACAATTCTCTCTTGATCAATGAGGGAGATTCTTTCATCCTCACTCTCCTCCACCCACTCGTCTTTTTTAATATTATTGTTCATGGTTAACTAACCTTTTTATGCTGAACAGACGAATCCTCATCGGACTCACCTTTTTCAGAATCATTCTTAAAATGCTTTAACCAATCTCTCGCTTTCACCCAGCTCAGAAAATCATCAAAGTTTAATGGTCGACTAAATAGAAACCCCTGTATTTCATGACAACCACTTTCACTCATCAGCGCTAGTTGTTCGGTGTCTTCAACACCCTCTGCCACAATGTGCAAACCCAAACCTTTACACAGCGATATAATCGCACCTACTATCGCTACAGAATTGTTATCGTGCGGTACACCGATCAAGAAAGAACGGTCAATCTTTAAAGTGTTAAGAGGAAAATCTTTCACATAACTAAATGAGGAATATCCAGTGCCAAAATCATCCAACGAAATTCGAACACCCAAGCGCTTAAGCTCGTTCACCATTTTAACTGCATAATCGATATCCTGAGCAAGTGTACCTTCGGTGATTTCAAGCTCCAAGTTTTGAGGGGGTAAATGAGTTTCCTCAAGCACTTCAGCCACCATTGCAGGAAAGTCTCCAATAGAAAACTGTTTAGTTGACACGTTAACAGATACGATTAATTCAGTCATACCCATAT
>JAYPYM010000379.1:942-2167 GCA_038135915.1 Gammaproteobacteria bacterium
TACCCATATCTCGCCATTTGAGACTATCTAAGCAAGCTCTTCTTAATACCCACTTTCCGATCTCTAGAATCAGCTCAGACTCCTCCGCCAGGGGTATAAAGTTAAACGGAGGTATCATACCTTTCTCCGGATGCTGCCACCGAATAAGCGCTTCCATTCCGGCGACTTCCTGACCTTGAATGTCGACCTTGGGCTGGTAATAGAGCTCGAACTGATTCTCTTTTAGTGCAACCCGCAAATCATTTTCCATTTCTAGGCGTGCACGAACAGCATCATTCATCTCTTGAGAGAAGAACAAATAACCTGCCTGCTCGTTCGACTTAGCATAGTTCGCAGCTACTTCAGCATTGCCGAGTAGCTCCTCTACTGTATCCCCGTTCTTAGGGTATACGGCGACACCGATACTACAGTTGATCACAATGCGTTGATTGAATATCTCAAAAGGCTTTTTGATAATATCTAGTACGCGTTGACAAATGTTAGCCACCACTTCTGGCTTTTTGATTTCTGTCAACACAATTCCGAATTGATTGCTATCTAACCTAGCCAGGGAATCTGATCGATCAACTTGATTACTGCCCTCCTTACCTGAGCCAGAAGGATACATGTGCGATATACAATCACTTCTTCGAAGGCCAACACCTAATCTATTAGCGACCCTTCTTAGCAATTCATCTCCAAAATCATAACCGAAAGAATCGTTAATTCGAGAAAACTGATTCAGGTTTAACGACACAACCGCCAAACAACGATCATTTCGTTCAGCGTTTTCTAGCATCATTGTTAAATGCTCTTTCATGAAAGATCGGTTTGGCAGCCCAGTTAAATGGTCGTAATAGGCCAAATTGAACATCCGCTCTTCAGCTCTCTTGCGCTCAGTGATGTCTTGCACAATACCTACGACAGAAACCCTACGCCCTGCCTCTAACACATGGACTTCTGCCTCCTGAAAGATAATGCGTTCAGTCCTATTCTTTTTAATGATTCGATACTCAACTGAAAAAGATTCATTCTGATCTTTTAGTCGCTGAAACAGCTCTTTGACTATCTCTACATCAGCAGAGTGTATGAGCTCGAGCAGGCTAAACAGCTCTTTCTTACTATTACCATTTTCCAACCCCAACAGCTTAGACGTATCTTCATCAATCGTTAACTCATCCTTAGAAGGCTCCCAAATCCAATAACCCAGCTTCGCAATCCGCTGCACGGACAAAAGGCTGGCTTT
>JAYPYM010000379.1:2177-2816 GCA_038135915.1 Gammaproteobacteria bacterium
CTGAAAAATTTGGATGTTGTTGTGATTACGTAATAGGTATTTAATACGGAAGGTCAATAAAGAATAATTAATTGGCTTGGTGATAAAATCAGTCGCACCTACTTCATAAGAACGATGAACAGGCTCAATATCATCATTGGCAGTCATCATCAGTATGGGTAAGATTTCCCTGTTATATTCCTTCCTTATCGCTCTGCAAGTGTCATAGCCGTTCATTACACTCATTTCGACATCAAGCAATATCAGATCTGGGTCTAACTGATCTAATTGATCAATGGCGGCTTTGCCATTATCGCACGAATAGACTTCGAAGCCTTCATCACCCAGCATGGTTTCAGCTGCTAACCTTACTGTGATATCATCATCGACAACTAATATTTTATTGCGATGTTCTCTAGCTTTTTCATCCATACAGCGATTCTACATACAGAGAACTTTGATAGACACAAAAGAAGAAAACTATCAATATTAGCTATTTTAATTGATTTCATTTTCTCCTTCCTTCACTAAGATTAGACTAAAGAACCACCTAGGGTCAGTTTAAAAACATTAACTTGTGCAAAAATTTTAAAAATACTAGCTAGTTTATCTATCCAATTCCTATAATTATGGAGCATAATCATTAGACTGGGTTGTTTA
>JAYPYM010000380.1:0-2790 GCA_038135915.1 Gammaproteobacteria bacterium
ACCCTGCATCAGGTATGCAAATATGAGGGCAGTAAATACTGGCGCTAAAAGCTTACCTAAGAGAAAAATCAACACACAGCCCAAGGCTAGCACGATGACCAAAAGAATCGCTTCTTCATGGGAAAAATACCGTCGGTACCAAGCTTTAAGTAGCTCAATCATAAAATGCTCAACTTTTTCCTAATACTATTTTACTAAATCACTTTTGCTTCAAAACCCAAAATGAGTAGACAGCCTGTCCTTGATCATTATTTGCCTCTTCAAAGCCTAGCATAACGCATAGGTCGCTTTGCTCAACATGATAGGGGATATCCTTTTTTGACCCAATATCTAATGTATCCAGCCGTAATACTTCGCCAGCATTCATACCATGGAGGCAAGCTTTAAACTTGAGCAAAGGCATCGGACACTGCATACTCTTGGCATCAACATAGTGATCAAATTTTATTGCTTCTTGAACCATCATCGACATCGTTAGTCTATATTCTATTGTTTCACTTCTTTTAAGTTACTGCCTTTTTAGCCAATACTCGCACTGAAAAAGTTTTTTGGCCAGAAAGGCTCAAAGCTGTTGAACTGGGCTCAAAATCATTGCTATGGTTAAGGTATCAAAGTCACTATTTACCAGATTGTTTAGTTTCAGAGCCTAAGGCAATGTTAAGCTATATTACCCAGATCTATACACATACTATAACAAATAAAGGTAAATTATATGGAAAATCAGAGGTTTTCAACAGATTGAAATTTAGATGCTTAACATTTTTATTTGTTTTTTTTTCAGCAACACCAGTAGCACTTTCAGAAACCCTTCCTTTATTAGGTGACCCAGTATCAGCAATAATTTCGCCGGAAAAAGAGCAGGCTATTGGCCAATCTCTGCTAAGAGTCTTACAGTCTAAAGCCTCTATTATCAGAGACCCCCTATTAAATGAGTATCTAGAAGGCCTCGTATACCAATTGGCCTCCGTAAGTCAATTACCGCAACCAAATCTTAACATTGTTATTATTAACGCGGCTGAAATTAACGCTTTCGCAATGCCAGGGGGTGTGCTGGGCATCAACGCAGGTTTATTTTTGCACTCCGAAAACGAAGGTGAGTTAGCAGCGGTCATTGCGCACGAATTAGCCCACCTGAGTCAAAGACATTTCGCCCGATCTTTAGAAAAGCTAGACCGCGCTAAGTGGACAACACTCACAGCATTATTTGCAAGTATTGCACTGATAGCAGCAACCGGCACAGGCGATGCTGGTCTAGCAGCATTGGCAACAACACAAGCAGTATCGCTAGATTCACAGCTAAAATTCAGTAGACAGAATGAACGCGAAGCAGACCGCATCGGCATGCAAATGCTCACAGATGCTGGTTTCAACCCCTATGCGATGCCACATTTTTTCGAGCGCTTAACACGATCTCGACAGTTCTCCCGGGATACACCGTACGAGTTTTTAAGAACGCACCCTGTGACTCAATCGAGGATTGCAGATTCTCTTGCTCGAGCAGAACAGATCAAAACACCTCAGCCAGTTAAATCATCCCTCGAGTTTAAACTGATGAAAGCAAGGGTCATCGCTGCTTACGCTACTACTTCCCAACAAGCCATTGCTGATTTTTTAGCACAAATTAATCAAGAGGCAAATGCACATACTGATCCGGCATTGCACTATGGTCTAGCAAGAGCTTATATGCGTGATAGAAATTTTGAAGAAGCAAACCTTGTTTTAACGAAACTTATCCAAAAAGACCCAACTCGCATTACCTATATAGACACCTATGCGGAAAGCCTTAATAAACAGAAAAAGTTTAAAGAAGCCATTACTATACTAGAAAATGGGCTATCATTCAGCCCAGGAAACTTCAGTCTCAGTATGTCACTAGCAAAGTCCCTAATCCATACAGGTGAAGGCCAGGAGGCCGTCGAGTTACTACAAAAAGTGGTAGAAGAAAAACCCAATGCGCCTAACGTCTGGAAACTCCTCAGCGAAGCCTACGGGCTCACCAAGAATAAAATCGGCATTCACTTAGCCGAAGCAGAAGTTCATTTTCTAAGAGGTTCTAGTTCTAGGGCTATTCAGCAGCTCAATTACGCACTTGCACTGGTCCCAAAGACCAATTTACCGATGACTAAAAAAATAGAAACACGGATACAGGACTTTAAAACTGCTAAAAAAAGTATTTCTCTTTAATAGTAAAGATAAAATCTAAGTCTTAAGGACATTTCGTCCTTTTAAATTTAACCCATACTTTTTTACGACCAACACTCACTACATCTACAGGTCTGATGCATTCACCTTTCCTGATAAACTCTTTCTTTTTCTTTGGCGCTCGGTCAAACACGCCGAACAAAGTTCCAGTAAAATGTCCAAAGTGGTCTTCTCGAACATTCATTTTCCTGACACTCTTTAGGACAACGCTTTTCTTTGCTCTCATAGCCCTATAGCTACCTTTAACTATCTCAAAATTCCAATTTTGTGGGCTCTTTTCGTAGCCAAAATAAACCCAACCCTCTCCAGAAATGTTAGAATTATGGGCATAAGCACTACTAAAAAATGAAAAGCGCACTGAAGCTTGATCTGGAGTATCATTAAAATCCCGCAAAAGTAATGAATGCGTCATGATCATGAGCACGATTCCAAGAATCGCTAGAATAACGCTAGTTTGATATGGCGTTGACACGGAATTTCCGAAAAATTCGATTTCGACTCTTGCAACCCCTGTGCTAGGCACATGTTTTCTACCAAATAACATTAACGACAAGCCCGCCAATAGAAACAGAACCGCCGGTATAAGTG
>JAYPYM010000381.1:0-2763 GCA_038135915.1 Gammaproteobacteria bacterium
GTTGGCAGTTAGGAGATGAGAATCCAATCTTGTTTATCCACGATGTAGGTGCTGGGGGGTTAAGCAATGCTTTGCCTGAGTTGGTTAAAGACGCTGGTAAAGGCGGTAGGTTCAGACTCAGAGATATCCCAGTTGCAGAAAGCGGTCTTACCCCTCTGGAAACTTGGTGTAATGAATCCCAAGAGCGTTATGTCCTCGCGATAAATGAAACCAGTCTTGGCTTATTTCAAGATATCTGTGAGCGGGAGCGTTGTCCATTTGCAGTGGTGGGTGAAGCCGAAGATGAGCAGATGATTGAGCTAAAAGATGACAAGAATGCTGATAAGCCTGTCGATCTGCCGAAATCAGTTTTATTTGGTAATACACCGAAACTCAAAAAGTCCTTTGAGCCAACAGCACTGCGATTAGAGCCATTGGTGTTGCCTGAATCCCTGGGTATCGGTGATGCCTTGACCCGTGTATTGCGGCATCCGAGTGTCGGCAGTAAAAAATTCCTCATCACGATAGGGGATCGAACGGTAGGTGGCCAAGTGGTTAGAGACCAGATGGTAGGACCTTGGCAGGAGCCAGTGGCCGATTATGCAATGACCACCACTGGCTTTCAAGGCTACGCAGGTGAATGTATGGCCATGGGCGAGCGAGCACCGTTAGCGCTTATTTCGCCAGCTTCGTCTGCAAAAATGGCTGTGGCTGAGGCGATTACAAATTTGTCTGCAGTGAATATTGGTGATATCGGCCGTATTAAACTATCTGCAAATTGGATGGCTGCATCAGGGGATGCGATCGAAGATCAAGCCTTGTACGAGGCTGTGTCAGCTGTGGGTTTGTCTCTTTGTCCGGAACTGGGTGTGTCAATACCGGTTGGTAAAGACTCTTTATCTATGTCGACAGTTTGGCATGAAGGGCAGGGCGGAGGCGCTGTAACTGAGGAGAAGAAAGTGACCTCTCCCTTATCCTTGGTGGTATCTGCCTTTTCACCTGTTTCGGATGTAAGAAAAGCGGTGACACCACTGCTTGATTCTGAAACGATGGATACTTGTTTATATTTTGTTGACCTTAGCCAGGGAAAAAATCGTTTAGGTGGATCAGTCCTTGCGCAGGTACACCAGCAGTTAGGTGACGACTGTCCAAATGTTGATTCTCCACAACAATTTAAAGGCTTTTTTACTTGGATGCAGTTGCTGATTCAAGAAGAGCTTGCGCTGGCGTATCATGATAGATCTGATGGTGGACTGATTGTTACTTTGCTTGAAATGGCAATTGCTTCTAGGTGTGGCTTAAACATTGATTTAGGACCCATTTTGCGAGGCAATGCAGCGATGGATTCGGAAGAAGTATCGACTATTTCTGAGCAGGCAATTATTCCTTGTTTATTTAATGAAGAGCTGGGTGCTGTGGTTCAATTAAGAACACAGGATTTAGAGCGTGTTAGCGCGTTAGCTGAACAGTGTGGAATCACAGATTGTTTATATCCAATTGGTACGATTGCAAAGGCAAAGAAAGTTCGTATTCACGCAAATGGGCAAAACATTTATCAGAAACCCTTGAATAAGCTACTTAGAATTTGGTCTGAAGCCAGCTATCGAATGCAAAGTTTACGTGACAACCCAGAATCAGCGCGCGAGGAGTTTGACGCATTGTTAGATGAGAGTGATCCAGGCTTACACGTTAAACTACCAAGTAAAATTAAGGAAAGATTAGCGGCAGCACCCGCATTGCTTTCCCAGAAGCCTTCTATAGCTATTTTGCGTGAACAGGGAGTGAACGGTCAGGTAGAAATGGCTGCTGCTTTTGACTTAGCTGGTTTTAAAGCAGTGGATGTACACATGAGTGATTTAATTAGTGGAGGTGTTAGCCTTTCAGACTTTAAAGGCTTAGCGGCCTGTGGTGGGTTTTCTTTCGGGGATGTCATGGGTGCTGGTCGGGGTTGGGCTAACACGATACTCTATCACCAAGGTTTAAGAGATGAGTTTGAAGCTTTTTTCAACAGGACAGATACATTTACTTTAGGTGTTTGTAATGGCTGTCAAATGTTATCTCAATTATCTAGTATCATTCCTGGCGCTAGCCATTGGCCTCGATTTGTTGGCAACCAATCGGAACAGTTTGAAGCACGTCTTAGCCTGGTTGAGGTCACAGAGTCGCCTTCTATTTTCTTCACAGATATGGCAGGTGCCCGACTACCTGTTGTTGTTGCTCATGGTGAAGGTCGCGTACTATATGGTTCAGCTGGAGATGAAAGTCAGTTAACAGAATCTAAGCAAATCAGCTTACGTTATACTGATAATTATGGTCGACCTACAGAAGTTTATCCTAGCAACCCGAATGGTTCTCCTGCTGGTGCGACTGGATTTACATCAAAAGATGGTCGGGCAACAATATTAATGCCTCATCCAGAACGTTTGTTTCGAGCTGTCCAGCATTCTTGGTGTCCATCAGATTGGGATGAGAAAACACCTTGGGCTTTATTTTTTGAGAATGCAAGAAAGTGGGTAGGGTAATCAGAGGGAGTTAAATTTAGGTTCATGCAGCCTCCATAAGGACAATAATGATGGAAATAAAAGCTTATAAACTTTGTATTTACGTACCATCAAGCCATACAGAAATCGTAAAAAATGCTTTGTTCGAACAGGGTGCGGGTCAGTTAGGTAACTACCAGTGTTGCAGCTGGCAAGTTTTAGGAGAAGGGCAGTTTAAACCAAGTAAAGATGCTAACCCTTTTATAGGTGAAGCGGACAAACTAGAAAAGGTTCAGGAGTACCG
>JAYPYM010000382.1:0-2666 GCA_038135915.1 Gammaproteobacteria bacterium
CATTGGATGCAGGCTTTTCATTAGGGCGATGATACCAGTTACTTGTGCAGTTGCAGCTGAGGTGCCCTCGAAGTAGACATAATCTGCATCATAAAAACCATTTTCTTTGAAAATGGCAGTACTTAGAATGCCGTCTGGCTCTTCGTCCATGTTGAGATCTTGGTCGAGTAGGCCGCCTGGTGCAACGAGGTCGAGATCACCTAGGTTAGAGTATTCAGTGATATTATTGTTCCCGTCGACTGCCCCTACGGCGATAACAGTATTGAGCGCGGCAGGAAAGTCTAGGCCTGATCTGCCGTCATTCCCTGCAGCCGCCACAATAATCACCCCTTTTTGATAGGCGATTGATGCAGCTTCTTTCAATAGCTCAGAGCTTTCTGGGGTTCCTAAACTCATGTTGATAATATCAACGGGCTCATCAAGGGTGCGGTCAGAGCTATTTGGTTCACCGGCTGCGTAAAGTATGGCTTGAGCCACATCGAAAGTGGTTCCGCCATCACGACCTAATACTCTTAAGGGAAAAATGTTGACAGAGGAGTTGATGCCAGCGATACCGAGGTTGTTATTGGTCCTGGCAGCGATGATCCCTGTCATGTGAGAACCATGAAATGAGTCATCTTCTCCAGGCAGTCGAGCGTCGCCCTCGTCAAATGGATCTGTGTCTGGGCCGTCGCCATCTCCAGCTGCCTTGGGGTCACTAATGAAGTCAAAACCATTAAGACTAAAGTCTGGTAGGTCCGGGTGCGCAATAATGCCTGTGTCAATGACTGCAACCTTGACGTCAGCGCTGCCCAAGGTAGTCTGCCATGCTTCATAAATTTTGAGTTGCTCTAAATGCCATTGACGTTGAAGTAGTGGGTCGTTTGGTATGCTGCTAGCCTTTACAGGTAAGTTTTCTTCTACGTACAAAACGTTACTCAGGTTTTCAAGCTGTTTGATACAATCTTTTACTGATGACATGGAAAGTTGTGTATTTTCTGTATCCGTCAACTTGTACCGACCAAAATTTCTACTAGTGTGTAGCTTGGTAAATTGACAGTGCTCAACCGAGAGTAATGAGTTTGATAGCATTTTATCTGTGCTGGCGCGAAACTTAACAATTATTTCTCCGGTCGGCTCTGTTTTTGAACCTGCTGGTTTTAGCGATCTTTGTTTTTTAAGCGCGCTGTGAGCGACGTTTAGTGTCCTTAGGCCTTCTTTGACGCTAAGTCGATAGCTACCTTCTAGGCCATTAATTGGCTGGATGACTAACAAATGTTGTTGATACTCCTCTAGGTTAATATGGTCTGCGATATCAATTTTTGCTCGATTGTTAGTCGTAGAGAAGGAGTGAACCAAGGTTCCATCCACGGTTAGGATCTCTAACATCACTTCTAGGTTCGCACTGGTTTCTAAGACCAGCTCATCATTTGGCTTAAAAATAATCCTAAAGGTGTCTTGTGTATCTAGGTAAGGCTGGTTTTCAACTTCTTTTCTTTCTAAGGCTAAATAACCGTTTAGGGAAACTGGATTTGGCAGCAATTGCTCATTGTTATCATTGGAAGCAAGGGATCGAGGATTAGATGCGCTCAAGTGCAGCGGAGTATCCGAATCAATTCTGTATAGGTGTTGAATATTTAGACGCCCACTAACATTGAAGCTGGCAGGTGCGCTGAAATTAGGTGACAGTTCCGTTAAATCTTGACAGTTACTAGCTGTTTCACAGTCATCTTCTTTACCGGTACAGCCTAGCGCAAAGACGGCAGTGGAGATGATGATCGAGAGCAGCCTAGCTTTTGCCCTAAATGGTAACAGTATCTTCATTAAATTTGCGAAGTTAGAACGCTTAACAATGCTTTTTTTTGTTATCAGTATGCTTTTCAATTTAAGTGCATTTTTTATTAAAGTTATGTGCACTGGACACCTCAGTAATCTAAACCAGGTCTACAATATTATTAAATAGCTATCCTACCGAAATTTTTCTGATGTACAAGCTTTGATTCAAAAAATGCAGAGTGAAATGTATATAGCTCCGAAAAATTTAGTAACCCATAAGGTATAATCGAATCAAGGGATATGTGTTTTAAAACAAGGGGTCGCTTTGATATGTCTTCTACGCTCATTATAAATGCTCAGCTAGTCAATGAGGGCAAAATAAAACAACAAGATATCTTGATTAAGAATGGTCGTATACACAAGATTGGCGCTAATCTTCAAAGTGAAATATCAGACGCTCAAGTAGATGCAAAAGGCCTTTATTTAATACCTGGGATGATTGATGATCAGGTGCACTTTAGAGAACCTGGGCTTGTACACAAGGGGGACTTTGAAACGGAGTCTACCGCTGCAGTAGCGGGTGGCATTACATCTTACATGGAGATGCCAAACTCGGATCCACAAACGATTACGATAGAAGCATTGGCTGATAAATATAATCGAGCAAAGGGGAGAAGTAGGGCAAATTTTGCTTTTTATTTAGGCGCGACGTCTGAAAATTTAAAGGAAATTGTTCAGGTTGGTAATCACCCTGCTGCAGGGCTTAAGATTTTTATGGGTGCAAGTACCGGTAATATGTTGGTGGATAATGAAGAGATACTGATGCAAATCTTCAAAGAGTGCCCCAGACTAATTGTTACCCACTGCGAAGATACGCCAATCATTTTGGTTAATGAAGCGAAATACCAACG
>JAYPYM010000383.1:0-2659 GCA_038135915.1 Gammaproteobacteria bacterium
ATTGAAGGGCAATCAGATTATGGATTTTGCCGCGTCTCCGGCTACGCCTGAATTAATGTTTGCTTTAGAACAAGATGGCAGAATTTTTAGATCGGAAGATGGCGGCAAAAACTTTGTAGTGGTGGAAACTGTGAAGCATGACTATTGGACCTGGGGTACCTGGCCGCCATTCTTTGGTGGGATTGCAGTGAATAAGGAAAATCATGTAATTGCAATAGGCCGAGAGGAAATGGGTGTCAGTATTGATGCTGGTAAGACCTTTAGTAAAACTGAAGAAAAAGATCATTTATGGGATCCTAAAGGTTATATCTTTCCAAATAGAAGTACTAATAGATCTTTGTTTAAGGTGATTAAGCTTGCTGCCTCACCAGCTTCTGGACGCTGGTATGCTGTAGGCGGGCATCTCGTTAAGATAACTCAAGATAATGGTAAGAGTTGGTATGCTGGTAGCCAGGGAATCGATATTCTTTGCATTTACTCTCCACCCGTGATTGATAGTACAAACCCGAACCGGATACACGCCGTTGCCGGAGATAATGGTCATTTCTACACCCATGACTTGGGTCGCAATTGGAAAACTTCTGAAGTATCAATGGGTAATGTTGATGGTATAGCACAGGATCCAAATCACCCAAATATATTCTATAAATTGAGTGGTAAATCGAAAGATACGGGCGCGCTTTATCGGTCTAAAGATGAGGGTGTGACCTGGGATAAGTTGACGAACATACCGCTTCCGGGTATGGAAACTCGAACCAATCAAAACCCATCTTTTATAGAGGGTTGGATTGGTAGGGTGCGTGTGGATCCAACCAATTCTAACCGTATTTATGTGTCGCATCGATCTAGTAAAGGCGTATACCGTTCTCTAGACGGTGGTCAAAGCTTTCATTTGGTTTTAACTTTGCAGCGACCATGGGAGTTGGAGGTAACAAAAAAAGGTACGATTTTCATCAATACTTTCGATTCGACTGGGCTTTACCGCAGTGAAAATCATGGTAAAGATTTTGAAAAGATTCATGAAGGCCAGGTGAATAATTTTGTAGTCCATCCGAATGATGAAAATATTATTTATGCTAATGTTGGCTCCTGGCACCATGCTTGGGCACAGGCTCGAGTGAAAACAAGTTATATGCGGCATTTTCAGGGGCAAGAAAATAAAGGAAAGGGACAGCTCTATAAAACTGAGGATGGTGGAAAAACCTGGCAATCTTTAGGTGCTCATGATGGTTTCGCGCTTTACATCGAACCTAACTTTCCGCAGGTGATGTTAATGGCCACTCGAGATGGTGGCAAAGGTATTTTGCGTAGCCTTGATGCAGGGAAATCCTGGCATGAGTTTCATGAGCAGCACCATAACTACCGTCCAAGAGGTTTTGTTTATGGTGGTGTTCCGGGGCGTGTTTACACATGGAATCATAACTTTTACCGTAGGGATAAGATTCACCAGTAATACCCTTAGTCATCTCGTTGATATATTTATAATAAGAAATAGGCGATTCTGATTTTTTTGGCTAAACTCGATCAGAGTTAACCTTAAATATTTGACGGTATATCGGAATGCCAATAAGAAAAATTCATGAAGTCATTAGACTGTTTTTCGTGTCCTTTTGCTTGATCGCTTGTTTGCCAGAGCATAAAGCAATGGCAACTGAAATAGTCGTTAAAACTGTCGCAAAGTCTTTGAAGTACATTCGATCGGATTCCAAATCCCTGGATAATTCAGGCGTATTTGGCATACTGTACGCTAAAGAAATTCCCTTGTCCCACCCTGTTGCACAGTCATATATAGGCCCCTTTATTGAAGCGTTAAGAGATCATAATGTTCCCTTAAAAGTATCTTTAATCAGTGCCGAGGAGTTAGAGTCTGTCAAGAACTTGAATTACCTTTATGTTCCACCTGTGTTAAGCACCTTATACCAATCTTTGAGCCTAGTAGCTGATGAAAAGAAAATAATGACACTGGGTGAAAAAAAGGAGTGCAGTATAAAAAGATGTTGTGTATTAGCCTTTGATTATGAAAATGGGCTTGAGATTTACCTTAATCAAAAATCCTTAAGATCCAGGGGGTTTGGCCTAAGAGGCGCCTTTCGGTTTATGGTGAAGAGGATATAGGTGAAAACATGACTAACAGCCTTACAACAATATCTTGTTTCTCATGTCTACTGCTAGTATATGGTACGACCCCTGCCCACGATATAAATTATGATGAGTTGGAAGAAATTTTTGGTGAACCGGTTACCACAATTGCTACCGGAAAGCCCCAAAGAAAGTCTGAAGCGCCGGTCTCTATCGATATTATTACAGAGAAAGAAATCCATCAACTTGGCGCGATGGATGTGCCTGAGTTGCTTCGGTTAGTCGCTGGTGTCGAAATATATCGGAACTTTAAAGGTCAGGCAGATGTTAACATTAGGGGCTACAATCAGCCTTTTTCAAATCGTTTGCTTGTTTTGATTAATGGCAGACAAGTTTACCAGGATAGCCTTGGATTCACACTATGGACTTCGTTTCCCATTCAAATGAGTGAAATAAAACAAATTGAAATAGTTCGTGGGCCTAATACTTCATTACTGGGGTTTAACGCTGCTTCTGGTGTGGTTAACATCATTACTACAAACCCATCTTCTGATAGCAAGAGTCATCTAGAGGTAAGAGC
>JAYPYM010000384.1:0-2658 GCA_038135915.1 Gammaproteobacteria bacterium
ATGCAAAATCTAGTCATACCGGGTTACACTGTCAACGGGTACCAGTTCTAACAGAGATGATCGCGAAAGCTTGCTGTGAAAACAAAGGCACCCTAGTAGATTTCGATCTGAACGAAGATGAGTGGTATGAGCTGCATGTAGCCGCTTGGCTGCACGACTGCGGAAAGCTCGGTACGCCAGACCAGATCCTGAATAAATCCACCAAATTGGACTTAATGCGAGATACGATAGATGACATATATCACAGGCTAGAAATTATTAAGAGAGAAAAGCAGATAGAAGTTTTATCACGCAAACATATTCACCCATTACAAACTCTAGTAGCAGCCCATGAGTATAAGGTTTTCGCAGATGAAATAAACGAAGAAAAAGATTTCTTATGTCGTGTAAATGTCGGCAGTGAATTTATGTCTGAAGACGACCAAGCTCGTGTTCGACATATTGCCCAACGCAAATGGTTTAATGACCAGAATCAGCCACAACCAGTGCTCAGCGAGTCTGAGATTGAATTCCTTTGCATACAACGAGGCACACTCAGCCAAGACGAACGGCAACAAATCAACAACCATATCGTCCTCACTATTGATATGCTTGAATCGCTACCCTTCCCAACCAAACTTCGAAAGGTGCCTGAATTTGCAGGCGGTCATCACGAAAAGATTGACGGCACAGGTTACCCAAGAGGTTTAAAAGGAGATGAATTATCATTACCAGCAAAAATGATGGCCATCGCTGATATATTTGAAGCCTTAACTGCATCTGATCGACCCTACAAAAAACCTATGAAGATATCTAAAGCACTCAGTATCTTAAAGAACATGAGGGACAAACAACATATTGACCCTGACGTATATGAAGTTTTCATCACAGGAAAAGTTTGGGAAAAATATGCAAAAGAGTTTTTATCACCCACACAACTTGACGTTAACGGGTATCAAAATTATCTTTAGTCACCTCGAGGATCGGTATAGTCTATTTCAGCAGAGACATACTGAGAGGTAGATAGATTCGCTTGAGATATAGTTTCTACAAGTTGATGAGCCCACTCTCCACCATTGGATATACCACCTGCGAACAAAGCTGACACTCCAGCCACAGTGGCTGCTGTTCCAATAATTTGAGGTAGTGCAAATTGGTGTTTTACGCCTACAACAGCAATCGTTTGCGAAACCACTCCAGAAAAGAGCCCTAAGTCAGTTTGTATTTGACTTTTTTCTTGCTCAGTAAAGGCATCGATTTGATTCAAGGCTAGTCTAAGCGCTTTATTAAGCCCTGCCTCTATCGCCTGTTTGGTCAAGATAGTACTCAGATCCAGCCCGAAATTACCACTATTTGCCAGCGTGCTAACGATTCTTTGGGTGAGAATCGTTTCAGCCAATCGGTTATCTGCTCCTATTTTTAAAATAGATTCTGCAACCCTGCCATGAGAACTGATATTAGTTCGAATATGCTCTACTGCGTTTAGCAGTGCATTAATCACCCTGAGTTGGGGCTGATCTCCGTTTTTTTGTGCGACTAATTTCGCCTCTGCCAACGCAGATTTAATACTACCCACCACTATCTTGGCTGGAACGATTGTTTTGACGCCGAAATGCGCACCTTCTCGAATTTGATCAACAAATTGACCAACGCCTATCTGACCAGATCTTTTAACAGGTAAAATACCAACCAGGTGGCGCGAAAAGCTGAGACTTGAGGCCTGAGTACCAGGAGCCAAGCACCCTGAAGCTATTAGAAGTATATTAGTTTTACTAACCATGACTTAAAACAAAACATTTTTGATGTGTATTAGGCTTCCTAATGCTACCTTATTTAAAAAGCCTAATATATTTAAGTTGTGTTTCTCTTCGTCTTCGTTGTGTAAACTGGTTAGCAAATTAGATATAGTTGTTACAACATTTTCTGCATGGTTTTCCTAACCTGATCCGCTTCGCTCCAAAGTTGCTGCATCCTTTCGACTTTATCTTCGGATAGGTCGCTCAACTTTAGCTTAGGCTCATACACTTTAATATGTACCCTCAGATTAGATAACTTTCGTGGCAATGTTGGAATAGACAGCGTTTTTGTTCGCTTTATTTGGCGAGAAATAGTCTTAGGAAATATGCTAAAGAACTTAAGCTGGGCATCATTCAGCTTTACTGGATAGGCCCAATGCTCCGCTCCTTGTTGTACCACCAATAATAAGGGGCAGCCGGTCAATATAGCCATTTCTATAAAGCGAGGACTTTTAAATGGCTGAATATCTTTACCATTTCCAAAGTTGCAGTTGTCGCCTTCTGGCATAACAAAAAAATCAAGGAAATTACCGGTCTTGAATATCTCAATTAATTCATTAAAACTCACTCCTTTATCCAGCTGACTAATATATTTCATTAGGCTTTTCAAGATAGGTACTTTATAGAAAAGTCGATGAGCAATAGAAATATGTGAACGATGCCCATTTCCAGATTCACAGATAATTTTTAACGGTACAAATGTATATGCCAATGGACCAAATAAAGGCCCATGGTTAAGCACGGTAATGAGCTTACTATCTTGTTCTAGCAAGCTTTGAAATTTCGGATCAATCTCTAAATCGAAGTTGTCAATAAAAAAACGAGACAACCTGTTAAATAAAGGGTAATAATCATCAAGTGTTCTAATTTTTGCTACCATAAT
>JAYPYM010000385.1:0-1166 GCA_038135915.1 Gammaproteobacteria bacterium
ATTAAAGTGCATGCTCAATCCATGGAGTATGTTGATACCATTCAAGAAGCAAGGGATACAAGCAAAGAAATTAATGGGACCGTTAATGAATGCACTCACCTCGTTGAACAACTGTTAGAGCTTGCACGCCAAGATCAAATCCAAATGGCTAAGTCGCCAGTCAATGTTTCAGAATTGATTAATGAATGCTGTGCCGATCTTCAACAAGACGCTCAAAAAAAAGCGTTGTCGTTTGAAAATGTAATTGAAGAGACTGCTGTCATTCCGGGACATGCAAAATCATTATCGATCATGTTCAAAAACATCATTAGCAATGCTATCAAGTTTACGCCAGACAAAGGCAAAATTCATATCAGTGTAGCGGTTAAAAAAGACAAGGTGATAATATCCATAGAAGATTCTGGAATTGGTATCTCAGAAAGTGACGTGAAGAAGATCTTTCAACGTTTTCACCGATCTGATGATGCAGCCAATACCTCTGGTGCCGGACTCGGCCTCTCCATTGTAAAAACCATTGTTCACAACCACTGTGGCTCAATTCAAGCGTTAAGATCAGAGGACTTGGGAGGGATGAAAATTATGATTGAGTTTGAGGGTTACACCCAGAGTGGAGGTTGAACATTTCAGAATTTTTAGGGAATAACACAATCAACATCACAATCACCGATGCGGCAAACTCAGTCATCTCACCTCTTCTTAGAGTCTCGGAAAAAGTTTTGATGATGAGCTCAACGCCAATTAAAATAACCAATAATGCCCACGCCTGATAAGACTTTGGAATAGGAATTGCGAGGCGATCCACAAATGTTTTTACTCTATTATTTTTTGAGTAGAGTGGGAGAAGTACTGCTAAATAAGTGATGAAGAAGATGGCAATGCCTTTTCCAAATACCCACTTATTAACTTTCTGATCACCGATTATTAAATTGTGGAGATTGGACTCTCCTTGGGCATTATTTTCTGCAAAAAAGGCGCTGCTTTCCCAATCAAAAAGTCTCTGCCCCAGGAGATCTCTTCACCCAGCCCAAATAAGAATACAAACCCCGTTAAGCATAAGATCATAAGAAAATGAGTTGGCCTGAACCCTCTCAATCGCCAGGCGCGCATCCAGCATACCGTCGCTGTTTGTCCTAGCATCATTACGGTTAGCCACTCTAGCACCCCAT
>JAYPYM010000385.1:1176-2657 GCA_038135915.1 Gammaproteobacteria bacterium
GTATATACCTGATCGAAATAAGGTTGATTAATAATAGCGAGCAACATACCCAAACCAAAGAGGACCATTAGATGAGAGACAACTATTTTCTCAAAGGTCGAGATATTCGCAGGCAAGGCGGGATTTACAATAACCACGGTATCTTTACTCTGCAGTTTCAGTTACATCAAACACCTCTTCACGCCAATCAGGACCCATCTGAGATTCGATATATTCACGCATCAGCTGGCGAATCTTCTGAGATGTGGTCACATCTTCATCACTGCAAAGCCTTTCAAAAGCAGCTTTCTTTTTAGCGTCCACCAGTACCGTTAATCTTGCATCGCGTTGTTCCATTCTTACCCCACTGAAAGCCTATCAAATGTTAATAGTATTAACATATAATGCGTTTTTCATGATAACCTAACACGCCAGTGAATATCAAATAATCTTGAAGGTTTAGGACGCAATGAAAGATAACACCTCCTTTAAAAAATATATGGCAGTGGCATCTGCTACAGTGGGGCTAATGGCTGCGCCTGCAGTACACGCTAGCGAAAGTGCTTTAACTCTAACCACCAGCTGGGTCGGTTTCGCTGCAATAGCCATTTTCGTGGGCGCATACATCTGCGTAATTTTTGAAGAGCAGCTTCACATGCGAAAATCAAAACCCGTGTTGCTGGCTGCAGCGTTAATTTGGGTTTTAATCGCCGTCACCTATAAAACTAGCGGCGACACTCACACTGTTGAAGCAGCCATTAGGCATAATTTTTTAGAGTACACTGAGTTATTTTTCTTTCTACTGGTTGCCATGACCTATATCAACGCAATGCTGGAGCGAGGAGTATTTGAAGCTTTGAGAAACTGGTTGGTATCAAAGGGGCTAAGCTATAGGTCTCTATTCTGGCTGACAGGGGTACTTGCGTTTTTTATATCTCCCATCGCGGATAATCTCACGACAGCCTTAATTATGTGCGCAGTTATTTTGGCCGTAGGGGACCAACAACCAAAATTTGTTACCATTGGCTGTGTCAATATTGTTGTTGCAGCCAATGCTGGTGGTGCATTCAGTCCTTTTGGAGATATTACAACATTGATGGTTTGGCAAAAAGGTGTAATAGAGTTTTGGGGATTCTTGGATTTATTCATTCCATCGGTTGTAAACTTCGTGCTTCCTGCATTCATCATGCAGTTTGCATTACCCAGTGGAACGCCTAGCGTGACAGAGACGCAAGAGAAGGTTTTGCAATTTGGTGGCATCCCCATCGTAATTCTGTTTTTGCTCACCATCGTAACGGCTGTCAGCTTTCATAACTTTTTACATATGCCTCCGGTATTTGGCATGATGACAGGCTTGGCTTATCTTAAGTTTTATGGATACTACTTGCGAAGAAAATCCAAAGAATGGACGCATTTCACCGAGAATCCTCCAGGCTCTAAAGATGATCCCTATAACTTCGATGTGTTTGAAAAAATCGCTCATGCTGAATGGGATACACTTT
>JAYPYM010000386.1:0-2655 GCA_038135915.1 Gammaproteobacteria bacterium
CCAAAGTCTGTATCATTTAGTTTCCCGTAAACCGTATACCCACTCACTTTGGCGGGGCGCTTATTCAAGCGAAAATGGTAGGCTAGACCGCCTTTTAACACATGCATTGCACTCCCCAATAACGCAACATTTTGGCTCTCTCCTGATACAGCATCGCCACGATAACCATAACCCGCCAACACTGAAATTGCTTGATTAAGCCGATAGTTAAGCAGGAGATTAACGTTATAGGTATCATTTAATTTAAGATTCTCAGCATCAGGAAAGAGTAGCTCATCAAAAGGCGCTAACGCATCAATGGGTAAAGATAAATTGAAGAATGGGTGATCAATACCAGACCAATTTTCTTTACTCAATGAAAAATCTAAGTTCATTTTTCCATAGGTGCCATAGCCGCCTATGACAATTTTTTCTGGAATAGAATCTATTTTTCCCTTTACAGCCAGTGCTTCAAGCTCAAGCGGAATATTCAAGCCAAAAACTTGCACTAACAAATCCAAGTCCAAATCAAAGGTAAATTCACTCTCTTGCTTATCTCTCCAGCTTAAGTAAAAGATCAAACTGTTAAACCCAAAGGCATCGTTTAATTCATAAGATAGCCCTGTGGCAAAAAAATAAGAAGGTCTAATCACCACATCTAAATCACTGAATAGTCTAGGACTATTTCTAGTACTCTCGTTCAGCAAGAGCCCCTGCTCAAAGTCAAGATTAGCTTTTGCAATCATTTGCAGAGTTGCGCCCAAGGATATACGGTCGGTCATTCGAAAAGCACCACCAAAAGCACCCAACGGCGAGGAATTTTGAATGTAAGGGTAAAGCCTACTTTTCGCTTCTTCTTCTGTTTCAAAATTGAAGGTTAGCGCATTTATATCGATGCTAAAGGCCCCAGTAAAACGCTCTCCCAACACAATACAACTACCAGCATTTAGAAGCCCTTTAGTACCTAATTGGTCAACCTCAAGATTTGCATTTTCAGAATAGGCCACAAAGCTGGTACTAATATTAGACAAACTTAAACTGACCTGACTAGCACAGTGAGATAAGGCTGCTGGGTTTTCAAATATCATTTGCGGTTGTGAAAAGTGACCAAAATCATAGTTATGCTGAGCAGCATCAGTGAATGAAGATACAACACTTAGAAAAAAGGTAAATACTAAAGAAACCAGTACATAATTCGCCATATTTTTTATTCTTATTTATATATTATCTAATCAGCCTAAAATGCAGTGAAGCATTTTAGGCTGATATCCAAGCCTTGTAAATCTTTGGCATCTATTACAACGTTGATCACTCCGTCTCTACCAAGACAAACAATAGAAGTGTGCCATATCGTTTTTATATCTTCTCCGCTGAAGAATTAGATAAGACCAGTTTTCTTATCTTATCTGAAGCACCTCAAGAAAATTCCTTGTTACACCTTCCTAACGAACTGATTCAGACCACTTATGCTAAACAGATCATTCTTAAAAGCTTGAAACACATTTACTCTAAAAATTGATTCAAATAGGTGCGCGCCCTACACAACTGCATGAATTGGATGCAAGAGAGACTCAAATCCTCTGCCAGCTTATACTTCGTATTATTCGCATTAAAAGTGGCGCCATTCAAGACTAGTTAAAATACTGCGTGAAGTAGCCCTTACAAAGTCATCGCCAGAAAAACTTTACACTCAATCATGGCACACCTCTTGCCTCTCCATTGGCACAACTTACAAAAAGCTTGTTCTTATTCATAAGTAGTAATGCTCTGTCCATTTAAACAGCCTTTCAAACAGAAAAGGGCAACCAGTGACTCAAACAAATCAGGCAAGTATCAATGGGGAAGATTCGAATATAGTGACAGTGAAAAAGCCTGAGAACGAGAGCAATTTAAAGAATGAATCTCAATGCACCAAGTCTTCGTCCAATATTCCGGCAGTAGACCTAGGCAATCACGGGCAAGGTATGACAGTTGATTTAACCAAACCCACTATCGTAGTCGGTAGCGGACCAGTCGGTGTTCGTTTTGTTAAAGAATTTTTACAGAGGAGCCCTTTAGCGAAAGTTATTCTCTTTGGTAACGAAGTAGATGCCCCATATAACAGAGTTCAACTATCTGCATTACTCGCACGAAAAGTGGCAGCTGAGTCAATCGAATACAAGCTACCCTCTTCATCTGAACACCCAAATTTTAAGTTTATTAATGCAAATATTTCCTTCATCGATCCGGTAAATAATGAAATTAGGGATGCTAATCAACGACTCTATAGCTACAGTCAACTAGTATTGGCCACTGGCGCATCTGCCTATCGCCCTAATTTACCAGGCATGGATAAAACTGGTGTATTTTTCTTTCGTAGCTTAAAAGATGCAGAAGCTCTTTACGCTAGAATAACCCGCTCTCGATCACTTTTAGTAGTCGGCGGCGGATTACTAGGCATAGAAACTGCCAAAGCGCTTAGGAAATTTAGCACAAAAATCACCCTGGTCCATCAATCCAGTCATCTCATGAATCGACAATTGGACCATACTGCTGCCAGCTTCGTTCAAAAACAACTTGTGTCTCTGGGCATCAATGTTGTTGTGTCAGTAGGCATCAAAGCAATTCATGGCCAGTCGCGGGTTTCAAGTGTCAGTTTACATAATGGTGAGTCTATCACATGCGATACGGTGGTGC
>JAYPYM010000387.1:0-2650 GCA_038135915.1 Gammaproteobacteria bacterium
CACCTTCTAATTTCCTTTTCTAAACCCTCATACACAACTTTCGTTCATAACTCGTAATCTGGCCGTTATACTCACCTAGAACTCCAATTATGTTAGACATAAGACTGTGTATTTTTTTTCATTTATGATCAAATGAAATCGGATCACCAACCACTATTCTTGAACTTAACAATCTGAGAGGATCGTTATGAAAGACCTAGAATGTGCGGTAAATATGCTCAGACAGAGCGGTTTAGAGGCTGAAGTTTCCAGTTGCGGCGCTCTAGCGATAGGGGGAACAGCAGTCACAGAATCATCGGGCATCAGGGCATTTGAAAATAGTTTTTCCCTTTACTTCGAAAATGAGGCGTGGGTGCTATTACTTCCAGGTGAAGGTCAGCTAATTCAAGTGCGGCATCCTAAAGACTTAGTCGAAGCTATCGAAATGATCATACATGAATATCGATAATATAGCTTTGTGTCGATAGAACATGACCTAACAGCTTCTTGTATCGATAACCTTTAATGCTGATCATTGTACCACCGTCACAGAACTGTTGATTATGAGTTTACCAAATCAGGATCACAGAAACGACAGAACCGATTTCGTGGTGTATGCTCTGACCGCTAAGATTCTCTGCATTCGAAAAAACCATCGAGAAACAAAATGGTTTTTAACATCGTTCTTTTTATCATGATCGTAGCAGCCTTGCAGGAAAGCACTTGGCTTAATCTTTGATGTTGTTCTCGCTATGCTAGGCAGCTATGAAAGTGACCAAAAGTCCTCTGGTGGAAACCATTATGATCATTTCTCTGGTGAAGTGCATGCGTATAAAGAAGTAGGTGGCATGTATAACGATGATTAACTTGCTTCAGCATTTCAGTTTGTATGAGAGCATTTGAAGCAAAGGCCGGATCCGAAGATCCGGCAAAGCACTGGTTTGATAATCAAGAAAACAAGAAGGGAAGGGGCCAAAATCGAGCCCCCTCCGACCCGACTTACCGCCGCGTTGCCTCGATATTCAGTTTCGTCTCACCATGGGTGAATAGCACCTGAATTGAGTCATACCGCAATGCTATAGTGATCGTCGCTAGACCAAAAATAATGGCCAAAATAACACCGATCAGCATTGCATGTCGACGCAAGTGGGGTATAATCAATCTTGTGAGCATTGATTATCTCCTTGTCGGAAACGCCGGGATGCTCGAACATCCCGACTTGGATCGTCGGGCGCCGTCCCATACGCTGCCGGACAAGTCCAGCAAGGCGATTATAACAAAAGCCTAGCCATTTTGGTTAGGCTTTTGTGTTTTAGTATCGAAATAATTGTATTGTTGTGGAGATAGCGTTCAGGAAAAGGTTTCCCTTTTGGGTGGTTAAGGTTTGCTCGCCAAGGAAGTCTTTCTTAGACTCACAACTTTTGAATTAATTTATCTCCTACTTGTATGAGTTTAAAACTAACACCATCTGTTTCCGTAGCAAAATCCGAATCGTTTTCATTAAATGAGGCAGCAACAATACTTTGAAGACCAGAGTATCCATTTAATGCTTTGAATAAAGCATTCACACTACTATGAGCCATAGAGTGTTGGCCTGGTTCATCCAAGGTAATAAATCCAGGATGATTACCTTTCATTTTGTTAGATGTCTGATATATCGAAAGGAGATAAGCCCAAATCAATCTAACAAAATCACTTGCCGAAGAGTCCGCTTTTATATCTTTTTCACTAATCTCTCGTAACGCGATCCCAGAAAGGAACGGTAGATATGTTTCTTCATTGATTTCGATTTCCGAAGTATTTGCACTCTTGTATTCAAATTCACCAGCCATTTTTTTGAAAGCTTTTTCCATAGCCCTTAGCTTTGATCGGTCATTATTTGATAGATGATCTTTTGGTAAATTGGCTCTCGCTTGTTTGTTTTTCTTGAACTTCACACTCAGCTCTTCAAGCTCTTTAGTCAATTCATCAATACCGTCGCTTGCTTTTTCTAACTGGCTGATTTCATCTTCATTTTTGATTTGATTTCTTAATTCAGCTTCTGAAAGTTCACTGAAAGAAGATATATCACGGCGTACCCCAATTACTTCTCGCTTCTTGTCAGCTAATTCATTTTGAATTTGTCTTAGTTGGCGTTCTTGTTTTTCTATTACTTTATCAACACCAGCCATATATCTTTCTAACATTTTCACTTGTTTATCAAGATAGCTAATATTTTCATCGATATTCATAGGCTGTACATGAGTATCCGCCAATAACAAAGAGTCATCTACATTTTGATGGCAGGTTGGGCAGATGTCTTTAGCAATTTGAATTCGGTAGTCTCCACCCATTTCTTTTAGTTTTCTCGCAACCTTGTTCTCTGATAAATCTTGCATCAGTGACTCCTTTGTTGAACTATACTCTTTCAACAAAGACTTATTTAAATGCATTTCAGAAATGATTGATTCATGAAGTGAATTGAGCCGAGACACCTCTTCGACAGCCAGCTCCATTTTACTAACCATCTCTTCAGGTGCTTCTCTAAGGTCGTCACGCTGCCTTCTCTCAGCGTCCTCAATTTTTCTTACTAGATCACCAGTGTATTCCTCTATACCAAATTCAGAATCACCAAGCAATTTAATAACTGAAACAATCATTTTACAAAAATCCTATACCGTCTTTAAAGGAA
>JAYPYM010000388.1:0-2621 GCA_038135915.1 Gammaproteobacteria bacterium
GGCGAGGTGTTGCTGCAGCTGATACAGAAGGAATGAGTCCAGCATGTATTAATGTTAAGAAAGCTAATACGCTGATCCTTTGCTTACAAATATTGTTTATCTGCATAGCATTATCCTTGGAATGGCTATTCGATTGATCATACTTAAGCGGTTAAGATTAAGTATTGATCATCATTTTTTGTTTAGCGTTGAACGACTTTGAGTGCTTTTAATAGATTAACCGCTTCGTATAGCTGGTAGTCTCTTTCGGCTAGCGGCTTTTCCTCATCTTTGCTTTTCTTACTTTTCTTTTCAGAGGTGTCGTTTTTGTTTTCCAGGTGGCCGCGCAAGTCTGCTTCACGATAGAAGCTGTTATTTGTTTCTGTGCGTGTAATCTTTGCAACATCGACTTGAATATCTGGTGTAATGCCTTGTGCTTGTATGGAGGTGCCATTAGGCGTGTAGTAACGTGCTGTAGTGAGTTTTAAGGCGCGATCATTATTTAATGGCAATACAGTTTGTACGCTGCCTTTACCAAAAGTTGGTGTACCCATGATAATTGCACGTTTGTGATCTTGTAGTGCTCCCGCTACGATCTCGGACGCAGATGCAGAGCCCCCGTTGACCAGTACCACTAGGTTGGTGTCAATTTCATTGCCAGCTGTCGCGTTAAAGTGTACCTCTGAGTTGGGTAGACGACCCTTTGTGTATACCACCAGCCCTTGGTCCATGAAAATATCTGCAACGTCAACTGCTGCTTGTAAAACACCACCAGGATTATTCCTTAAATCAACCACGATGCCTTCAAGACTGGTCTCATTCTGTTTGATGAGCTTTTGGATGGCCGATTCTAAATCAAGGCCTGTATGCACTTGAAATTGAGTGATTCTGACATAGCCATAGTTTTTTTCTAGTAATTTAGATTTAACACTGCGAACCTGGATGACGTCTCGAATCACTTTTATTTCTAAGGGCTTGCTAGCACCTTCTCGAATAATGGTTAACATGATTGGAGAGCCTGGTTCTCCACGCATCAATGCGACAGCATCACTGAGGGTCATGCCTTTAACGGAAGAATCATCTAACTTAATGATTAAATCCCCTGCCATCACACCAGCTCTTTGAGCTGGTGTATCGTCGATGGGCGTTACTACTTTTACAAAGCCGTTTTCCATCCCTACTTCAATACCCAGGCCACCGAATTCTCCAGTGGTACTGATTTGAAGGTCTTCAAAGGCTTCTGGCTCCAAGTAAGCAGAATGAGGGTCTAGTTCGGACAGCATTCCGCGAATTGCATTTTCTAACAGTGTTTGGTCATCAACCTCTTCAACGTAAGCTTTCTTAATTCGGTCCCAAATATCTACAAAAGTTCGTACGTCATCTATCGGTAGTTCAGCCTTGTCATCAGCTTTTGCTAAGGCGTGACTGGGTATGATGGCAGTCAGGAGTAAGCAGCATAAAGTAACTATGTGTGTGAAAACTCCTTTGCAGCTCCAGAATTGTGGCATTTGAATCTCCTAACAGGGTCGTGCTTCTGATGTTATCTAAATCTTTTATAATGAAAACTTATCGTCAATGAATAGGTTAGGGTACATATCAAGGCAATTTGGCACTCTTTGCGAGCCAATTAGAGGGGTTGACGGCCTGCCCATTCTGACGTATCTCAAAGTATAAACCGCTTTGTCCGCTACTGCCTTGTTTGCTAGTGATTGAGCCACCGTTAATCGCGATTGGATCGCCGCTCATGACCCATTCGCCTGGTTTTTTTAGTAAGCTTTCGTTATGACCATACAGGGTGTAATAGTTATTACCGTGATCTAGTATGACTAAAAGCCCATAACCACGCAACCACTCAGAAAATATTATTTGGCCGTGATGGATGGCGTGTACCGCTTCGCCAGGCCGAGTTTTAAACCAGATGCCTTTCCACTTAGTACCTGTGGACTGCCTTGTTCGTCCAAAGAGCTGAGCGACTTTTCCATCAACAGGTGGAGAAAGCTTGCCTTTAAGTTGTTGAAAAGGTTTTTGTTCTAAATTTGAAGCGACGGATTCTAGGGCGATGAGTTCATTCATTAATCGGTCTAGGTGTGCTTTATCTTTTTCAAAACCTTGAATATTGTTTCTGCTCTTGTTCATTTTTTGTTTGATTTTAGCTAAAACTTTATTTTGTTTTCGTTTAAGTTTTTGATATTCTTCTGATTTTTTTTTGAGGGTATCTACCTTAACAGAGAGTGTTTCTTTTTCGGTTTCAGTTTGCCCTTGTAGGTGTTCGAGTCGTTTTTCATGAGCTTGAAGCGCTTCTATTTTTGATTGCCGAGCATCATTTAGGTATTCTGCATATACCGCCATTCTGGCAGCAGATGTTGGGTCTTTTTGACCCATGATGAGCGCTAATTTTGAAGGTGAGCCAGACTGATAAGCGCTTCTTAAGTCGCTTTTCAGCCATTCTTGTTGCTTGTCTATAATGGTTTTTTGTCTTTCTATTTCGTCTGTGATGGTTAATAATGAAGCTTTTAGGCTTGTGATTTCAGTTTCTAAACTGATTACGTCCTTTTTCGTATCTGAAAGTTGGTTATTAATTTTACCCAGTTTTTTTTCCTGTCTGGAGTAGTCAGTTTTCAGGACGGCTAAAGCTTTTTGTG
>JAYPYM010000389.1:0-2617 GCA_038135915.1 Gammaproteobacteria bacterium
TTTTTAGTTGGGTTAATCACGTTTACTTACAAAAGGCTACAGTAACCTCATTTTAATTTGTGTTAAAATATGAATATTCGAAGAAAAACTTGTCTAGGATAAAAATAATGAATGACTTTCATATTCTCGGAAGTTCGCCTCAACTAAAGACTTATGAACCTACTGTCGAATCGCCTGGCGGCAAATTAGATAACCCAACTACCAGCACTAACCTTCCATCAGGTAAACTTCCTTCAGATATTCAATCACCATCTGCGAGAGAACCCTTTGCTTGGAATGACTCGGTGGGTCTTTTGGCAATACAGGAATCTAGTAATCAAAATGAGCTATTAACCAAGTTATCAAGCCAGTTGGAAAATGTAGAGTTAAGGGCCGCTAAGAAAATTATTAAAAACCTTTCTGCTTCTCATCAATAAGCTCTTTTTTAAAAAATACAAGATGCCCTTATCCATTAGCATCCTCGTCAAAAGTAACACGAATCTCCTGAGTCCTCGGCCAAATTACAGTAAATTTCGCACCACCTAGATCACTTGAATAGACACCAGCTACACCTCCATGCCAGTAAGCTATACTTCTCACAATGGATAACCCAAGCCCATACCCACCAGATTTTCTATTTCTGCTGGTATCTAAACGAGCAAATGGCGTAAAAACAGCTTCCCACTTTTCTTGCGGGATGCCTGGACCATCATCCTCTACATCTATTCGATACATATTTCCTTCACAAGCACAATGGATTCTAACTTTTGATTTTGCATATCTGACCGCATTATTCACTAAATTCTGGGCCACACGATGGATATAACGACGCTCGCATTCAGCAAAACGCCTGGAATCTTTTTCTTCGTATTGATGCCTCAACAGTTCAATCTCTTTATTGTGACCTTGAGCCAAACTTTCCTTTTTCACTTGCTCCAGTATGGACTCAACATCCAGCTCCTCTAACTGCAAAGCTGGCCGCCCTTCCTCTAGGTTTGCATAAGTGAGAATTTCATCAATGAGTTTATTTAACTCTTCTATGTCATTATCAATCAGGCTGATTTGTTTATGTATACTGGGGTCTTGAACACAGTCCTCTATATACTCTAAACCAAAACGAATTCTTGCAACTGGGGTACGCAACTCGTGGGAAACCGCATTGGTCATTTCTCGTTGCGACTTGATCAATCTTTGAATATGCTCTGCCATGTCATTAATGGTCATCGCTAAGTGACCAAGCGCATCATTGCTATCAATATAGGCTCGCGCATTAAGATCACCACTACGTATGCGACTGATAGCTTTCTCCATGCGGGTCATGCCACTTTCTAAAGGTTTCACTAACAAGTACCCTGCCATGCCTAAAAATACCAGGGCTAAAACACCGATAATTAAAGTAAAATGCAAGGGGAACCAATTGAAAATAGGCACCGGCCCCATCACCAAATAGACGTTAGATCCCTCATGACGAATGGGGGAAATCAAATGTAATGTAGAAGTATCACGCGCAATACCTCCCCAATTAACCACGATATCTCCTCGTTTGAGGCGATCAAGATATAAAGACTCCTGCGCAACTGAATCCAGATCACCCAGAGCAAGCGGAAAACCAAAGTGCTCAATAAAGTTAGCAATTTTTTGCGGCCATTCAGATAAAGGATGCTGCTTTAAAATATGCTCAAGTAATTTTGCCTGCCCGATGGCTTGCTGCTCGGAAAACGGTTCCAACTCCATCACTAATATAAAATCTTCATTTGGAATCGCAATATGTGCCTGTGCAATCCCATCCGGATTAACAACCTTAAAAACGATCTCGCCCAAATTTAAGGTTTCTGTATCCATAGGCAACAGGTCGATTTGGTCTCTGCGCTTTAACTCTACACGCGCACCTAGAAAACCAGATACCTCAGCAATCCATTTAAAACGCTCTTCGCCTACAACACCACTTAAATGATCTGTTAATACAGTCAAAACCCCTTGGCTTATTGACTTTAGGTACTGTTCATAGCGATAGCTATTAACTGTTTGTAACGTGAGATAACCAGTGATCGATATCAGTAAAAGAGAAATCAGCAAACCCCAATAAATTCTCAAAAATAGTGAATTCACTTTACTACACGCTCTCTATGCGACAAATGAATTATTGAGGACTGCTGAGCAGCGCCCCAAGGCGCTGATTAACTATCTAATATATCCTTGACAAATAGGTAGCCTTTACTTCTTACCGTTTTGATTCTTTTAGGATTCATTGGATCATCGCCTACCTTAGGGCGAATTCTTGAGATACGAACATCTATAGAGCGGTCCTGACCATCATACTCTATGCCGCGCAACCGCTCAAAAATTTCTTCTCGAGACAAGATTATCCCAGCATTTGAAGCTAGCAACCAAAGCAAATCATATTCTGCGCTGGTTAATTCTACAGGCTTTTCATCTAAACGAACTTCTCTAGCACCATTGTCAATCATCAACCCACCAAAGTTGAGGCGATCTTGATTCTCACTATTTCCATCACCGTCACCTGAAGATTGATCATCTTCTGAACCATCATTTCTTCTCAGCAAGGCCCTTATTCTAGCCAACAACACACGTGGTCTAACTGGTTTAGCGACATAGTCATCCGCTCCCATCTCTAAAC
>JAYPYM010000390.1:0-2614 GCA_038135915.1 Gammaproteobacteria bacterium
CGGTGCAACCTATCATGTTGCACCGAAGGTGTTTAAGGAGTTAGGTGCTGAATTAACCTTGCTTGGTGTTACGCCTGATGGTCTAAATATCAATCAAAATGCCGGTTCCACTGCGACTAAGGTTTTGCAAAAAACTGTGGTTGATGTAGGAGCGCATTTGGGTATTGCTTTCGATGGTGATGGTGACCGAGTCATTATGGTTGATGCTTCTGGAAACATTGTTGATGGAGATGAGTTGTTATACATTATTGCGATGGCTAGAAAAGCCACAGGTAGGCTTTGTGGTGGTATCGTTGGTACTCAAATGTAAAACTTTGGTCTAGAGCTAGCATTTCAACGAGAAGGAATCCCGTTTGTAAGAAGTAAGGTTGGGGATCGCTATGTTATGGAAGCTTTGTTCGAAAACGACTGGAAAATTGGTGGAGAATCTTCAGGGCATATTATTTGTTTAGATCAAACAAGTACTGGTGATGGCTTGGTTTCTGCGCTACAGGTATTAAGTGCTGTTGTGGACCAAGGTAAAAATGTTAATCAGTTGTTAGAAGGCATGCAAAAATCGCCTCAGAAGATGATTAATGTTCCCCTAACAAAGCAGGGAAATCCGTTGGATCATCCAGAAATAATTGAAGCAATAGATTTTGCTGAAAGTAAACTGGCGGGCAAAGGTAGAGTATTGCTTCGCATGTCAGGTACTGAACCACTTGTGCGCGTCATGGTTGAAGGTGAGGATAGAGGGTTAGTAGCAGAGCTGGCGAGTCGTATTGCTGATCTCGTAAAGAGGGTTGCTTAGCAAATAATTGAAAATAGCTTTTGTTCAGTTGTAAAATATCTTGATGCTATTGAGCTTAAAAATTTATATGTCCAAGTGAGTCGAACCGTCTTCGGTGATCTGTAAAATAGCATGTCGTATGTTAGTTGATAAAACATATTGGGCTTGTTGTATGAGTTCAATCAATGGTTCTTCATATAATAGTTTTCCGTCTTCTGGGCCTTCTTTAACAATCTCTGCTTTTAATAAAGTATCTAAGAAATTTCGAAATAGTTTTCTGTCATAGTGCTCTGGTGCGTTAAATTGATGAAGGAGAGACATACGCTCGGTCATCAAGCGGCCTAGGTCTTCTAGCTCTGTGACAGTGATTGAACCACTACCAAAACGCTTTAGAACCGCTAGTACAATATAATATCGCTCTAAAGTAGGGCGAATGCAGGAAGCTAAGTTGTTCAGCGTTACAAAATGCTCGCTACCAGGATCTGCAGCATGAAATCCCCCATTATTAGTATCTTGTGAGATGAGGTGGTTTTCGATCAAGAAATGACAGGTGCGCTCGATAGTGCTTGTTAGGTCCTTAGGGTCTCCCCATCTTAAAAAGAGCTCTGTCCTTAAAAAAGGATATATTGTTTGGATAACTTTATTGACCAGTGTTTTATCGATGCCTGAATTATTGGAAATAAGCAAGGCTACTAAGGCGGGTAAAGCGAAGACATGTAAGGTGTTATTTTTAAAATATGAAAGTAAAATTGCCTGGTGTTCGTTGCAGAAAATAACATCGCCTAAGGTATGCTGTTTTCTTTGAATAGCCCCCATGCGTTCACCGTATTGGATAATTTTTTCGGCTTTGTGTGAGGTATGAATTTGTCGCTCAGAATATTTCAATTTGCTAAGTAGAGAAAGTGACAATTCTATTTGTGCGCCTAGCATTTTTTCGCCTATAGATTGCTTTGGCGTAGATAATATAATGATGCTGAGTAGTGCAATATTGTGGATGACAGCAGCATTATTGATTTCAGTGTTAATAGTGCGAGCAAGGTCCGAGGCGATGGTTTTTATCTCGGTCAAACTGTCTTCAGAGGTGTTGACTTCAAGTTGTTGCCAATTTTTACTCTGTTGGTCCAAAAAATCCTTCAGATAGATGGGCGAAGCAAAGTTGACTTGTACTTTGCCAAATTGCCTGCGAATTCTCCGAAAGCTTTGGATGAGGCTACCAAGGGATTCTTTTTCTTTTTTCTTTCCTTTTAATTCTCCGATATAGCTTGTGCCTTCAAAAATTCTTTCATACCCAAAGTATATGGGTACAAAAGCGATGGGTTTATTGGGATTTCTTAAAAAGCTTTTAAGTGTCATAGACAGCATGCCGGTTCGAGGTGATAACAACCTACCAGTTCTGCTTCTACCACCCTCAATAAAATACTCAATAGAGAAGCCCCGGCTAAGAACAGTATGCAAGTATTCATCGAAAACAGCGGCATACAAGGGATTGTCGCGGAAGCTTCGTCGCATGAAAAATGCGCCGCCTCGTCTGAGTATTGGTCCGAGAATGGGTAGATTTAGGTTCACACCTGCTGCTATATGGGGTGGTACGAGTCCGTTGACGTAAAGCACATAAGATAATAAAAGATAATCTATATGACTTCTGTGACTGGGTACATAGATGATTTCATTATGTTTAGCAATATCTTGTAATTGTTCTATGTGGTGTACTTCAACACCGTCATAGAGTTTATTCCATACCCAGGTTAGAACGCGATGATAAACACGAATGACTGCGTAGGAGTAATCTGACGCAATTTCATCAGCGTATTTGAGTGCTTTCCGCTTATATTTATCAGGCTCGGA
>JAYPYM010000391.1:0-2573 GCA_038135915.1 Gammaproteobacteria bacterium
GTGACTAAGTTAAGAGATCATCGGCCTGATCTGATGTTGTTAGACATAGAAATGACGCGAATGGATGGATTTGAATTCTCAACTCATGTGCGGCATTAGCCAAACCTAAGACATTTACCTATCATTATGATCAGTTCTCGAACCGGCGATAAGCATAAAGAGAGAGCTAGCGCTATTGGTGTCAATCAATTCCTTGGTAAGCCTTATCAGGAAACCAAGCTACTGACTGAAATACAAGAGCTGGTAACTGTTGCAAGGTTAAATGCTATTTAATACTGGGTGTTTAAGAAAAAGAGAGTGTTGATTTAGAGAGATTTGAAATGGATACCAGCTATCAATTGACAACAACAGATATTCTGACGATTATCTTGCCGACCTATCTAACGCCGCTCATATTACCGAATGTTGCTATTGCAGAGATTATTAACTACGAAGCGATAACTGAGTGCGAAAATGAACTGCCGGCTTGGTGTATTGGGTACTTTAATTGGAGAGGAAGAGAGGTTCCTCTAATCGCTTTTGACGCTTTCACTGACCCAGAGATAGGATATTCACTGGACGCAAGTCATCGTATAGCCATTATTAATGCGGTAACGGAAACTACCTTACCATTTTATGCGATTGTCTCCAAAGGGATTCCTAAGCTCTTGCGCTTGCGCGCCACAGATTTAGATGATTTGGAGGGTGTAGAGCACGCATCAGAGAGAATCCGTATCCTAGTAAACGATGAGGAAACGATTATTCCAAATTTAGATTATCTAGAAAAAGCTGTTAGAAGCGAAATACCTGCGTCAAAAGATTTAATAATGAAAAAATAAAAGTCGATTGCTTGTCAATTGATCTATCTATGTACTTAAAGCTATATTCAATGATCAATCGTGTTACTACACTTCTTAGACTATGTTTTTGGTGTACTACATCTTGGCTGTAAACTTGTTTGGTTTACATCTGACATCAGAAAACTTAGAATCATAGCGTTATTTAGTTGAGCAACGGCTATGTATTGCTCTATTCGGCCTATTTTTATAGTCAGCTACTATCTTTTGGAATAAATTATAATGCCATCCACCAAGCATGAACTTTCTTTGTTGCTAGAGCCAGAAGTGCTCAATAATATAATTTCTAATCATCTCGACGTAGGTAAAGAACTCATTATTCTAGATTTTTGTCAGGCACAAACCTATGCAGCCGCCCATTTGCCAGGTGCTATTCATGTGCCTATTAATCGACTAAATAGAGGAGAAAAACCTGCAGTTGGTCAGTTGCCTACTAACGAAGCTTTATCAGCTTTAATGAGTGACTTGGGTGTTACTCATGATGCGCATATAGTCTGTTATGACGATGAGGGCGGTGGCTGGGCTGGTCGATTTATATGGATGCTGGATGTGATTGGTCATTTACATAAGTCATATTTAAATGGTGGGATAAGAGCCTGGTTAGCTAGCGGTTATGATACTGAGCGTACGCCAAGGCTAGCTGAACCGGCGTCTTATGAGGTAGAGGTTAATGATAGATATTTAGTTAACAAAGAATATGTATTGGCGCATCTTGATAGTGAAGAAGTTGTGATCTGGGATGCCAGATCTCCTGAAGAGTTTTCTGGAGAAAGAGTGTTTGCGAAAAAGGCTGGACATATCCCTGGTGCAATCAATTACGAATGGACACGTGCAATGGATATAAATAATAACCTGAAGATGAGACCTTTAGATGAAATAAGAGAAGAGCTTGCATCTCTTGGTATCACAGCTTCTAAAAAGATTATTACACATTGTCAAACACATCACAGATCTGGGTTTACTTATCTAGTGGGTAGAGTGCTCGGCTTTAAGCAAATTAGTGCTTATGCAGGTTCCTGGTCTGAGTGGGGCAATGCGGATAATACTCCAGTGGAAACTTAATGAACGATCACTTCTTTTGAATAATAATGCTTAAAGTATCTAATTTGGAACACACTCACTATGAATCTATTTCACGCTATTTTTTCTATGATTCAGTTATGTATACCACAACATCTAATTACTCGAGTATTTGGTTGTTTGGCGAAACTAGCGTTTCCTCCGTTAAAAAATAGCCTCATATTTATTTTCATCAAAATATTTGGAGTTGATTTATCTGACGCAGAAGAGAAAGACTATCGTGCTTACAAAACGTTTAATGATTTCTTTACTCGTGCATTACGTCCAGAATCAAGGCCAATAGCCGATGGGCAGTCTCTCTGCTCGCCGGTAGATGGTGCGATCAGTCAGCTAGGAGGCATCCATCAGCAGCGAATGATTCAAGCCAAAGGTAAAGACTTTTTTTTGGAAGACCTAATTGTCGATCAGTCTCAATGGGCGTCGTATTTTCGAAATGGCAGTTTCGCAACCATTTATCTGTCGCCGAAGGACTACCATAGAATTCACATGCCTTTGAGTGGTACGTTAGTTGAAACCCGATATATCCCGGGAAAACTATTTTCAGTGAATCAAGGCACAGTGGAGAAAGTTTCCAGCCTATTCAGCCGTAATGAAAGACTTATTTGCTTTTTCGAGTCATCTATGGGCACCTTTGCGATTGTCTATGTAGGGGCAATG
>JAYPYM010000392.1:0-434 GCA_038135915.1 Gammaproteobacteria bacterium
CTGTTCCACCAACCGCTTCCCCTCAGCAATCATCACACCTTCATGTACCGTACCTAGCTTATCCGTAGGTGTCATGATTTTAGATACTGGCGCCTCAAACCTTGTTTCAAAACGCAAATCTCTACTTGTTACAATACCAACCAGCTGACTACCTTCGACAACTGGCACACCAGAAATATGGTGCATTTGTGTAATTTCTATTAAGGTCCTAATTGTGGTATCTGGAGATATAGTAATAGGATCTTTAACAACACCGCTTTCAAATTTCTTTACAGATCTCACATGCCGAGCCTGTTCTTCAATTGACATATTTTTATGAAGGATGCCAACACCACCTTCTTGTGCAATCGCAATTGCAAGCTGAGATTCGGTCACTGTATCCATAGCTGCAGAAACCAAAGGCAGATTTAAATACAACTCTCTAGTTAATTGTG
>JAYPYM010000392.1:444-2561 GCA_038135915.1 Gammaproteobacteria bacterium
GGCAATACCTCTGAATAGCGAGGGACAAGCAGAACATCATCAAATGTTAGGGACTCTTCTGTTACTCTAAGGGAAGACATATAGCACCTTTTCTTTTAAAATTAGACTACACAAAAATACTTTCTAAACAAATAAACTTAAGTTATCAACACTTCGACCTGCGATTGCTAGCACAATTTCACTATATAGCAGCTAACACAGAAAACCCACTAAGCATAATGGTAAAAAGCCTCTTTGCAGTCAAAATAAATGCGGCAGCCGTAATGACCTGACGGGAAAATAAAAGGATGGATTCTATCTAATAATACTCATGAATTCAAGATCAGCCGGACTCAAGCTTATATTTATTATCCAGACAATACTTCTAGAAAATATCACCATAGTTTGAATTATTTTTTGGAAAAACCATAGTTTCTTACGCTGGAAGATGCACTAAATCCGGTGCGATGTTTATCACATCGATCGCTCGCACCAGCTTTAAAATCATTGGGATGGTTAACCCTTTTTACTGCCACTCCGCACACCTTATTATCCCCCAGTTGGGCAAGACACTCAGGTTTTTCATAGTGCTCTAGCCACACCTGGTAATCTTCAAGCGGAATATTGCACTTCCTAGCAGCAAAGACCTTTGGGTTTTCTAAGTACTCCGCCATACTCTCTATTGAAACAGACACGTGCCCCGCACCGGGATGAAATGCAATAAAACTCAACCCGCTATCTTCTAGCTTTTCGAAGAAATCGTTTGTCCCATTCTCAGCTAGGCGGCGAGAGTCTCTTCTAAGCAACGTCAACTCTTCTCGCAACAGTTTAATCGTTTCTTGCGCAGCTTGCAGATTCTTTTCAGTTTCTATTACTTCTTCCTTTGAGACCTGCCCCTCTTGGGCTTCGATCTTCAACATTAATTCTTCTATTCTTTTTTTCTGATCACTGTTTTGCTCCTTGAGTAAATCAATCTGAGCAGACTGCATGGATACTTGGTTCTGTATTTCTGTATTCAAGTTTTTTTCATCACTGATTAGCCTTTTATACTTGCTGATCAGCTTATGCGCTTGGTCATGCACTTTTTTGATTTGCTGCTTCTGTTTAGCCTGCACTTCTATCAATCTTTCTTTATGCTGCTCTTCGACCTCATGAATCAAGCTTTCCATTTCCGAGCTACTTTTTACCTCTCCAAGCGCCTCATTCAACTCAGGAATTTCATGTTGATGCGCTTGATCATAATTCTCCTGAGGTGGGTAAGGTGCCACCTGCGGCGGATAACCAGGTTGACCTGGCTGCCCTAGCATAGGTTGATTAGGCGCTCCCGGCATCTGCCAACCACCCATCATACGAGGATCCGGCATAGGTTGCCCGAAATTTTGCGCAGGGTTTTGCGGTGGGTAATAACCTTGCGGGTTAGCATACTGTTGATAACCCGCGCCTGGATTCTGATCATAAGCCGGTGGTGGTGGCCTTTGATCACTTTTACTTTGGGGTTCGTAAGGCAAGCATAACCTATTTCTTTTAACTGCTTGAGCAATTAACTCTAAAGTATCAGGCTCAGGATCCCACAAATGGTCAGCATACCACCCGGTAGGGCACTGTGACCTTATTGCGAGCTGTATCGGTCCAGCACCTAAATCCGGCCCTGCCGCACAGTTACTGACCAAGCTTCTAAAGGGTATATTCCAATCCTTAGGAGCCTCACCCAAAGCATCAAACTCAATCGTAAATAAACAAATAGAAGTGGGAACCAACTGAAGGTTTACAATTACGTAGACTGCTGACATTGAATTATCAGCCAAATCCTCTAAGCCAACAACACCATCTAGTATCGCCTCAAACTCTGCAAACATCATTTCCTTCAGCACAGTTTTGCCCTGAAAAAATAGAATTATTTCCGCAGAATCATTCTGATCAACCATATAACCCAACTACTCTATGAAGAGGACTATAAATATGCCTTTATTTAGCGAATCTAGCTAAACATTTCAGCTAACTCACCATATATAGGACCCTAAATTAATTGTAGGACATTATAGATATTTGAAGTAAAAATAGATGACTTTAAAGTTTGTGAGTTTTTGGCGGAGCGGACGGGACTCGAACCCGCGACCCCCGGCGTGACAGGCCGGTAT
>JAYPYM010000393.1:0-2463 GCA_038135915.1 Gammaproteobacteria bacterium
ATACCTTATTAACTTTTTGGAAAGTGACGTAGAATCAGACAACTAAAATTTTATGGAAGTTTCATGGTTTCATAGTGCATTAGTCTTTCTGTGCTCAGCAGTGCTCTTTGTACCTTTGTTTAAGAAGTTAGGCATGGGTGCAATTATGGGCTATTTAGTTGCTGGCGTACTGTTAGGCCCATATGTATTTAACCTTATTAGCGATCCCACAGCAGCGCTTCACTTTGCAGAATTTGGCGTGATTATGCTGCTGTTTATCATTGGCCTGGAATTAGAGCCAAAGAAACTCTGGCAGATGAGGTATAAAATTGGTGTGCTTGGTTTTTGCCAGGTATTTTTTACTGGTTTTATATTATGTATCTTTCTTCGGGCGATGGTTGAAGATTGGACACTTGGATGGATTCTTGGCCTTACGCTAGCACTTTCATCTACTGCATTTGCTATACAGATCATGGCAGAGTTTCGAATATTGCCCACTCCTTTAGGTAGACTCGGGTTTGCAGTCTTATTGTTCCAAGATTTAGCAGTTATTCCTCTTCTTTTTATCGTTGACACCATGTCTGTCTCGAAAGGCCCTGACTTTTCTTCAGATATTGTGATGTCCGTATTTGGATTAGTGAGTTTAGTTGTATTTGGTAAGGTCGGTTTGAATCCATTTCTGAACTTGGTTGCCAAGTATGGCAACAGAGAAGTGATGACAGCAGCCTCACTGTTGATTGTACTTGGTTCGGCGGAAGCGCTTCACTTAGTGGGCTTATCTAAGGGTCTAGGGGCATTTATTGCAGGGCTGTTACTCGCAAACTCGAACTACAGGCATCATATTGAAACAGATATCGAGCCATTTAAAGGCCTTTTACTGGGTTTATTTTTTATAGCTGTAGGTATGAATATAAATATTGAATTGTTGTCAACAAAGCTGTTTGAGGTGCTATTTTATGCATTATTATTGGTGGTAATCAAAACTGTTATTATAGCTACTATTTGCCATACACAGAAGCATAGAATACATGAGTCCTTATTCTTAGGTATTCTTTTAGGGCAAGGTGGTGAGTTTGCGTTTGTCATAGTGGCACAGGCATTATCGGGTGGTCTTATCATGAAAGAAGATGCTGATATCATCATCCTAGTGGTCAGTATCTCAATGGCCATGACTGCACCACTAGCTTTTGGCTTTAGGAAGTTTTTTATAGAGAAGAGAACGAGTTCTAAAAGTAGTTACGAAAATCCAGATAAAGAATTTCAACCGGAGGTTATCATCGCTGGATTTGGCAGGTTTGGGCAAATTGTTGGAAGAATTTTGGCTGCAAGGCAAATTCCTTTTACAGCTTTGGACAAAGATGCTAGACATGTAGACTTTGTACGTAAGCTTGGGAATAAGTTATATTACGGAGACGCTACCCGTTTAGACCTGCTCATTAATGCGGGTGTAAAAAATGCAAAGCTACTTGTTATAGCTACAGATAACGTAGATGAATCACTTCAGATTTCAATGCTGGTTAAAGAGCACTATAAAGACATAGCAATTGTGGCTAGAGCTAGAAATCGGGCCCATGCATATAAACTACACGCAGCCGGTATAAAATTAGTTGTTCGAGAGACCTTTGAATCTAGCCTTCAAGCAGCTATGATGTCGCTTATGGAGCTCGGTTACACGGAAGGGCAGGCTATTGAAAGTATTGATATGTTCAGAATGCACGATGAACGTATTCTTGTTGAAGCAGTTCAACATAAAGATGACTTAGACACCTTATTAAAAATAGCGCAAGAAGGTAGAAAGGAGTTGGAGCAACTATTTAATAAAGATTGAGTACAATAATATGTTTAGATTTTTTTTCTTTTTCATTCCCGTTTTTTTTATCCTTGAACTTTATATATTCGTAAAAATTAGCGTGCTAATTGGTTTTATATGGGCGCTTTTTCTTGTCTTTGCGACTGGAATACTGGGGTTGCCGATCGTTAAATTGGAGGGAAGACATAAGATTCTTGATTTGCATCAAAAGTTAGTAGAAGGCAAGCCATCTGAGATCGAATCATTGGAATCAGTTGCAATATTAGTAGCCGGCCTATTGATTTTGGTGCCCGGGTTTCTATCGGATTTTCTTGGAGTGTTACTACTTTTGCCTATCATTAGAAAGACCTTTATTCGACTGATAGTGAATAGAATGAGGGGCTCTGAGCGTGATATTTATACTGAGGACGCTGACCGATGGGCAGATGAGCGGTTTAAAACAAATGTGAGAGATGTATCAAGTATTCAAATCATAGAAGGGGAATATGTTAGAAAAGAAGAAAATGAATAGCTAATTGATCTCTTCGACTATTATACAAAGAAGCCCTTAGCTATTGGTTGGGAAAGACTACTATTTTTAACCTATGTTTACATACAATATTACATAAAACAGTTTGACATAATATGTCTTATCACCTAAAGTTAGAATTGTCAGGACATAATATGTCTTGACC
>JAYPYM010000394.1:0-2417 GCA_038135915.1 Gammaproteobacteria bacterium
GCATTTGTTGAACTGGCTAAGGATCTGCTGTTCCTTGTAGAAGGGGTATCAGAAGTAGACGTTGATGAGAGTAGTGCGGTGACGATTATTGCTACTGCTTTGCAGAACCTCATTGATCAAGCTGGGCTAGAAACAACAGTACCTGAGTTGGTAGCAAATATTCTGCTTTACCATGTTAGCCCGGGCGCAAAAAAACTTTCAAAGGTGTTACGCATGCATGAAGTTGAAACACTTTTGGATGGTGCTGAGCCCCTAATGCCGAAGGGTTTGAGGCTCGTAGATGGAGAACCAAACCTAGATAACCCAAGAATTATACCCGGCAAAAAGACGAGTAATATTAAGGCTTCAAACGGTATCATTCACACTATTGACCGAGTGCTGATACCAATCGATATACCTGGTAACGAACCTACAATTGCAGATATCGTAATAAAAGCAAATGGTAAGAAGTCTTTTGATCATAGAAAGTCGGATTATGACATCCTGCTTGCAGCTGTTCTAGCAGCAGATCCGGCAGTAGTTGAAGCGCTTAGTAACGCCGATGAAGATCTGACTGTTTTCGCACCTAATGATGGGGCCTTCTACAAGTTAGCACTTGACCTTGGGTTATTACCTGAACATGCTCCTTATAACGAAGAATTGGTTGCCACTGAACTTGTAGGACTGGGGGTTGAGCTAATTACGAACGTACTGCTTTATCATGTTAGTCCAACTGCTAAAAAATTAGAGGAAATTAAAAGTCTAGATACGATAGAGACTTTATTGGGTGTTACAATCACGCCTGAGGGAAAAAGAAGAGTTTTTCTTCAGGATATGGAACCTGATTTAAAAGATCCAAAAGTAATTGGTCGAGCAAGTAACATTGAAGCAGCCAATGGTATCGTACACATGATCAATAGAGTCTTGTTACCGATTGACCTGTAACCGTTAGTCGTTGACTCAGTACTAGCTTTGAGGTCAGGAAAATCCCCTTTCTTCCTGATCTCTCTTTATCAAATACTATGTGCTGCTAGCTGCTCGTTCTATACAGAGCGCTTTTAATCGATCATACTGAAACTCAGTCAATTGGAACACCCGTTTGTTTAGATCATCAAATGCGATTGTACCTGCCTTGTTTCTTGAGTGATCGGCAAAAATTGTACGATTTGCTTCATCTGTATTATGAAGTTGGGATATACCAGCGTTTGAATAAAGATGCATGTTGGAATAATTGTCTATAACGACTACAGGCTTAATTGTGGTCTTTCGTTCTCTAAACCCAATCTCTAAATGGGTGATGGGACAAATCAACCTTTCGCCTTTTCTGAATTCCGTTCGAACGGTTTTTAGATCTGTTTCCTTGGGTAAAAATGCCCAATCACAATTACCAACACGCTTTTCAAGAAACTCCAATTCATCTTGTTTTTTTCGAGCTAGCATTTCTTGTTCAAATCTTGTGGCTAAGGCTTGGGCCTGGTCATTTAATTGCTGATGGTGATCAATCTGTGCTTGCCTTCTGTTGCGAGCTCGACCCACTTCCTCTCGAGCTAAATTGACGGCTAGCAGCAGTGTAAGTATTTTTAGTGCGGTATCTAACAAGGGGTGCATTAGTATGTTTATTTTTTGTTTTGGTGGTACTTCATCTGAACTGAAAATCTTCTTGATGGTTTGTAAATCTGCAGCGTTCGGCACACTGGTGAAGCTTCTTACGTTCATGAGCGTATTCTTAAGCATCTCACATGATTTTTCATCGATAAAATGATCAGCGGCCTCCTTAAACATTTGCTCTAAAAATACATTTACTGCATCAGCACTATTCTTTTTGATTGCAGTAGTTAACGCCTGACCAACATTCATAAAAGCATCGCTGACTTGTTCACGTGTGTATTGACTTGAGTTGCTTATTTGTGTCAAGTAGTAGTGAAGCATTCTCGGGTTGTCGAACTCTAAGGCTATCATTGAGTTTAGAATGAATTCAGGAAAATCGGAATCATCTAACTCAGTTTGCTGTAAAACGTCTATCTTTGGGAATAACTTTTCAGCGGAGTCGATTAAACATATGTGATCTAGATAACCCTTATCTAAAGGGTTGGGTTTAAGAAAAGAGTCGAGTTCAACTAAGTTAGGTGTTGCTCGCTGGATTAACGTAGACAACGTATTTTCTTTACTACTAAAGATACCGGTAAAAAGTGAAGCGATAGAGGCCAGCGGTCTAATATTCAAATTGTTTACCCTTATGGGAGAGTCTTGTTTGATACTTTTATTAATAAACTTAAATAAATTTCAGTAGCATTCTACCTGTTAGCATAAAATAATAACAATCTTAAATTGCTCTATAGGAACACTAGTGCGCTCAATGAAGAAATTATCAAGCTTTTGCTTTGGAGTTATGAACGAAAGTTGTGTATGAGGGTTTAGAAAAGGAAATTAGAAGGTGT
>JAYPYM010000395.1:0-291 GCA_038135915.1 Gammaproteobacteria bacterium
CTGAAGCGCACGGTCTTCAAGTTATGGACAACGTTGCTGATGCTGTTGCTCAAGCTGATCTTGTGATGATCTTGACTCCGGATGAGTTCCAGAGCCAGCTCTACAAGCAAGATATCGAGCCTAACCTGAAAGAAGGTGCTACTTTGGCATTTGCTCACGGTTTCGCTATTCACTATAACCAGATCGTTCCTCGTAAAGATCTGGATGTAATTATGATTGCTCCTAAAGCGCCTGGACATACCGTGCGTTCTGAGTTTGTTCGTGGTGGAGGTATTCCTGATCTGATTGCTA
>JAYPYM010000395.1:301-2411 GCA_038135915.1 Gammaproteobacteria bacterium
TCAGGGCCATGCTCACGCAAATAATCTAAAAGATTCCGGCGTTGAGGTAACGGTCGGGTTGCGCAATGGCTCTTCATCTGCAGCTAAGGCTGAAGCGGCAGGATTAACCGTCAAGGATGTGCCCAGTGCGGTTGCCGGTGCAGATTTGGTAATGGTACTTACACCTGATGAGTTTCAATCCCAGCTCTATCGCGATGAATTGGAGCCTAATTTAAAGCAGGGCGCTACTCTGGCCTTTGCTCATGGTTTTGCCATTCACTATAACCAGATTGTACCCCGAGCAGATTTGGATGTGATTATGATTGCGCCTAAGGCGCCAGGTCACACGGTGCGCAATGAGTTTGTTAATGGTGGTGGTATTCCCGATCTTGTAGCAATTCATCAAGATGCTTCAGGTAATGCAAAGTCTGTGGCAATGTCCTATGCATCCGGTGTAGGTGGTGGGCGTACAGGTATTATCGAAACTACTTTCAAAGATGAAACGGAAACTGACTTGTTTGGTGAGCAGGCTGTTCTTTGTGGTGGTGCTGTTGAGCTTGTTAAAATGGGCTTTGAGACGCTTACTGAAGCTGGTTATGCTCCAGAAATGGCTTACTTTGAATGTTTGCATGAATTGAAATTGATTGTAGATCTAATGTTCGAGGGCGGTATCGCGAACATGAACTACTCAATCTCAAACAATGCTGAGTACGGCGAGTACGTAACTGGTCCTCGCGTAATCAATGAAGAATCACGTAAAGCAATGCGTGCTGCTCTGAAGGATATTCAGGATGGTGTATATGCTAAGAAATTCATCTTGGAAGGTCAGTCTAACTACCCAGAGATGACGGCCTGGCGCCGTAATAATGCAGCTCATCCAATCGAGCAAGTTGGTGGTAAGCTTCGTGAGATGATGCCTTGGATTGCTGCGAACAAGATAGTTGACCAAGAGAAAAACTAATTTTAGTTTTTGGTAATCTGTTGATGTCAGTTTAATGCTGGCGATTAGGAACGGTTCTCGGGTAAAATTCGAGGGCCGTTTTTTATTTTGGGGGTGTTGTTTTTAATCTCCCGAGTTTGTGATGACTGTTATAGAAGTAATGGAATAGATTGATGACTGATGAGAAGCCTGATGTGAAATCAAATGAAGAGTCTGAAGAGGCTTTAGTGAAAAAACATCGATCCAAGTTAGGCAGGGGTATTTATCTTCTTCCTAATCTATTTACTACTGCGTCTTTGTTTTCAGGTTTCTATGCCATTGTTGCGGGAATGAATGGTCATTTTGAAAATGCAGCGATTGCCATTTTTATATCGATGATTCTAGATGGTTTGGATGGTCGTGTGGCGCGTATGACGAATACTCAAAGCGCGTTTGGCGCTGAATATGATAGTTTGGTTGATATGGTGGCCTTTGGTGTTGCGCCAGCCTTGGTGGCATTCTCTATGAATCTCTCGACGCTGGGTAATGTCGGGTGGATAGCGACTTTTATCTACGTGGCGGGAGCTGCTTTGCGTTTGGCAAGATTTAATACTCAGATAGAAGAGGTTGATAAGCGCTTTTTTGTAGGGCTGCCTAGTCCTTCGGCTGCAGCGATTGTTGCTGGTTTTGTCTGGATTGCTCACGATTATGAGCAGGGCGGTTGGTTGACGCTTCTTACAATGGTTGTTGTTGCTGCTGCGGGTGTCCTGATGGTGAGTAATGTGAAATACCATTCGTTCAAAGATTTGGATATGAAAAGACGGGTGCCTTTTACGACGGTGCTCATTATTGTATTGATCTTTGCGGTTATTGCGTTAGAGCCGGCCTTGGTGTTGTGGGGTGTGTTTTTACTTTACACTTTATCGGGTCCTGTAAACGCCCTTTTGGGGCGAAATAAAGTGGAGTCTGAGTGAAATTTGATCGGTTAGGTTGTTAATTGATCTTGTCGGTAAAAAATGTAAGGAAAACGTTAAAAAAACTGTTGCATCCAAAGTCGCGATCTATATAATGCGCACCTCCTCAAGACGAAGTGGCTTTAACGCAGTTGAGATGAGAGGGGTTTTGAGATAAAAAGGTGAATTAAATTATGGTTTTATCTCAAAATGTCACGATGACAGGTTTTCAAAATTGCTTTGCAAATAAATGAAAACA
>JAYPYM010000396.1:0-2375 GCA_038135915.1 Gammaproteobacteria bacterium
AGCTACGATAATGACAGATCCCAGCATGGCTGACGCAACCTATATAGAGCCGGTCACCTGGGAAGTGGTTGCTAAGATTATTGAAAAAGAAAGACCAGATGCCTTGCTGCCGACAATGGGTGGGCAAACCGCATTGAACTGTACGCTGGATTTGGTTCGAGAAGGTGTATTAGATCAATTTGGTGTGGAGTTAATAGGCGCCAAGCAGGAAGCTATTGATAAGGCTGAAGATCGAGAAAAATTTGATAGGGCAATGAAAAAAATCGGGCTTAGTACCCCGAGATCGGCGATTGCTCATAGTTTAGAAGAGGCATTTCAGGTTCAGGTTGGGTTAGGCTTTCCTGTCATTATCAGGCCGTCATTTACCTTGGGCGGAAGTGGTGGAGGTATTGCCTATAATATCGAAGAGTTTGAAGAAATTTGCCAACGTGGTTTGGATCTTTCGCCGACAAATGAGCTCTTGATTGATGAGTCCCTGATTGGTTGGAAAGAGTATGAGTTAGAAGTTGTTCGAGACAAGGACGATAATTGCATTATTATTTGCTCTATAGAAAACTTAGATCCAATGGGTGTCCACACTGGAGATTCTATAACGGTTGCGCCGGCACAAACACTCACAGATAAAGAGTATCAGCGCCTAAGAAATGCTTCGATTGATATACTGCGGGAAATTGGTGTAGAAACCGGTGGATCCAATGTTCAATTTGCTATAGATCCTAAGACGGGAAGGGTCGTGGTGATAGAAATGAATCCAAGGGTTAGTCGGTCCTCTGCTTTGGCTTCAAAGGCAACCGGCTTCCCAATTGCTAAAATTGCAGCCAAGCTCGCGATTGGTTATACCTTAGATGAATTACAAAACGATATGACGGGTGGCTTAACCCCTGCCAGCTTTGAGCCCACCATTGATTACGTTGTCACTAAAATTCCTCGGTTTGATTTTGAAAAGTTTCCCCAGGCTGATTCGGTATTAACTACCCAAATGAAATCCGTTGGCGAAGTAATGGCGATTGGTTCAACTTTTAAGGAATCGATACAAAAAGCGCTTCGTGGGTTGGAAAATGGTTGGGATGGTTTCACCCCTTTAATTGATGATCAAGCAGAAGACTCAGTATTGCGGAAACGTCTTAGTACGCCCTGCGCGGACCGTGTTCTGGTTTTGGCGGATGGCTTTCGAGCGAAAATGACGCTAGAGCAAGTGCATGCTGCGACTGAAATAGATCCCTGGTTTTTGGCGCAGATTGAAGAATTAGTCAATGTTGAAAATGACTTGAAAAGTATATCACTCGATGATCTTAGTGCAGACCGCCTGAGAAGTTTAAAGCGAGATGGATTTTCGGATCATCGTATTGCATCCTTGCTTAATGTAAGCGAAGCAAGTGTAAGAGACCTGCGACAAAAATTGGGTGTGGTCCCTGTTTATAAACGAGTAGATACATGTGCAGCCGAGTTTCCCACCAGTACTGCTTACCTCTATAGTACTTATGAGTCATATTGTGAGGCTGAGCCAACGGATAAGAAGAAGATTATGGTTTTGGGCGGAGGCCCAAATAGGATTGGTCAGGGGATTGAGTTTGATTATTGTTGTGTCCATGCAGCGTTGGCATTACGGGACGATGGCTATGAAACTATCATGGTGAACTCCAACCCTGAAACTGTTTCAACCGATTATGATACCTCTGACAGGTTGTATTTTGAGCCTTTGACGCTAGAAAATGTATTGGAAATTGTTAACGTTGAAAAGCCTACTGGTGTCATTGTTCAGTTTGGAGGGCAGACTCCGCTTAAGTTAGCAAAAGGCCTGGAGGCGGCTGGTGTCCCCATCATTGGCACCTCTCCTGATGCCATCGATGCTGCTGAGGATAGAGAGCGATTTCAAAAAATTCTTGATGAATTGAAACTGTTACAGCCTGATAATCGAATGGCAAGAAGTGTCGAAGAAAGCATTCAGTTGGCTGAAGAAGTTGGTTATCCACTGGTGGTTAGGCCATCCTACGTGCTGGGTGGCAGAGCGATGGAAATCGTTTATAACGCTAATGAACTCAGGCGTTATATGTCTGCTGCTGTTAATGTTTCAGAAGATCATGCGATACTCTTGGATCGCTTTTTAAATGATGCAATTGAGGTGGATGTAGATGCGATTTGTGACGGTGAAAATGTTTTCATCGGCGGAGTGATGCAGCATATTGAGCAGGCAGGCGTCCACTCAGGTGATTCTGCGTGCTCTCTACCGCCCTATTCGCTTGAAGACGAGATACAGGAAGAAATTATAAGGCAAACAAAGCTGTTAGCCTTATCGATAGGCGTTGTTGGCCTGATGAATATACAATTTGCAGTGAAAGACAGTAAAGTGTTTGTGTTAGAGGTTAACCCTCGAG
>JAYPYM010000397.1:0-2318 GCA_038135915.1 Gammaproteobacteria bacterium
CTATCAAAACCCACTTTACTGCATAGAGAATTTTGAAGTTCTGTGAACGTGCTTGTGCTAATTGATTGTTTCAGGTTTTGCATGGGAATAAGGGGCGTACGTTCTCTGAATTTTGGCTCTCTCGAGCGTATTTGCCCTGATCAACAATACTGGAGTGTTGCACTTATATTGTTAACGGAGCAGGAGCCGTATGACGGAAGACTGTCACGTACGGTTCTGTGAGCAGCTGTGGGGGAAGTTCCTGCGGCTGACTCGACTGTCATACCTCCCCCTATGTGTCGCTACACCATATTATGAAGAATCCCATCGATGACATAGGTGGCTTCACGTGTACTGGTTGGCAAAGACCAGAGTCTCAATAAGTACTGACAGCTATTATCAAATGGAAAGAGAGCCAAGAGACCGCTCATTTGAGAAAAGGCAATTTAAACCTGATCCTTGGCTCTCGCTACTGCTTCAATTTCTAGCGTAATAAATGCGGAAATTAATGAGGGTTACAGTTTTAGCTGAATACACTTTATATATTTCTAACAATTGTATTTTCAGCGTCTTTCTTATTAGATAACAAGTTGGAAAGCAATGTTACTAACATGTTCATATTGTTAATATATTGCTGCAACCGGATCATTGCTATTTGATTGATACTGGTTAAGTCACTTATCTTATCATCAATGTCTTCCATATGGTTTTTAACAACTTCAATACCATAAGATACGGGGATCTCATTACCGCTGCCTGGTGGCCACTCTATCCAGCGCTCATTAGCAGGGTGGCGCCCGTCATAGCTTTCTACACCAATCGAATCATTATCAGTAAAATAAACCGCAAAAGGATTGTTTGTACCATCCCCAATTTGTTTGCTTTGCGATGCACCATTTTGGAGATCAGCCAAAAGACCAATAGCTGGGCTGATTGCATAGGTTACCCAAGAAGTCTGATTATAGCTTTTAAACTCAAGTGTGTCGGTCTCTGGATTCCACCTAACTCTCCTGATATCCCTGTCATCGTCGTCATACCACTTTTGATCAGTACGACTATAGATGTCACCATCTTCTTCACCTTCGTTCAAAGCCTTCCATTCACCCTGTTCGTGACGAACCTCTGTTCTATCCTCGGCATAAGATCCTTCTTGTTCCACACCAGGCCCGATCTCATTTCGCTCCTGTCTTACAAAATACCAATCATCGTTATCTACAAGCTTTACACCGTCTACTCCAATTATACTGCCAAGAGCATCTGTAACCACTTCACGCAAATCATCAGTGTATTTTGCTTTGCTAACTCTATAGGTTTTATCTGTTCTAGGATCAGTATAATAGTACCAGACACCCTCTGACATTTGGGCGTATTCTTCCGGAGTTGGTTCACCCACTTGAGGGTCTGAATAATCAACCGAAAGATTTGCCCCCTCCGGCTCGTGATCATCAGGATCTTCAACTACATCAACAATCGAATGACCACTTGAGCCAGATTTTAAAGCATATAGGGCGTTTAAGTCTTCTCTATATTCTGACTTTAATTTTCGATAGTATTCAATTTGTTTGTTACGACTTTTAATTTCATCCATCTGGTCCCGAGCGAGCAACCCATTTAATTCATAGGCAAGCGCCATAGCGTAGAATGCATAGTCATAGACATCACCACCATAACTGTAGTCACCTTCAATACGATTGACTTCATACTGGTATTGACTACCACCATTATTTAGACCATTCTCATTGCCCATTATCTATATCTCTCTTTAATCTGCTTACTTTACCCCCATACTTTAACTGAATCAGACTACCCGTATCAGATAAAATTTGAATCAAATTGTTAGATTTATGTAAAAAATGAGGATACTGACATGTTCAGAAGGGGAAAATTTATACTAGGCGCTTTTAACCAATTTCCTATGGTTTCGAAGCTGAAGTAGCGGCGGCCGATCAAAATATTGGAAAGCCTGGCCTCTGGAAGCTTTATGGAAATCAATTTTACTAACCGATAAATGTAGTACGCGATATCTGCATTTGCTTACAGATATCGCCGATTGGAAGATCCTTATCTTCGCTAAGCTTCTTCGCCATTTTCACACGCGGATCATCGGCAGCGATCCACTGATCCTGGTATAATCAAAACTTAGCTATCCCTCAGGAATGAGCTATTATGATCGATTTTTCAGGCCGTCATTTTACAAAGAATATGATCTCATATTGTTAGGTTGATTCTAGCGGCCACGGAGAATCAGAATAGCTAGCGCTGAGATGGTTTTTTCAGCACCGACTAGGGGTCCTGTGGAAGAACCGACAAATTTGACAAGTTTGCATAAACGACCAATT
>JAYPYM010000398.1:0-2309 GCA_038135915.1 Gammaproteobacteria bacterium
GCCAAGTACAGAGCATCGCTGACAAGATAGCTTCAGAATCCTGGCGGATTGAGGGGAAGTACAGTCGATATCGAGCTGATAATATCGTTGCAAAGATTAACATGGGTGAAGTGGTGCGGCTTGATGAAGAAACACAAAAACTATTGGAGTATGCAGAATTTTGTTGGCAGCAGAGCAACGGTCTTTTTGATATCACCTCTGGCATCTTACGTAAGGTCTGGAAATTTGATGGTAATCAGTTCCCTCTTCCAAAGGGAGATAATATAAAAGCACTGCTTCCATTGATCGGTTGGAAAAAAGCAAAGTGGAATCCACCCTACTTTCAATTAGCGGATCAAATGGAAATAGACCTAGGCGGCATTGGGAAAGAGTATGCAGTGGATCAGTGTATGCTGATTGCAAGAGAAAACTTACCAAAGACAGCTTCTATTTTGATCAATTTTGGTGGGGATATTAGTGCCTACAGTTCAGAAACTGCCCCAAACACCTCAACAGGATGGCAAGTCGGTATAGAGCAGCCAGATCACAACCAGGCCATGGCTGCAATCACGTTGAAACAAGGCGCATTAGCTACCAGTGGCGATGCCAGGCGATCTATAATGATCGAAGGAAAGCGCTATGGCCATATACTCAATCCACAAACCGGATGGCCGGTACCGGATGCACCCAGGTCAATAACTGTACTGTCCTCGACTTGCGTTCAAGCAGGCACGTTAGCAACCGTTGCTATGCTGCAAGGTGAAGAGGCCGAGGATTTTTTAGAGCGGTCTGAAGCCCAGTCATGGTGTGTTCGTTAGCGTTTTATACGAAGGAGATGAGATAGTTGCGGATATTGTTAGTTGAGGATGATCCAGGGCTCGGTTCTGGGCTGTCAAAGAGTCTTTCAAAAAAGTATGCTGTTGACTGGGTTCAAGACGGCGAGACCGCCTGTCATGCGATCTTTGAAGGAAATTATGATTTGGTCATCTTAGATCTTGGGTTACCTAAAGTTGACGGGCTTGAGGTATTACGACGAACTCGCTCAAAAAATGAATCATCCACTCTCATACTGACAGCAAGGGATACCACGGAACAAAAGGTCACGGGCCTTGATTTAGGTGCAGATGATTACCTGGTTAAGCCTTTTGAACTGGATGAACTCTTCGCGCGCGTAAGAGCCTTATTGAGAAGAAAAGGCATTAATCAAAAAAAGACCCTTCAGTCTGGTAATTTGAGTCTGAACATTGAGACGCGTCAGGTGCGCTATAAAAACGATCCGATTAGTCTCACGCCTAGGGAGTTTCAAATACTGCATAGTTTGATGAGTAGGCCCGGCGTGGTATTGTCTATTGCGCAGCTTCGTCAACAATTGCATGGGTGGTATGACGAGATAAACAGTAACGCCGTCGAAGTTCACCTGCATAATCTTAGAAAGAAAATACCCAAATATCTTATAGAGAACGTCAGAGGCATGGGCTATAAATTTACGCTCGAGTCGGACCAAAGCTAAACAATGAACATGAAAGTACTCCCTAGTAATTGGTCTATCAAGAATATTCTACTGTTTTATGTTGCGATTTTTATCCTTGCGACAGATGTGCTCATTGCTATATTCAGTTATCGAGATGCAGCCCATGAGATAGATGAACTATTTGATGCGCAGCTTGCTCAATCAACCCGAGTGCTCGCAGGTGCTTTGTCTCAGCAGTTAGTTGATTGGATGCAAAAAAGCGATCAACATCCTGGGCCTATTATCTATCAAGGTTGGCGCGATGATCAGTCAGACGCAAGTGAAGATAGATATGGCCATCCTTATGAGAGTAAAATATATTTTCAGCTATGGTCAGCCGACAAAGTACTAAAGCTCCACTCTGCCAGTTCTCCGCTACATGCATACGTACCTTGGGAAAAAGGGTTTCATACCATAGAAATTGAGGGGGAAACTTGGCGTGCATTCACGCTTTATCTTGAGCAGATCGATCACTGGCTTATCAGTGGGGAAAAATATGAAATACGAAACGAGCTTGTTGAAAAAATATCAGGACGATTGATACTAATACACGCCATATTAACGCCGCTAATTCTTGTATTGATCTGGATCGCAATTACTTTAGCTTTTCGCCGATTGGGCCGTATCAGCCAACAAATTAAAAAACGAAGTACGAAGAACTTATCTCCAATTTCAGTTAAAGATGCCCCTATTGAGCTTACGCCATTATTGGAAGCGATTAATGGGCTATTTACAAAAATCAGAGAGGGCTGGGAACGTCAAGAGAGCTTTACCGCAAATGCCGCTCATGAACTACGCACACCGCTTGCCGCTATTAAAG
>JAYPYM010000399.1:0-1873 GCA_038135915.1 Gammaproteobacteria bacterium
AAATGAAATAAACCGAGACGTACATGATAACGTCAAGCAGTTTCATGACTGTTTCTCGCAACGACAAAGCTGTCTGCATGACTTTGGTTGCAATTCTCCCCGCAAAATCATTTTGATAGAAGGAGAGGCTTTGCTTGACCAGGTATTGATGTGCTAGCCATCTTATAGACATTGGGAAATTACCCAAGAGTGTTTGATGGACTATTGCAGAATGGATAAAGGTCAGTATTGGCATGAATAGGAGCAGTACAAAACTCATCAGTACTAAATGGCTAAACTCTTGCTCGAGGAATTTGGCTTTATCCTGGTTTGATAGCCAGTCAACCAGATTTCCTAAAAAGCCGAATAATGAAACTTCAAGGATAGCAAGGAGGGCAGTGGTTAACGACATAAAAAAAAGTGGCCACTCAAACCCTCGAATGTAATGGCGGCAGAAAGCAATAAGGTCAGAGGGTGGCGTATCAAATTGTTCTGTCGGAAAGGGTTTGGTCAATTGCTCAAAATTTTTTAGCATAACTATGATAAGCCTGGTCACTGGTCCTTTAGTATTATCTAATTAGTTCTTTTTTATTACCCTCGGAGTCAGGTGTTGTCAAGGCGAATCGATAAGCCTAAACTAGCGGTTCTCTGAGGGTTTGAGAGGGGTGTTTTTTGTACAGTTTCAATGGTCTATTGCTGGATAGTGATGTAAGGGGCCTAAAAATAGTACAAATAATATTCCCTGTGTTAAGAATAGTATGGATGGAATAAATACAATGAGCAATAAAAACGCTAGCTGCCCACTACCTTGTCTGGTAGACCCCTTTGCAAAGAAAGAAGAGGTAACTCTCGGTGTGCCAGGTGAGATTCTGCAGGCACCAGGTGTTTATGAAGAAGCTTTGCGTGAAGGGTTAGAGCTGATGCAGCGTCCTCAACAAAGTGCAGGCGTGTCATCTGTGCAGAGGCAGCATCTCAAGGGTCGAATGACGATATGGGAGAGGATCCGGGTATTAACAGATAAATCCCCCACTTTTTTGTACCAAAATTGGGGTAAAAACCTAGATGGCGCCTCTTTGGTTACGGCGATTTTGAATATTGACGGTAGAGATGTTGCGCTATACGGTCATGATTTCACTGTTCGAGCAGGTTCTATGGATGCGACCAATGGTCGCAAATTGGCTGAGTTATTTAAGTTAGCCGGCGACAAAGGCATTCCAGTGATTGGGATGAATGATAGTGCTGGAGCTTATGTTCCTGCTGGTGTTGGCGGATTGGATGGTTATGCTGCAGCATTTGCCATGCTTCGAAAGATTAGCGGGGTTGTACCAAGCATTATGTGCATGTTTGGCTTCAATGCAGGAGGGGGTGCTTATTTACCCAGGCAAGGCAGTTTTATGATACAGCCAAATGAAACATTCTTTGGTTTAACAGGCCCCTCGGTTGTAAAAACTGTGTTAGGAGAGGATGTAACCTGAAGAATTGGGAGGACCAAGTGTTCATGGTCAGTCAGGTGTTTCAGATTTTGTTGCCGCAGATGAAGTGGCTGCGTTACTTAAAGTGAAAACTCTGCTCAGCTATATGCCTGATAATAACTCCGTCTTGGCCCCTTTTCAGTCTACATCTGACCCCATAGATCGAAAGACTTGGGATGTAGATATTTTGTTAAAAAAGGCGTTTAACTCTTCAAGTGGTTACAATACGCCGATAGATGTTCGTATTATTATCCAACAAGTTTGTGACCACGGTGATTATTTTGAAGTCCAACCGCAGAGAGCACAAAATACCATCTGCGCGTTTGCTCGGCTTGGTGGTCATGTAGTGGGTATCGTTGCTAATAACTCTGCAGTATCTTCTGGACAAATTGATTGTGACGCTGCACTCAAGAACGCAAGGT
>JAYPYM010000399.1:1883-2300 GCA_038135915.1 Gammaproteobacteria bacterium
TATAAGAAATGCTTTTGGTGGAGCCTATGCCGCCTTTAATAGCTATGCAACTGGCGCAGATCTAGTGTTAGCTTTACCTACCACGCGTCTTGCTGTGATGGGGCCGGCAGGGAAAGAGTTTGTATATAAAACTGAATTGAAAGCCTTGCGAAGCGGTGTCAAGGATCGTATCGCAAAGTCTAAGTTTGAGCACCTTACAAAAGGTGCATCAGATATTGAGGCGCAAACAATGGCCGAGCAAGAAGCCGAAGCATGGCTAAAGGCAGCTGAAGCAGAATATGCAACTCGCTATGAAAAAGAGCTGATGAATCCTAAAGAAGCTTTGAGTTTAGGTTCTATTTCTCAGATTGTGATGCCCACTGATTTGAGACAAGTGCTGGGTGAAAACTTAGGCTTTTTGTTGCGTCGGTATAAAGC
>JAYPYM010000400.1:0-2293 GCA_038135915.1 Gammaproteobacteria bacterium
CATGAGGAGATAATAATTAAGTATCTATGGTTATCGGTTTTATTGATTTCATCTGGTGTTTCTGGGTTTGATCTAGTATCCCACAGAGCGCTCGGTTTTGGTGAAAAGGAAAATACGATTGCCGCAATACGTCAGGCGAGTGCCTTGGGGGCTAGCTTCATCGAACTAGATATCAGGCAGTCGGTAGATGGAGTCTTGTACGTGTTTCATGACGCAGAGATACAGGATGTTGATCTTAAGGGAAAGCGATTTGAAGATATTAAGAAATTGGACAAAGATATTCCAGCACTAATAGATGTTTTCAAGCAGGGCAACACCAATATGCGTTTCTTGCTAGACATGAAGGAATCCAGTTTGGAGATCGCGAAGAATCTGAAAGATACAGTATTATTGGCTGAAATACCTCAAGAAAGGCTATACGTGCAAAGTGCTGAATTTACAGCCTTAGCCCAGTTTAAGCAAAGCCTTCCTGATGCTAACTTTGTTAAGCTAGCGCGCCTTAAGCGAAGGTTTCCTTGGCTTTGGCCTCCTCCTGTATTTAAGCTAGTGCAAGCAGTAGAATCTAACGGTATACAAATCGTTAATATGAAGGGTCGTAGTTTTATCGACAGGGAGTATGTCGGTGCCCTGAAGAAAGCTGGGGTCAAAGTATATGTTTGGACGATCAATAGCCCAGATAGAATTAACTTTTATCGCAAGGCTGGGGTAGATGGTGTGGTAACCGATATCTTTCAAAAGGTGAAATAGCAGAGTTCAAGAGCCCAATAATGGTTAGCCTCGGAACTAGCTTTTGGTTATTTATTTAGATTCTCCTCAAGCCATTCGCCGACGAAGTAGGGCGCACCATGATTGATTCTTGTGAAAAAGCTTAAGCTTGTTTTATAACAATCTCGATAGCCTAGTGGGCAGTAAGCATCTGAATTTATGCCTACAATTGCTTTTGTTTTGGCGTCTAAAACAGGGCCGCCGGAGTCTCCGCCTCCCAGATTTGCATATCGGTCACCGTTCAAATGGCCCAAGATTGTAAAGAAATGTTTTTTATTTGGGTATCCATCTTTTACCGCGTTGGTTTTTCTTAATAAGTGGCAGTAATGCTTGGGGTCGCTTACGGTGCTTTCATGAAATCTCAGTTGTGGGGGGGTGGTTTTTTCCCCATCGTAGATACCGTAACCCGTGAGGATCACTTTTTGTTGTGGATGTACTTGTTCGGTAGAAATTGAAAGGGTGTCTAATGCTTTGAATGATCCGTTGGGCTCAACCTGTACTATAGCCACATCTGGTACTGGAACCCGGCTAGAGCATTGAGTTGCGTTTGGCGTTGTTCTCATGCATTTTCTGAGGCTTGGATGAATTTGTACTGACTTGATCATCAGCGTTTCATTTGCATCGGTTGGGTATACCTGTTTCTTTGTACTGTATTTGATTGGCTTGCCTGTATTCATGGTATAGAGCGACCGCCATGGCCCAATGTAACCTTCACGGTCCATGGCTTTTTGTCTTAGTAAGCAATGGGCAGCAGTTAAAAAAGTATCCTCTCTTACTTTTGCTGCGGTACAGTAATGATCATCGAGCTTGTTAACTGAGTCGGTCCAAATAAATATGCCTGAGATATCATCGGAGGCCGGCTTTCCTCCGACGAGTTGGCTTAAGTGATAAGGTTGACCAATGCTCAGTAACCAAGAAACTAGTATAGACAGTATGGTCGCCTGCAATCGCCTTTACCTTCTACCTTCTGCTTAAAGAATAGGAGAGACAGTCACCCTTCGGTGCTAATGACATGAATGAGTTCTTTCAATACATCTTCTGCTTTAGCATTATCGACTTGGCAAGTGCCTGCCGCTTCATGACCACCGCCATTGTATTTTAACATAAGCTCACCGACATTTGTTTTTGAGTCCTTTTTGAAAATGGATTTTCCACAGGCAAACACGGTGTTTTGTTTTCTTAAACCCCAAAGTACATGAATGGATATGTTGCACTCAGGAAAAAGCGCATAGATCAAGAACCGATTCCCTGGATGAATGATCTCTTCGTTTCTAAGGTCAAGCACAACTAGGTTGTTATGTACTGTAGCACAGCGTTTGATTTGCTCTTTGCATTTTTCAACACTTTGGTTATATAGATCTGTGCGTTCCTTTACATCAGGGTGCATTAGAATCTCTTCAATCTGATGGTCTGAACAGTAACTGATGAGCTCCATCATAAGGTCATAATTAGAAATACGGAAATCTTTAAATCTCCCTAATCCGGTACGGGCATCCATGACAAAATTGAGCAATGGCCACCCTTTAGC
>JAYPYM010000401.1:0-2277 GCA_038135915.1 Gammaproteobacteria bacterium
ACTCTGAACAAATTTATCAAATACACTCTTAAGCTCTGATTCTGGCACACCTAGACCGGAATCTACAACACTAACCTTCACAAACCTGTCAGCCTCTTGTTCCAAGGTAGTCAAAGAAATATTTATAGCACCGGCTTGATTTGAAAATTTGATCGCGTTCGATAGAAAATTTACAACAACTTGATATATCCTTTTCTTATCGACGTAAACTAAAGGTAATTCATCTTCAAAATGGTGTTGTATCTCTATTTTTTTTTCTTTTAACAGGCTCGAGCACTCAAATATGCATGAGTTGACAATAGCCGACAAATCATGCTGCTCAAACCGAAACTCGGATTTCTTCATTTCTAACTTTGATAAATCTAGTAGATCATTCAGCAGATCCAATAAACGTGTACCACTTTCCTGGATACATTCCAAGTGCTCTATTTGCTGATTCTTATCCCAGTTTGAAATATGTTTGATACATTGTCTAGACAAACCAAGAATACCGTTCATGGGTGTTCTCAGCTCGTGACTAATATTGGCTAGAAATTCTGATTTAAGCTGATTTGCCTCTTCAGCTTTTTCCTTGGCACTAACAAGCTCATCGGCGCTTCTCTCTAGCTCTTCGGTTAATGACTTCAACCTGGTATTCTCATTTTTAATTGGCGTGATATCTTGAGCCAGAAAAACCCAATTTATGGGTTTATCGTACTTATCCGTCAGTTGCAATATATTAAAAGACAGCCAGATTTCACTATCATTTAAGTCCCTATATTTTAGCTCTCCACACAACTTCTTTCTCTTAATTAGATCTTCAATAAAAACTTTTTCATTGTCAGAAGACCTAAAGCCTAAAAAGGAAAATGGTTTCCCTATGAGGTCTCTCGGTTCCTTACTGAGGAGAGCAGCTGCCTGATTAGCAAATTCCACTTTGGGTTCCTCATGCTGAGAACATACTGAAGTCAAAACCAATATCTCACTGGTTTGATTCACAATAGCTTCAAACTTTAACCAATTCGAAGTAGCTCTTACAAGTGGAACAGATATACTTTTTCTAGCATATACCAACATACCGGTAAACAGCCCTAAACTGACAGCCAGAATCAGCCGCTGTATCAATTCAATACGTTCCTGGTATTGATGTATTTTTCTTCCAAAATATATCACCACTTGTTGTTGAGCATCAATTGCGTCGTCATTAATCTGGGACAGTACGGCAAACCTTGGATTATTGATGAGCGTACTCATATCCGATTTTATAATGGAAATAGATTCATAACTCAGTATTTCCCAGTTGATTTTTGCAATATTAATCAACCCCATTGCATCAACGTAGAGATCAGGTTGAATAGTTACTCCCTGCTTAGACAATCCTTCTATTTCTAATGATCCTCCGTTCAAGAATTTTGTGAAATTTTCTTCGATTCGTTTTCGAGTAAGATTACTTTGCTTATTCATTTCCTGAATACTCAATTTATCATGAGTAGCGTAGGCCGCAATGAGCGCTATCACCTGGCGAGTATAATCATTAATAAGATTCTGTTGGTAGTGTGCCGCATTGAACAATTGAATAATCATTCTCTGCGAAGCTATTTTTTGTTGTATGGTTAGATAAAAAATAAAAAAACAAATAAGGAAGAAAGTTAGTAGGCCTGCTAGCTGAACAAAAATATGATTACCAACATCCACTGAAACCTTCAAATCAACCTAACTCCGAAGAACAATGGCTACCCTGCCATTCGTTTAACGTCTCAGAGAAATATACCAACGACCACTGTATTACCATTACCATGGTAATGCAATTCGTCAAAGCTCATCATCTTAGCCATAGCAATACCGCGGCCATGATTGTCAGTAGCCCGCTCCGCAGAAATGCTCAAGTAATCTTGCCAATCGAAACCATCACCCTCATCTTCAATCTTCAAGGTAAGTTTGTCTGCATCCCGCACGAAGGTAATAATTGCTTTTTTATCTTTGTGCTCATCTAGAGCCTGCCTTCGTACGACTTCTTTTTTCCAAATGTTCTTATTATTCAACTCAGTTTTTTCATCATACGTAATCCCAAGATTACCATGCTCTATGGCATTAGTAAGAAGTTCAGAAATCCCCAGCACTACTCGATCCGGATTCGGAAAAAGTTGAGACAAATGAGTAGACATATATCTCCCATCATCTAATGTGCTTATTTCATAAATCCCTTTCTTAAATAAATGTATATTTCTTTTGCACTCATCCAGTTGAGAGCACATTCGAAGATACTCTTCATACTCACTGCATGCTGCTCTAACCAAG
>JAYPYM010000402.1:0-2275 GCA_038135915.1 Gammaproteobacteria bacterium
CAAAAAGTGTTGGATGTCATTTCTCAGTTCATACCTTATCTTATTCTTATTTTCGACGTTATATGTAAAGTGCTTCATATTGTTTTATTTTGTTATTATTTATTCTTATTTATCTACTTTATGCTGATACTTCAGCTTATTCAGCTCGTCAAGTGAAATAAGCCTGTCATAAAACTCATCTTCAGTAATAATGTAGTAAGGCGATTCCACAATATTTGTTTCAAGCTTCATTTTGGTGAGTCGATGTGCGCCGTCAACCATTCGGTATGTTTTATTGAAAGGATTGCTTACGCCTATTGCTAAAATACCAGGATAGCTGTAATCACATTGTTCATACCTTTTACCCAGTTTAGGCCTTCTGTCCATGTGCTTAGAGGCGATTTCTGAATGAAGAATGTTTTGAGGAACTCGCGTTTTGATGCAGTATTCTAATAAAGGTACGATAAGAATATATTGATCGCTATCTGCAACTCTCCAGTCTTTTGTGCACGAATGTGTCGAATTTCTTATCATGTGTTCAATGTCATATTAATCTGTTATTCGAGTGTTTGAATGCTAGTGTTTGTGGATGCCTTGATCTCTACAGGTGCTATGCAGTTTAAATTGATTTGAGCACGAAATAATTCGTCGGTGCAGCTTACACCGCTATGCCTGAACTCTGCTGGGAAGATAGCGAGCCGATTTGCAACACTTTCAATTTTTCTGCCATCTTCAAACTCAGTATATCCATTGTTAGTGTTTAAATAATATAGGCAGGTTACGATGGGCTGTTCAAAATATTTTTTTGGGATGTCATTATGAAAACCACCCAATAGGATCTGTTCTTTAGTCACATAGTTTAAAGTAGCTCTAACTTTTATCCAGGAAATAGTATCTATTTTTCTGGTTAAGGTATTTATTTTTTTAAATGAGTCTGCTTGTTCAGGGCTTTCAACCTTAGGGTGCTTCATCATTAGGGTGAATTGCCAGTTGTTAAATTCGATTTCCGCTTTCTTATCAATCCATCGCCCATATATTTCTTCTTCTGATAATTTTCGACTCTTTCGGACTTTACAACGCAGGTTCCAAGCGGATTGGAATATGATGTTGTCTTTAATAAGAATAAACTCTTCTTCTTCTAGAAAATTGTCGTAAATCTTAATCATATAACTTCATCGCTTTACTTTAAAAAATTTATGTAGATTATCTTTAATTATAGTCAGTTGAGAGAAGACGCCGGATTGTTCTGATAACATATGCTTAAGGCAAATTGAAATTGTTGAGAATAGGCTATTTCGGTATAAGATCAAACGTCATGATTAAACAAACCTTAGAATCATTGGTTGTTATAGCTGTGCCACCATGGGGTAGCTTAGAATCATGGATAATTAAGTCCCCTTCACGCACTTTAAAATAATATTTGTCCTGCTCATAGTTCTCTAATATCCTTTCAGAGCATTGATTACCATGCTTAAGTTTATATTCCAACGGGTTACTTTGTTCTTCAAGTAGCTTTTTAAATTTTGACTGCTCTATTCTTCGTTGATCTTTGTAAGTCGCAAACATAGCATCTGTCCAGTCAACGCCAACTAAATCACCGCTGTTATTGTGTGGTAGCTTTAAGTAAAATGCACTTACAAGCTTTTTATGATTGGACGTATGTGGGTGTACTAGTGTTTGTGAATAAGGGTATGAAATATTGCCCCAGCTACGCCTGAGTGTCGCGTGATAGGTTGGGTACTCATCTTCCACGTATTGGTGGACCTTTTTTAGTATCCAGCAATATAATAGACTATTAATAATGATATTTCTGTGGTGATAGATACTGCAATCCGTGAATGACTCGCTTCTGTTTGATGATCGTTGAATGAGAAAAGACAGGGCGCACCCATGGCTGTCCATAGAGACACGGCCATGCTCTTGGATGCCCTTCATCAGCGGTTTAATGATTGGGCCATAGTGGGCTTTATCGAGATTAAAGCGCATAATCTTGTATTTATTGAACAAGAGATCCACAGCATTTTTCTCCAAGATTTGATTAAATATTGGTATCTCTTATTCAAAATGTATATTAAATTATGATTAATACAAGCTGGGTAGTCATGCCCAACCTGAATTAAATATTTCTAACAATACCCTCTTTAGTATCTTTTTCTGCTTTGAGCAGGTTAGAGAGAAGGGTGATGACTAGATTCATATCGTTAATAATTTTTTGTAGTTTGATTAGATCTATTTGATTAAAAGAAGAGAGGCTAGAGATGACTTCATCCAGCCGTTCCAGTTCTCCTTTTAGAAA
>JAYPYM010000403.1:0-2239 GCA_038135915.1 Gammaproteobacteria bacterium
TAAATATCCATTAACCATTTATCTGCTAACTCATGAACAGTCTGGGCCTTAAAAACAGGTGTCAGGTATGCGTACTGATGTAAAAAGCACTGCCTAACCTCCCCACCAACCTCAAAATAATCCGGACCAATCGCGGGGCCTAGCCATACACTCAACTCTTGAGAAGGCGCATTAAAATTCGACAAGGCCGACTCAATCACACCAGCCACCAGTCCGCGCCATCCAGCATGAATAGCAGCCACTTCTTGCGTTACCCGACTATAAACCAAAATCGGCAAGCAATCGGCAGTCAGCACAACACAAGGCACCTTCAACATATTTGTATATACCGCATCAGCAGTAGCCTCAGCTGCTTGGTTCTTCAATGCATCGCAATCTGGTGTTAAGGTCAAAGTTTGATTGCCATGAACCTGTTTCAACCAAACTGGACTTCGTCTCCAGCCCATGTCTACCGCTAACACCTGCCGATTATTTAATACACTGGGCGGGCTATCTTCAACGTGTAACCCCAGGTTCCCGGTACCATAGATAGACTGCTGAAAATCACCAGCTAAGGTTACAAAGCTCCTTACACCAGCAGGTAACGGCCAATCAGGCCATAAATATTGCATATCATCCCCCGTATGCCCATAGAGCCGGCAACCATTCAGCTAAGTATCTGAAGCTGCTGCTGAAGCCAACACTGAAATACACTCGCTCATGTCGTCTGGAATAGGCGCCTGCCAAGACACCCACTGCTTAGTGGCTGGGTGCTCAAAGCCCAATTCAAAGGCATGCAAAGCCTGCCTCTTAAAACAACTCAAAGTCTCAGCTAAGCCCGATGGGCAAGACTTCGGAAAGCGCAACCTTGCTCCGTATAACGGATCCCCCAATAGAGGCAAACCTATATGGGATAAATGGACACGAATCTGATGTGTTCTACCAGTATCAAGCTTGACATCCAATAAAGTAAAACCATTAAAACGTTGAGCAACTCGATAATGCGTCCGAGCACATTTACCCGATTTACCCCTAACCGACATCTTGATTCGATGCTTCGGATGGCGACCAATTGGCGCATCAATCGTACCGCCTGTGATAGGTTCGCCCTGAGCAAGCGCTTTATATTGCCTCGCAACTATGCGTGACTCTAATTGCTTAACCAGGGATTTATGTGCCTGCAAGCTACGCGCCACTACTAACAAACCACTGGTATCTTTATCCAAGCGATGCACAATGCCAGCTCTCGGGATACTGCGCAACTCTGGATATAGATGCAAAAATGCATTGACGAGCGTATCGCGGGCATGGCCAGCTGCCGGATGGACTACTAAACCTGCTGGCTTGTTCACCACTAATATATGCTCGTCTTCATATAGAGGAGATATTTCTTGAGGTACTGCTTGCCATTCGATATCCTCTACTAACTCAACATCTAACTCAATTAGATCATCTAACTTAACTAGATATTTAGTGCTCACGGCTTGACCATTTACTAAAATTCGGCCAGCTTTTATCCATGATTGTAACTTTGAGCGAGAAAATGCGTCAAAGTAGTGGGCGGCAACCCAATCTAACCGACGGCCAGAAAATCTTTGATCCACCCTGGCTATGTCACGGATTTGTGTGCCTAAGTATTGATCTGACATATGGTTCATATAAACTTTGACTTGTTAAAAAGATTAACCAATAAACAATGATTGCGAGCTTAACTCGACATGGATTTTAGCCTGATTGCAAAACAGACCCAAGTAAAAACTGCACTTGCTTTTAAAAAGACACTAATTTTACTATTAGTGATACTAGCCTCTGCCTGTAGCAGCACACCTGACAAAATTGAACAACGCAGCGAAGAGGAGTATTTCCAAAATGCTCAAAAAGCTATTCGATCAGGAAATTATATTACAGCCATCGAGCAACTGCTTGCTCTCGACTCTCGATTCCCTTTTGGGCGATACACTGCTCAGGCCCAATTAGAGCTCATTTATGCCTATTACCAAAGCTTAGAGTACGATAAAGCACGGGCCACAGCGAGGCGTTTCATTCGCCTTAACCCTGATCATCCTGACGTAGATTATGCACATTACATGGAAGCACTAGCTGCATATGACATCGATAGGGGATTCTTGGCTCGGATTCTTCCTAGTTCACCGGCTGAACGAGACCTCTACCCGCTATACGATACCTTTACACTACTAAAAAGATTTACACTAGAATTTCCGGAAAGTGAATTTTATCAAGATGCCAAACAGCGCATGGT
>JAYPYM010000404.1:0-2230 GCA_038135915.1 Gammaproteobacteria bacterium
ACACCTTCTAATTTCCTTTTCTAAACCCTCATACACAACTTTCGTTCATAACTCGGTTCATTTGGAAGATTTAAATAATAATGATGGGTGGGAATTTCACGTTGCTCCATTGATAAGGGTTGCCACCAGTGAAGGCCCGAAGATTTTTGTATCTGAATCAGCAGAAGGTTACCTGTCAGTTAAAGAGTGGGCAGAAACATATCTAAATGGCAGATTTACAGACCGTAAGGATTTTGAAAATTTGCATACGCAGAAGCTCTTTAGGTTTGTGCCAGCCTCTCTCTTTGACGTAACTCAAGATAAAGCAGGAGCCGAAGTGAACTATAATTATAATGAGGTGGAAAAATTAGCATTAAGTACAACGGAAACCTTTGATCAATTTGCTGAAAAGTTTTCAGCTTCTCCTGAATTCTGGAATGCGCTTAACAATTTACTATTAAACAAAGGTGGTAAAAAAGAGATTGAGCCTGGCTGGGAAAAAAATATTCCGCGTCTTCAAGCTGAAGTAATTGGTCTATTGAATAGTAAACTTGGTGACGATGCTGGAAAGTATGTTGAAATGATTTGTCCAAAGGATGAGTAAGATTTGTCGCTAGCTATAACAAATAAAAAGTTGAAATTAGACTAATAGGGTAAGCATTACGGAAAAGAGCGATACTATGACTGCAGTTGTAGCTAGAATTTGAAGTTGTAGAAACTTACGGTTTTTTGTAGATAGTATTTCATGGATGTGGTCCTCAATTTGTGGCAGGTAAGTGTTAGCCATAAGTGATGAGACCTTTTTATCTGTTGACTCGGATGACACCCTTTTTGCAATCTCTAATGCTTTGTGTGTTGCGGTAAATTCTGCAGCGTTTTTTGCGTCTTCTACTAATGCTTCATGCAAAGAGTCAGGGTCTGGGAATGCTTGTTGTACATCAATTTTAAAGCTTTTTAGTTCTTTATATATCTTGGTGTCTAAATCAGCTATTCTTCGGTTGACTAGCTGTTCGGCATGTTCTCGAACAAGGGGCTTCACCATTTTCTGAATCAGTGATTCGTTTTCCTCGCTTGTTTGCTTTATAACGCTTTTTTTGAGATCTTCAATACTTTCGTTTACTAAACGCTGTGAAAGTTGGACTGCATCTTCATATAAAATAGGGCGTAGTTCGGACCAGCGTTCTTCTACGACATCCCTTGCGATTTGTCTGGCAATGCCTGTAGCAACTCTAATGACCATGTTTTCAACATTTGGCTGGCCAGAAAGCTGCTGGCCGGCCGTTTGCTTTGGTTGGTTGCCGGAATCTCCTAAGTTCACGGTAGGGTTCTTCTTTGGCCTTTTTGCTTTTACTGGTTTTTGTTCTTTCTCTGTCTCTTTTTCTTTCTCTTTAGCTTCATCAATTTTATTAAAAATGGTTTGAATTTGATTTATGCTAGCAGGTTTTGGTAGTACGCCAGAAATACCAATGCTTTCAGCTTCAAGAACAAACTCTTCTCCTTCTTTGGAGGTGCACATGATGATCGGCACAGCTGAAAATTTTTCATTATTTTTGATGTCTCTGCTTGTTTCGAATCCATCCTTGCCTGGCATTAGGTGATCCATCAATATGACGTCGGGCACCATCACTCCTAGGTATTTTAAAGCTTCATCTCCAGAATTAACGCAGTCAGCTTCATGCCCGAGCTTTTCGATTAGTTTTTTAAGCGTGAAACGAGCTGATTTTGAATCGTCCACGATCAAACAATGTTTACTTTTCATCTATTGTCGGCCAATCATTAATTTTAGAAAAGCGTCTACTGAAAGAAATATCACTTAATGCCTGGCTCATTGAAGACTACCTTTGAAGAAGTATCATTAACTTCATCTACAGAACCTTCTTCTTCATACTCGTCATCTTCAAAAATTGCATCAAGATCCGCTTCAATAGGATTTGCTGCTGAACTATCAATTCCTTCGTAACCAAGGCTGTTTTCATTTAGAGGTGAATCGTTCGCAGTTTTCACAGATGATTTAGATAGCTCGCTACTTAGACCGTTGTCGTCATCAAACCTAAGGTCGTCAACAGTTGGTACTTCGGTGACTTCAAGGTCGGGCGTGTCGAATACAGGTTCGATATTTAGAGGAGAGGTCTCGTCTTCAATGTTTATCACCTCTTCAGATGAATTTAGGCTAGATGCTTCTTCCGAGATGATCGGTTCTTTTTTAACTGGTGGAGGCACTTCTTGTACACTTGGAGAGGGTTTTTTTTCA
>JAYPYM010000405.1:0-536 GCA_038135915.1 Gammaproteobacteria bacterium
AGGATACGCTGTATGAAGAGACTTCTACATTAATTTTGTTCCCCGACGAAAAAGGTCGCTTTAAGCACGTATTGAGCTTTGAAGATTTTAAGTCCCTGTTAACAAATCACAGTTTATTTAGGGTAGATGATTTGACAGATATCACCACAAAGGTTAGAAATCCCTATACAGGGAAAGATATTAAAATTGATACACTTAGAGCAATTACTTCTGACCTTTTACGTGAAGTTTATAATGCAAGAGGAGCGCTGACCGCAGAAACTCCGCAATAACAGAAAGGACTAAGTATTCGACTCAAAGTTATCAGCCAGTTTTTGCAGTTCGCTCAGTTGGTCTACCACTTTTTCGCATGCCTCTTCGGTTTTATTTCGGTCGATGCCTAGGTTCTTTAACAGGCTGTCGGGAATCTCTTGCTTTGGTCCGGCACCAGGGCTTAAGTCGCTAATGATTTGGTTGGCCAAAAATAAAACGTTAGGGTACAAGTGTAGTTTGCCTTGATATCCAGGAAATCTTTGATATTTTAGCGCTATTACTAC
>JAYPYM010000405.1:546-2136 GCA_038135915.1 Gammaproteobacteria bacterium
TAAGCTCCAACTGTTCATTAGCCATGCGCAAATTTGCTCTCGAGTAATGCCCAATAGTGTATTTTCAATTCTATCGTGAGCGACATGGTTATTTGCTTCAATGTAGCGGTTGATTAAGGCTAAATAGGGTGGGAATACGTGCCCCAATACCAAAAAGCCAAAGTTGTGCAGTAGGCCAGCAAGATAACAAAGGCCTGCTGAAGGACGACCTTCTTTAGGCAGCATCTTCACAATGGCTTCGCAGGCCGTAGCCGAAATAACGGCTTGTTGCCAATATGGGAGTGAGCCGTTGGCGTTATCGCTGGGTAAAGACAAGGTTTTACCTAAGGCCAGCCCCAGTGCTAAGTTAATGACCAGGTCGAACCCTAGCACGCGCACCACTGCATCATGTACTGAGGTTATTTTCCCAGGAGCCGCATAGTAGGGTGAAGATGCCCAGCTAACTACTTGAGCTGCTAGACTTGGGTCAGTTTCCACTAATTGCGCTAGCTCGCCAACTCCGGCATCAGGGTCAACGCGCAGTTTAATGATTTTTTTTGCCGTTTCTGGCATGGGCGGGATTTCCAATGTTGCCTCAAGGCGTTGCTTAATTCTGAGTGTCGTAAACTCCTCCACCGCATTTTGTATCGAGCTGTCATCAGAATCTGTTGTTGGGGTGTGGGCGGTAAATGCTCGTCCGCATGAGGTGATCTCTGCGCCCGGTGTTATTTTTTTAAACTCTTCACTTGTGACTTTTATGAAGACGTCGTCTACACCTGCTTCCAAGAAGAGTGTTGGTTTGGGTAACAGAGAAGCCTCGATAATGGTTGCATAGCCCATCATAAGGGGTATAGCCGGTATAGATTTTAAGCCAAAAGAGCTGGCTAACTTATCCGCTTCTTCGGGATCTAAAGCATGCAGATTTCGCCCTAAAGATTCACAAATAAAAGTGAGGTCAATCAGTTGGTCGTGGGCAATGAGCACCTGCACTTTACCAATTGCATCTTGCAATAATACTGACTTGATTCTTTCTGATGGCTGTGGTTTTGGGTCAGGTATGTGATTGCTACCTTCTTCAGCGGGCTGGGTAAATAGGCACTCATAATCCACATCTTTGACGCTCAGATGCTTTTTTATCGATACAGGCAAAGAGAGATTGTCGTCCAAAATAATGTCCCTTATTTTTGGTTATTCGTCCACATATCTATTATATACAGCTTTGCTCATTTTTGCGTCTTATGTCATCCGTTGACGTTTAGCTTCTGGCTTGGTGGTTGATTGCCCACCTTTTTACAAGGGCTTTTACCCTTGTGCTTTGGGAGCCTTTATTTTCTGTCTGCGGGTGACTTGTCTGATTGCTATCATGGTGTAGTAGTTGTTTGGCGACTTTGGCGCTCATGTCGATAACAGGCTGAAAATGACTGATGGTTTGGCTTAAGTGTTGCCCCCCACTTTGTTGCTCTCCTAGAAAGTTACCCGGCCCCCTAAGCGATAAGTCTATTTCCGCGATTTTAAACCCACAGTTTGTATTTCTGATCGCTGAGAGCCGCTTTTTGCCTAACTCTGTTATTTGATCTTTGTAGACTAGTATGCAATAGCTTTGTAAGGGCC
>JAYPYM010000406.1:0-1907 GCA_038135915.1 Gammaproteobacteria bacterium
GTGTTGTGCCTCAGGATACAGTGCTCTTTAATACCAGTATATTGGAGAATGTACGTTATGGCCGAGTTGATGCAACTGATGAAGACGTTCGTCAAGCCATAAAAGATGCTCAGCTTGAGAGTTTCATTCAAGCATTGCCTGATGGATGGCAAACAAAGGTCGGTGAAAGAGGGCTGAAATTATCAGGCGGGGAAAAACAGCGTGTTGCAATTGCACGTGCGCTCTTGAAATCACCACCTATTATGGTCTTTGATGAGGCGACCTCCTCATTGGACTCTCACGCTGAGCAAGGAATCTTAGAAGCAATCAGAGCAATTTCCAAAACTCAGACGACCTTGGTCATAGCGCATCGATTATCCACTATCGTGGACGCTGATTTGATACTCGTTTTAGATGACGGTTGTATCAAAGAGTCCGGTACTCATGAAGCTTTGTTAAGAAAGAAGGGTTACTATTTTAATTTATGGAGTGCGCAACAGCGTGATGACTCATAATTCCTTATCTATTATGGCTATATCCGCTGCTGCCATTACAAAGAAATTACATTAAAACAATTGACGTTTGAAAATCTTCTAAAAAAGAAAAAAAACAGTATATTTTCACCCATCATTCCTGCTGTCAATAAGGTGTAGCCTGTTCTACAATTACGAATAGTGGCTGGATGCCCTATTGTCATATTGGAGAGTTATATTCTTACCTAAATGAACAGTAGTGATACTAATGCCAGAAGAAACTGATAGTCGATTATTGCGAGCGTTGCTTATAGAAGACAATAGCTTCGATTGTAATGCGATTCAAGATGCGCTTATTCGGAGCGAGAGTTTCGCTGGTTGTGATCACATATCCCTAATATCTGATGTAGAAAGAATCATTCAGGAAGCGACCTCAACTTATGATGTGGTCATTACAAATATTAATCTCCCGGACTCAAGTGGCTTAAATACCGTCAGTGCTTTGCTGAAAGTGGTTGGTAAAGTGCCGATTGTTGTTATTTCAGATATAGAAGAAAATGAAGTGGGCGCTCGTTCAGTTAGCGCTGGTGCACAGGATTATATACCAAAGAGATATATTTGGGATGCCAATTTATTAAATCGTATGCTGCTTTCGGCAATTGAGCGCCATAAGCTTAAGTTAGGCTTGAAAGCTTTTAAGAGTAGGGAAAAGTATCTTGCTTATTACGATCGGTGCACTGATCTACCCAATCGAATGTTATTTCTTGATCGCATTTATCAGACTATTGTTCAAGCAAAGCGAAATGATGATAAGTTTGCGCTGTTCTTTTTAGGGTTAGATCGATTTAAACAAGTTAACGATTCAATCGGTCATATAGCAGGTGATGAAGTATTGCGCTGTGTGAGTGCTAGATTATTGAAATTAACGAGAGAGAGCGATACGGTGGCGAGGTATGGAGGCGATGAGTTTGTAGTTATCTTCCAAAGGAGTGAAAACATCAATGCTATGAAGGTGCTTGCAGGAAAGTTAATAGAAGCAGTTAACCAACCTATCCCTTATGGGCATCAAGTTTGTACAGTCGGAGCGAGTATTGGTATTGCCTGTTTTCCTCGCCACGGAAATACACCAGAGTTATTGATAAAAAACGCGCATATCGCTGCTGATGAAGCTAAGCATCGAGGGAGAAATAGGGCACAATTCTTTTCGCAAGAGTTGTTTGAACGGAAAAACAATGCTTTTTGCCTAGAAAAAGCACTGCGTGAGGCATTGCGTGAACCTGATAAATATTTTGAACTACATTATCAACCCCGCATTGAGCTAATGACTGGAAAGGTTCGCTCTGTTGAAGCACTTATCCGCTGGCGCCACGATACCCTTGGCCATATATCACCAAGTAAATTTATTCCATTAGCCGAAGAGTTAGGATTAATTGGGGAAATTGATGAGTGGGTGGT
>JAYPYM010000406.1:1917-2135 GCA_038135915.1 Gammaproteobacteria bacterium
TGGTTAATGCAGCTTGTAAAACCCTTGATGAATGGCGTTCGATCAATCAACAGATACAAGTTGGAATCAATATATCTGGCTGTTCATTTAATCGATATGACTTCGTGAATGGCCTAGTAAAAGATGTGCTGCAAAAGTATGGCTTAGACGGAAACTGTCTTGAAATTGAAATTACGGAAAGTATATTATTATCGGACGTATCAAAGGTTGAGCAGCAT
>JAYPYM010000407.1:0-483 GCA_038135915.1 Gammaproteobacteria bacterium
ATCGATCTCTGCTACCGGGAGAGAACTCGCCATTAGCAATAAACAAACTAGCAATGGGAGTGTCCGAAACTAAGCCAAAAAAACCGCCAGCTGGTGTGAGCACGGCGTCAATGATGCTGCCACCAAGGTCAAAAATGCTTATTGTTTGTGGGTTGCCAGAGGATAGGAAGTCAAGGGAGAACCCATAGACCGGAGTTGAAGTTAAGAAGATCCCGTCAATAGGGCCAACGGCGTTGGATGAGGTTGTCGAGCCGGCATCTGTCATGGCATCAGAGTTAAACAGAACACTGTCTGGGTTAAAGGCCTCAGGCGAACCAAAGTCTATTTGCCCAGGGAATATACCATTGCTAACAAGAGGGTTAGTAATACTGTTGAAGTCTATAGAGAAAAGCTGAGCTCCGGTATTATTGAGGAAAGATGACTGGTCAGTAAATGTGGTTGTAAGTGAAAAAGCATGATTAGAAAATATCATGAACAATGTTG
>JAYPYM010000407.1:493-2077 GCA_038135915.1 Gammaproteobacteria bacterium
TAATTTATTTGATGGATATTGAATCTCTAGTTCAGAAACTATAACATTAGGAAGTGAATTATTATTGAAATTATTCCAATCATTAGCTGTAGAATCTTTGATAAATACTCCCAAGTCAGTTCCTAAATAAAGAGTTTCTAAACTATCTAATTCATTTAAAACTATAGTATTTGCTGGAACATTTGGAAGAGTTCCACTAAAATTATTCCATGAAGAACCTCCATCATCAGAAAAATAAACTTTTTCATTTTGGACACCTCCTATCTGACTCTTAATAAATATGTTAAGCCATGATAATTGAAATTCAATCGCCAATAAGGGTTAAATTTTATAAATTGAGATAGTAAAATTAACTTAGAGCGCTTAGTCAGGCTGCTTAAAATTAGTTCTAAAATTGATATACATCGAACCTAATGCTTTTTGCTTTGATTTGAAAAGTGGGTAGGCCTAAGATTGTGGGCGCTTTAATATGGCGTTTAATGATCAGTCGGCAGTTGAGCGCTTTTAGTTTTGTCTCTACCAAACGTGTTATCCAGCCTAAGTTACTATCTGCTTCACCAATGAGTGCATGCAACACTTGCGTTTCTTTTTTTACTAGAGCGCTTTTTTTCGTGCTCGGATACATGGGGTCAAAGTAAAGCGCATGGGGTTTGATATTGTCTAAGGTTTGTGAAACTAACAGTGTTTGATGATCGGCTTCTTCAATTGTGAGTCTTTTTGCTGTGGTGGATATGGTTTGTAGATCCATTGGGCTTAGGCTTGATCTCTGATCTAATTTTGACAAGGCTTGCTCTAGAAGGATAACGAGAGGGGTGCACTGCTCAATCATGTGTACCTTACAACCCAGATGAGCCATGTTGAAAGCGTCTCTGCCAAGGCCCGCTGTGAGGTCAATAATGCTTGGTGGACTTGTGTATTTATATTGGCTTAGGCTAAGCGCCTTTGCTAAGGGTTCTCGGTTGCCGATTGATGTTTTAGTGCGCTGATGCCACTTGCTTAGCAAATAATCGGCGTCAATAGGTCGGTTCCCGTGATTTGTTTTTTCGTTGTTTTTCAGTAAGTGAATTTCAGTACCAGCAGTAGGGTTAAAGCATAAGCATATTCGGTTGTTGTTTTGTTTTGCAACTGATAATGATTCAACTGGTTCCAGTGATATAGCGTTTGAGTGCATTAGCCGAGATTTCAACTCGGCCGGAAACTGATCTAAGCAAATGCTAAGAAGGGGAGCTGCCAATTTTTTGTCTGCCGTGCTCAGAAAAACTTACTGCCAAAAAGTCAGTGCTTTCAGCCAGCTAGGCTTCGTTTTATTTTCAGGTTGGCTTTTACCTTTTTCTTGCTCTGGGTAATTTAGGGTGATCATTTCTCGGGTGGAGTTTTCCAGTTCGGTCATACCTAGTTTGCGGTATCCTTGAACCATTAACACTAACCCTTGCTCGACCCAAGGCGTGTTTGGAAAATGTTCCACGACATATTGGCCACGCTTGATAGCTGCCAGGTATGCACCTCTTTTCATGTAAAAATTGCCCACATATATTTCATGCTCTGCAAGTAAGTTGCGAATATATACCATGCGCTGTTTGGCAT
>JAYPYM010000408.1:0-2061 GCA_038135915.1 Gammaproteobacteria bacterium
TGGTTGTTCAATGCAATTGATGCATAACTTGCTAATGCCTTAACGATTTCTTCTTGGTGCTTGGAGAAAGCCTCAATTTCTTTTGTTGTGATATCGCGAGCATTGATGAGTTGAAGGACACCAATGACCTCATTTTCATGATTTAATAGTGGTACTGTCAGCAAAGAGTGTGATTTATAATTGTTTAAAGCATCGAAGGCTTTCGTGCCGCTGAAGTCAAAGTTGGTTTCTTCGTAAGCATCTGGAACATTCACTGTTTGTTTTGAGTTTGCAGCATATGCAGCGACATTGTGTGTATTGGGCGTACCATCTTCATTCTGCAGGGGGATCGGTTTATGGTTTGTTTTTTTCTTTCTTTCAGAAGGGAAATTGCGAGCGTAGTTATGAAATACCTTAAATTCTAGGGTGTGATTTTCCTGCTCTTTATTCATGAGATAAAGTGTGCCACCTTCCGCACCAGTAATCACTTGTGCTTCCCATAAGATCCGGTCAAACAGTTTTTCTAAGCTAGGCTCTGCTGATAATCGTACTAAAATTTTATGTTGTTCTACTGAAGACATTTGAGATTTCAATTGAATGCTGACTAAGTTTCCCAGTGCTTCAAGAAGTGATCTGTCATCTTCACTAAAGGTTCGGTGCGCGCCTTGTTGATTAAGCACTTGAATCACAGCGATCACTTCATCTGTGTTTGTTGAGATGGGTATAGAGAGTAGCGAGTGAATGTCATAGTTCGGGTCAAATGATAGAATGCAATCATTTGTTAAGTCGAATTGCTCTTGTTTCTTTACATCCGTTAAGTTAACACTTGCTCTAGTTAATGCGCTCTTCACGATCGTTAGTTCATATTTTGGCTGATTATGCGACCAACAATTGGTGCTGGCGTTTGTTCGAAAATCAATTGGGGCTAGGTTGCCTCTATGTACCAAGCTTTGAAGTTGTAGTTGTTTTTCTTGGTCTTGTCCTTTCACTAGGTGAATAGATCCAGCATCAGCACTCACGAGTTTTATTGCGTTGACTAAGAGTGTGTCTGTTAGCTCTTTCAGATTATTGATACTGCAAATCTGAGATGTGGTTTCAAGCAGCTGATGAAATCGGTCTATTGAGACAGGGTCTTGCTGAATAGGGTTCAACATATTATTACTACCATAAAGCGAGCTTAGAATAATTAATTATCGGCACTTCCATTAGATCAGCTGAAAAGTCCAATTGTATTTTTCAACTTATGAAGGCAAATTGTATCCTTATTTTCATGATAGCCCTTTATTCTCAACCTTGCTGGTTTGAGTGTTTGATCAGTTGTATGGGGTTTGGGTTAGCTGTTTCAGCCGGTTTGTTTGTTACAAAATGTTTCTGAATGTTGTGCTTTTGTTGCTCAAATTTGATACAATTGCGAGCATAACGCCACCTATATATTTAGCGAAGGTTATTTTTGGAGGAGTAATTTATTTTGGAACAGGTGAATTTTAGACCGCAAACGCATCATTACGCGCAGTCTGGAAATGTAAATGAATCGGCAAAAAATTGTCCGGAAAAATCAAGGTCCGAGATTGATAGTAGAATTAGGTTTATTTTACCTTACAAAAAGGTGGTGGGTGATCAAGTATCAGAGGTGGAGCAGCGTTTAGATAACGATAGGCTAAAATCTATCACAGAAATTTGTCCTAAATGGTCTGGCCGAGAAGAAGTCCTTAAAAGGAGTGCGCCGGAACATAATCTTTCCGGATATCGTCCAGGCGATGAAGAGTTAATAAATTACTGGGAAGTAAAGCGCAATAAACCCTTGGCAGAACTCACCTTGCAAGTGTTGCTGAATGGAGAGTTCGTTGAGCATACGGCTATTGATTTATATCACCTAACCCAAGTTTGTTTTTTGCCTTACCTCATTTTTTCAGATCTAGGGGTTATGCGACAGTTAAAAGGAAGTGGGTATCAATTTTCGATTGATAAGGCACAGCAGGAACTGGATCAAGTTTATTTGGAAAAAGTGTCAGAAGCTGTTGGTTGGGGCCTGTTTGCAAAGAGCGCCATAGCTAAGGGTGCTGAAATAGGCGAGTATACTGG
>JAYPYM010000409.1:0-2028 GCA_038135915.1 Gammaproteobacteria bacterium
CTTACCCTAGAGTTTTTATGGAGAGCGGCGTTAAACCTCAGCAATACACAGGTTGGGATGAATAGAGTTATCTAACGATCACAAAGTTACATTTCTACACAGCACTATTGATTTCACCGTGCCTGATTGATAGTGTTTAGCATTGACGGTCTCAGTTTGACTCAATGTATGGACGCCTCACCTACTAAACTTAGTAGTGAGTCGAACCTAAAGAGGAATCCATACAATGAAACAAGTAAACACTATTGGCGTAGATTTAGCAAAGAATGTCATTCAAATATCTATAGTTTCACCATCAAACAAAGAACTATCGAATAAAACAATCAAGCGTATAAACTTTGCAGAGTTTCTAGCCAAGCAACCTCAAAGCATCATAGCATTTGAAGCTTGTAGCACAGCACACTACTGGGCTAGAAAGGCGAAATCAACGGGCCATAAAGTGATGCTAATCCCAGCAAAAGCAGTAGCGCCATTTCGACAAGGCCATAAGACTGATGCCAGCGATGCACTTGCGGTGGCAGAAGCTGCTAGTCGACCCAATATCAAACAAGCACCACTCAAGAGTACAGAACAACAAGCATTGCAATCCATTCAACGTTCCAGAGAGCATCTCATTCAAGATAGAACGGCGATATCTAATCATATGCGGGGAATATTACTGGAGTTTGGCTGCTTTATAACGAAAGGCCTTTTTCATATAAGGCAACGTGTACCAGAGATACTTGAAGACGGCGAAAATGAGCTACCGGACATGTATCGAACCACGTTACAGTGCATGTATCGAAGATTACAGGGACTAGATAAGGATATAGAGCTTTTAGATAATCAGATAGGACAATTAATCAAAGCAAGTGATTGCAAGAAACTGATAAGTTTAGAAGGTGTTGGTCCAATAGGAGCCATACTCATGTATGCTTCCTTGGGAAATGGCAAAGCCTTTAGTAATGGTCGGAACTTTTCAGCCTATCTTGGTTTGGCACCAAAGCAATACAGCAGCGGAGGAAAGACCTATATTATTGGTATTAGTAAACCTGAACTCGGGATAAAAAATAAGTAAATGGAACTAAATGCTTGCTCCGCGATCTGATCTTTCGACTAAGAAAAGCAGAACGATAAATAGGAGCAAGCGTGAACAAGTTAGTAGAAATCTTTTGCGATGTCGATGACTTTTGTCAGGTATTTATCCCTAACTGGGAAAAACAGTGTATCGAGGATGGTACTCGCAAGCGCAAAAGAGCTTGTCGTATGTCAATGAGCGAGATAATGACTATAATCATCGCCTTTCATACATCGAACCACCGTGATTTTAAAAATTTCTATACTGGCTTTGTCTCTCAGTTTTATCAATCTCATTTTCCAACGTTATTAAGTTACACCAGATTTTTAGAGGTTATGCCAAAAGCTATCGTGCCCTTAGCCAGTTACTTTACAACACTGAAGGGAGAACCCACTGGTATTGAGTTTATTGACTCTACAAGTATTAAGGTATGCCATAACCTTCGTATCCCAAGGCATAAAACCTTTTGTGGTATTGCTAAACGAGGTAGTGGAACCATGGGGTGGTTCTATGGTTTCAAATTACACCTAGTTACGAACTACAAGGGAGAAATTGTTGATGCGAAGTTGACCGCTGGTAATGTGCATGATACCAAGCCTGTGATGGAGTTAAGTAGACGTTTGAGTGGTAAACTGTATGCTGATAAAGGCTATATTAGTAAGAAACTGACAGCTAGTTTAAAAGTCCAAAATGTCGATTTGATCACCACTGTTCGAAAGAATATGAAAGCTAGAGCACTGTCACTATGGGATAAAGCCATGTTATCTAGACGATTTATCATCGAGACCATTAACGATCAATTGAAGAACATTTCTCAGATAGAGCATTCTCGTCATCGAAGTGCTAATGGTTTTATGCTGAATTTATTAGCAGGGCTAGTCGCATATTGCTTAAAAGAAAACAAGCCAAGGCTGAACATTACTGATGTGGAACGAAATTCTATGGTCGCTGCTTAAACCGATCTCAGGTTA
>JAYPYM010000410.1:0-1985 GCA_038135915.1 Gammaproteobacteria bacterium
ATTAGGCGATGTGCCTAAAGATAAGATTAAACAAGCTAACCCCAATAAAGCGCTAATGGTGTTGGGTGCAACTAAAGGCCTACCTCAACACGCTGCATATGAGGTGTTTCGACGTAACAGCTTGGGCCATGCAAGTCCTGCTGGTCCGGGCACGACCCAAAGATATGTTTTGAGAATGGATTATGTGCTATTTCCTAAACATAAGGATTGAGGGTGGAATTACTCACATTTAATTACATGACATGAAGAATAAAATGTGAGTAATACTTATTGAATTCAATTGACTAGTGGCATAGGCTAACAATATAGCTCTAGTAATATTAAGGATGCAGCATATGGCCGGCCATGAAGATAAGCACAGCGTTATGTTGGTTGATGATGACCCAGTATTGTTAGAGCTCATATCGGCAAATTTAGACGAAAAGTACAATGTGATTGGTGTTACCAGTTCAGCAGAATGTTTAGAAAAGGCCATAGAAACTGTACCTGATGCGCTTTTACTAGATGTGAATATGCCTGAGATTAATGGGTATGAACTTTGTCAGAAACTTCGTGCTAAATCGAAAATGAGAGATGTTCCGGTACTATTTTTATCGGCTAGAACAGACCTTGAATCTAAACTGAGTGGTTATGATGCTGGTGGAGATGATTATCTTACTAAGCCCATCGATATGCAAGAGATTGAAGCTAAGTTGAATGCCAGTATTGCCCTCAGGAAAAAGCATAAAAATACCGTTAAAAAAACCAAAGATATGGCGAAAGCTGTGATGAATAGTAGCGCTGAGTATGGCGTGATCTTGGCCTACTGTGAGCGATCATTTCAGTCTGAAAATAATGAAACATTAGCTTCTTTAAAGGAATTTCAGTTAAATGCTTGTGTTAGGTTGCATACACCAAGTGAGTCTTTTGCTGCTTCTACTGACAATAAAGATTGTACCTCGATGGAGTTGGACTTGTTAAAAGCTATTCCATTTGGGAATCGAGTCACTCGTCATGGTAGGCGTATAGCCTTTAATTATCAGTATGTTTCTTTACTTGTGAAGAATATGCCTGAAGATGAAGAGAAATCTGGTCGTTACTGTGATCACATAGCAATGATGTTAAATGCAGCCGTTTCTAAAGTTGAGAGTAATTATCGTATTCAGAATAATGAGCGTATTGTGATTTCAAAAATTAATGATGCTTTAGCGGGTATGAGCAATTGTGTAAGAGAGATTGCGCAAGATTATGATAACTGTGAGAAACAGATTACCAATTCAATTGGTGCGCTTATTAGTGAGTTAAATGTATTATTCACACAGCTGGAGCTTACCTTTGAACAAGAAAATACCATTCTGAGTCTAGTAAATGGTCACTTGGATGGTATCGTCACCAGCTTTGGCAATATTTATCAAATGGACAAGAAATTTGAAAAAATTATTAATAGCTTAGAAGAAATACGTAATTGCAGGGTATTAAACACTAATACCTAGAAGCTGTCTGTGCTACCTCTCATTGAAGATAGCACAGCAATTTAGTTGTTCTTTAGTTACTCTATAATTTGATTAAATAGTCAAAAGCTGAGATTGCAGCTTTTGCGCCTTCGCCCATTGAAATGACAATTTGCTTATAAGGCACGGTGGTTACATCTCCGCATGCAAAAATACCCGGTATTGAAGTTTCACAGCGATCATTGATGACGATTTCACCGTATTTGTTTTTCTCTAACAGCTCTCCTAGAAATCCTGAGTTTGGCAGTAATCCAATTTGGATGAAGATGCCGTCTATCTTGACTTCATTAGTTGTGTTGCTTTCTCGATCTTCTAAACTCATAGAAACAACTTTGCCTTCTTTGGCATGTATTTCTTTAGTCGCAGCATTTTTTATGATAGTGATGTTTTCTCTTTTTGTGATCTGATCAATAAGCACTTGGTCTGCTTTTAGCTCGGGGAGAAATTCAACCAGAGTGACCTTGTTAACAATACCGGCAAGGTCTAATGCAGCTT
>JAYPYM010000411.1:0-1966 GCA_038135915.1 Gammaproteobacteria bacterium
AAATTGGTCGTTTATGCAAACTTGTCAAATTTGTCGGTTCTTCCACAGGACCCCTTTTTATCTATTTGGTTGGCGTTCGCGATCTGTACATTCATTCTGGTTCCGTTCTTGCTGTTTACACTTAAGAGCGCACAGATGACTAACATAAATAGTGTGGTAATCACGAGGATAGTGCCTTGTTGACGACTTAACCGGGTTGCTAATCTAGATATCTTCATAAGCTCACCTTTATCTGCTTCTAACTTGATGTTTTACTAAAACATTTGTAGAATTGTTTAAACAATCTAGTTGGTCTTGGTCAATAACATAATCTGAAAGATTGTTGGTATTCTTCGCTCTGTGATCCAGAATGAATACAGCTGCTCGCTCACCAAGTATTAATACTCGTTTTTGCTTTAGAAATACTTTCATCTGACTGCCCAGCGTTAGATCTTAAATGTTTGGTATTGATTACCAGTACACAGCTTATATTTTTATGGTAATAAAAAGGAGAGGGCGCTTCCTTAGCTTTTTAGTAAATATATGTTCTAAAATCCCTCATATATGGGAATTTCGGTGGTTTTCGACCCTTTTTTTCAGGCAAATCAGCTAATGCAACTTTTTCTGGCCAAGGTATTCTTCAGCGATGTTTACATAATATTGTTTGCCGTTCACAGCGCTGCTCAGTACTGTAGATTAACTACCGCTGAAACCTGTCTTGAAAATCCTGGATATCAAAATTGGAAAAGATGATCAAAAAGATAGATAGTAATTATTCCAGCTTTAAACTCTTTCATTCTTAATAAAGTGTTTTTTCGGTTAGGCTCTAATACCCGCCTTCTTTTTATTGGGTTATTTTAGAGTTTGGCATAGGGGCGTTCTTTGATCGTCACCATTATTTAAAAACAGGTTGAATACTTAGTTTTTTATTACATTTTTTTACGACCAATGAAAAGCATCTTGCCCTATAATTTAATTTACACTTTAATTAATATTGAGAGGATGTAGAATTGGGAAAGCGGGTTAACGGCTATACCATTATAGAGTTTCTAGCAACGATATTGTTACTTTCGGTCATTCTTGCAATCAGTACTCCTTCTTTAATAGACCAGCTATCTTACTACTACGCTCGAGAAGCCTCAATGTCTACTCTTAACATGCTGCAACTATGCAGATCACAGTCACTCACCAGTCAAGAAACAGTTGAATGTGAGATCGACTACTCTTTTACTCAAGACAGGCTAATAACCGAAATGAAAATGGATGTTGATGATAATGGTTTATTGGAGATTCTATACTCGCATAGAATCAACTCGCCAAGTAATCTGGTTGCCTCAAACCTTACAGACTCACCACTCATCATTACGTTCAACGAAAGGGGGAGAGCAGATATTAGTAGCGAAATTAGAATTTGTAGCACAATGTCAAATATTCCAACTTCCGACTATAAAATTAATATTAATCTAAGCGGCTTTGTTGTTTTTAATCAAGGTGACTTTGACTGCACCTGATCTTCTACCAGAAAATAGCGGCAATGGATGTATGAGTCGTACTGAATTTACGAAGAATAGATTATTTACACAGATCTCCCGTCATTGATAACCTTGCCCTTCAGTTCATTCCATGAGTTTGAACTGAATCTTGATAAGGTTCAATACTAGACAAAAAAGGAGAACGAACAATGTGTTTAAATAGGGTAAAAAGCACCGCATCTTTCGCAGTTGCAGGTTCTATATTGCTACTCTGTTCCGCCCTCGTTAGGGCTGAGATTCCATTAACGATACAAGCTCAGGGTACCCAAGAGTCTGAATCCTGGACCAGCGCAGATCAAAATTTCACCAAAACTGAGAATGAAGTAGAGCTTGAATATAACGCTGATCAGGGCGGGACATTTCAAGGTAAGCACATAAGACAAGTTTCATTGGGTAGTTCAACGAGTTATGAACGAAAGTTGTGTATGAGGGTTTAGAAAAGGAAATTAGAAGGT
>JAYPYM010000412.1:0-1960 GCA_038135915.1 Gammaproteobacteria bacterium
ATCATGGTTTGGTGTAGTGCCACCTGATTTAACCTTAGAGTCCCGTTTGAGGGGGGCCGACTGGGTTTATTCTTACTTGACTGGGTTTTACGTCGATGAAAGCAGACCTTTTGGTGTAAATAACTATTACTTTGAAAATGTCGGAATGCCTCATGTTTTGGCTGGTATGGAGAAGGAGCTAGGCCAAGAAAAATTTGCTGAATCTATGCAAGATTTGACTAATTTTTTGGCATATACGGCAGATCCGACTAAGCTACAGCGAGAGAACGCTGGGCGTTGGGTCTTGGCTTTCTTATTTCTTTTCTTGATACCAGTTTGGTTGCTTAATCGAGAGTATTGGAAAGACGTTCATTAAACAGCTTTCCGGCAGGCTTTGGCTTATTGGCGTCGGGCTAATTTTTTCAGTAGACTTAAAAATTTACAGAGAGGTATGGGATGGGGGTAGTTGCTAAACGGTCTTCCATGACTTTTTTTTCTAACAATAAGGACCATTACTGCCATAGAGTTAGGATCGTTCTGGCTGAAAAAGGTGTGGCAGTCGATGTAATCCAAGTCGATCCCAAAAATCCGCCTGTAGAAGTTAGCGATATAAACCCTTACAATGAAATGCCAACTTTGGTGGATCGGGATTTGGTCTTATACCACCAGATGGTAATGATGGAGTACTTAGACGAGCGGTTTCCGCATCCCCCATTGCTCCCAGTTTATCCTGTGGCAAGGGCTCAAAGTAGGCTCTGGATTAGTAGAGTGGAAAGAGATTGGTGCGGGTATGTTGATACACTCTTGGATGAGGAAGCGGAAGAGGGTCAAAAAGCTGAGGCAAGGAAGTGTTTGCAGGATAGTATTATAGGAATAGCTCCGATCTTTGAAGAAAAAGCTTTTTTTATGAGCGAAGAGTTTTCTTTAGTAGACTGCTGTATAGCACCAATACTTTGGAGATTGACACTTTTTGGGATCGATATATCTTCAAATAAACAAGCTAAGCCTTTGATTAACTATGCAAAAAATCTATTTGATAGACCTGCATTTAGAGAGAGCCTTTCAAGCTATGAAAAAGAGATAGCACCAATCTTTGACTGCTAGCCTGTTTTTATCAGTTTTGAAAGCTTCGCATATAGATAGAGTCACAGCTCCTTGTCTTTATTGAAAATAAGGGCCTTTTAGTTTGGATAAGTTAATATCGACACGACCTTACTTTGCTCGAGCCTTATATGACTGGATTGAGGATAATAAACTAACGCCTTATGTCCTGGTAGATGCTGATGCTGATGGCGCAGAAGTACCTAGAAAGTATGTTAGAGAAGGAAGAATCATTCTTAATGTCTCTTCAACAGCTGTGAGAGGGCTTGATATATCTAATGATCATATTAGGTTTTCAGCAAGGTTTGGAGGCGTTGCTATGAATATTGAGTTTCCCATACATGCATTGCTTGCGATATATGCTAAAGAGAACGGGAAGGGTGTTTTCTTTGAACGAGATGGAGACCTTCAGCCTCCGCCAACAGATCCATTGCCGCCAAGCAAAAGTAATAAGCCTTCCTTGAAAGTTGTAAAGTAGTTATTTAATCTCTAGCTGTTCTCAAAGTGCTATTTTCTGAAGCGATGTCTGTAGTATATTCAAAAATCGTTATAATTTTTCTAGTGCCTCTAGCCTGTTTAGCTATCCAAATAGCCTGCTGAGCTTCTTGTTTGTTAACAAGGCCCATTAAAAACACAGTGCCTTGTGCGGTAGATACTTTGACTCTTTGAGATGGGAATGCCGCTGTAAAAATGAATTTTGATTTTATTTTGGTGGTCAGCCATAGGTCATGTAAGGTATTGGCAAATGTTGGCTGTCTGCCAATTTCTATTTCATTTTGAATTTGTCGTACCTGTGGAATGGATGAAGCTATTTTAACAATTGCGTCAATGGTTTTTTGGTCTCTTGCTTTGCCGGCTAATAAAACAATACGATTATGGC
>JAYPYM010000413.1:0-1899 GCA_038135915.1 Gammaproteobacteria bacterium
ACCATCGATCAGTATTTCCCCTTTACATACATCATAGAACCGAAAAAGCAACTTAAACAAAGTGGATTTTCCAGCACCACTACTGCCAACCACAGCAACTCTTTGCTTTGGCAAAACCTTAAAGCTTAGATTACTTACAATTGTTCGGTCTTTATGGTAGAAAAACTCAACATCTTTAAACTCTATCTCACCTTTCTTTACCTCTAGCTGCGTTGAACTGGGAACATCTTCAACTGCTGGCGCTTCATCCAATAACCCAAACATCTTCTCAATATTGACTAGCGCCCCTTTCATTTCTCTATAAACAAAGCCTAAAAAGTTCAGCGGAATAAATATCTGCATCATGAAAGCATTGATCAATACAAAGTCTCCTAGCGTCATTTCATTATCAACCACTCCCTTCGCCGCCATGATCATAGCGCCACCCATCGAAGCGGAAATAATAAAAGCCTGCCCTCCATTTAATGCAAACAACGACAACCTATTTTTCCTACGAGCCTGCTCCCACTTCGCTAAATCTTCATCGTAACGATTGGCTTCATATTCTTCATTGGTAAAATACTTTACTGTTTCATAATTTAATAAACTGTCTACCGCTCTAGTGCTTGTGTCTGACTCTGATTGATTCATCGACCTGACAAAGCCTGTACGCCACTCAGTGGTAACCACTGAAAACGCTATATAAGTAACTACGGCAATCAATACAAGCAATGAAAATCCAATATGATAATTCCAACCTAACAAAACCAATACCATACCAATTTCCAGCAATGTTGGCAGAATATTAAATACCATAAACCTCATCAAAAAGCTGATTGCAGTTGTACCTCTTTCTATATCTCTAGAAAGACCACCGGTCCGCCGGTTTAAATGAAAAGCTAAATCTAATCGGTGTAGATGCTTAAAAACACGTAAGCCGACTCTGCGCATAGCTCGCTCGGTGACTCTCCCGAAAAGCGTATCCCGTAGTTCACCAAACAAAACACTAGAGAACCTCACAACAGCGTAAGCAACAAGCAACCCAAGTGGCAACACAATTAAATTGTTATTAATATCGCCACTATCCAACTGATCTACGATATGCTTCAAAATAAAGGGTAAAGTAACGCTTGCTACCTTTGCCCCGACAAGGCATAGCATAGAAACAACTATGAGCTTTCTAAATTCCGTAAAATAAGGGATTAAAAACTTTAAGGTGCTAAAGTTTACTTCCTTCATTGAGACATCTGTTTGTAAGCCACGCATGGTCAGTTCCGATATGAATGAGTGATCATTGTCGAAATAAATAAATACTAGTGTCTGGTTTAGATTCATGGTTACTTCGAAAAGGGTTGATATCTATACCACCTCTTCTCAAAAACCGTGCAAAAACACTTAGCTTTTCCGGCTTTAGCCTATCCCAGATATCCATAAAAATATTTTCCACACAGTGTTCGTGGAATTCAGCCTCGTTTCGATATGAAACCAAGTAACGGAGCAAGCTTTCAGAGTCTATCGCATTACCTGAATATCGAATCAATACACTAGCCCAATCTGGTTGGCCAGTCACTGGACAATTAGATTTAAATGCATGCGTCCACCAAGTCTCTGAGACAGGTCCGTTACTGTCTTTTATCAGGCGAAGCAAGCCAGGATCTCGTTCATATTGGTCACAAGAAACGTTTAACACATCCAATGATTTGCCTTCGAATGAATGAGTTTTTTCTGGCTGAGCTCTTTGCATACTAACGTCAGCTGTAATACCTGTTAGTAACCCTTGCTGTAGATCTAATATCTCAAAAGTCACATCTGCTTTTAAACGTGAGCTTAAGTCCGCTAAAATTTGTTGTTGGACCTCTTCAGGCGTGCGAAACTTAGCGCAATTATAACTATTCAAGTATAATTTCAACGACTTAGACT
>JAYPYM010000414.1:0-1836 GCA_038135915.1 Gammaproteobacteria bacterium
CATCTACCCTGTTGTTTCAGAGTGTTGCCGCATTGTTTAAGCAGTCTTTTCCAAGTATGCCTCCTGGGATTGAATGCTGTCTCGAAACAGCTAAGCCGCACGAGAAAATAGAGGGGCCTTGATGGATGACAATTTTAGATGATCTAAAATCTATTGCAGATCGGGAAATTGCAGAACATAGTCAGACATTTTTTAAAACTGCAAAGGGTGAGTATGGAGAAGGTGATAGATTCCTTGGTGTCAGGGTGCCGAAAGTTCGCTTGATTGCAAAAAAGTATAGTCATCTCTCACTTGAACAGTTAGATGCAATTATTTCTTCTGAGTTTCATGAAGTTCGGTTATGTGCCTTGGTAATTTTGGTTGAACGATACCAGAAGACATCAAATCTAAAAGAAAGGGATGAAATCTATCGTTATTATATCAAACGATTTAAATACATTAATAGCTGGGACTTAGTAGATACTAGCTGTCATAAAATCGTCGGTGCTCACCTGGAAGATAGGAATAGAGATGTTTTATATAAGTGGGCAAGATCAAGAGACTTATGGACTAGACGAATCAGCATCGTTTCAACTTTTTGGTTTATTCATTTAAATGACTTAGACGATAGCTATCGATTGGCTGAGGCGCTCATACCTGATGAGCATGATTTGATCCATAAGGCAGTTGGCTGGGTTTTAAGAGAGTGTGGTAAGAAAGACTTTCGACGGCTTGAAAAGTTCATCAACAAACATGTCCATCAAATGCCACGTACGATGCTAAGGTATGCTATTGAAAAATTTCCTGAGCGAAAAAGAAAAGCTGTATTAGCCCTTTAATCTTTTTTGCTATGACATCTTGCTTGCGCGGGATGAAAATCGTCACTGTTGAATTGTTAATATCTGCGGAGTATCTTGCGAAACTATGGTGAATACGTCTATGACTAGAGTTCTAATAGCTGGGTGTGGTGATATTGGTACTTGCATGGCTGATGTTACCAGTGATTTCAAGGTTTATGGTTTACGAAGAAATGTAGAGTCTGTAAATAATTCAAGTCATATCCAATGGATTCAAGCTGATCTTTCAAATCCTGCATCGCTAATGTGTCTCCCAGAAGTGGAGTATTTAATATACACGGCAACACCCGATCAACGAGTTGAGTCTGCATACCGGGAGACTTACTATGAAGGATTAAAAAATATTATCGTAGCCTTAAATCCAAGTATGCTCAGACGTGTTTTTTTTGTATCCAGTACTAGCGTCTATGGCCAAGAGGATGGTTCTTGGGTAGATGAAGAAAGTCCTACACCAGCAAAAAGTTTTTCAGGTGAGATTCTATTGGAAGCTGAGCGCTGGTTGTTACAGCAAAGCGTTCCCTCAACTGTGGTTCGTTTTGCTGGTATTTATGGTCCAGGCAGAACCTATCTTATCAAGAAAGTTTTGTCTGGGAGTGTCGCGCTGCAACAGATTCCACCAAAATATACCAACCGTATTCACCGTGACGATTGTGCCGGAATCTTGGCCCACTTAATACACCTAGATCTTAACCAGCACCTACTTGAAGCCTGTTATCTTGGTGTAGATTCCAATCCTGTTTCAGAGTGGGAGGTCTGCGCTTGGCTTGCTGACAAGATTGGGGCAAAAACACCTGAGCCGATGACTGTTGAAAAGGCAACACAAAATAAACGCTGCTCCAACAAAAGGATATTGAATACTGGTTACAAATTTAAATTCCCAGATTACCAAAGTGGATATCAGGATCTAATTAAAGAGCCTAGCTTTTGAATAGAGGCTCTATCCAGCGACTGGCTTTTAAATTAAACTACATTAGTCCTTGATAAATTTAAAAGCATTGGT
>JAYPYM010000415.1:0-1834 GCA_038135915.1 Gammaproteobacteria bacterium
GGTATATTCTGCAGCCACTTTGGACCCCTTGCTTTTTAGTAAATCATGACAAACAAGTTTTACTAAAGGGTTAAATACAGCGACTTCACAGTCCTTCACGCGTCTGAGAGGCACTCTAAATACAGGCATCTGTTTGAGTAGATTTTTGTATTGTTCCGCCAGTCTGATCAACTCATGGTCAGGTGTCTTGCCATCGGTTACTTGTTGCAATAACTCATAGTACCAAGGCCGATAACTTTTAGCCTGAATGTTAGCTTTCAACCATTGAAGGTGCTGACGGGTATCAAATGGTGCAACAAGTAAATGCCTATAATAGTAATAGTCTAGTGGTTCGCATTTTAGTTTGTAGTAGCATGGAATATATGCTTGATAAAGCGTCGCCTTTTTGATTTGCTTACTGAGAAAGTTAAGCGTGCGGCGCTGATGTTGTTCGTTGAAAAATACCAGTTTGCTTGTGTCCAATACTTCAAAGTAGTCGAAGTAATAGTCGGCTTTAGGTATTTCTTCCTCCAAAGCTTTTGAGTGCTTCTCTTCAGCAATTTTAAATGAATGTTTAATGGTCAGAGATAATGCAACGTAAGACCAACATAATGAAACCAACAAGGGATAGGCAATGCAAAACAAGGCCACATATGTCAGGTTCTCTTCAGTGAATATGCTTGGACCAAACACAAAGAGACATATTATTCTGATAGGGAATATAAAAAAGAGTCCGATACAGAGAAGCTTCCCAAATTGTTTCCAAACGAATTGATGTACTGATCGTCGTTTCCATTCGATTAACTGAAAAATACCATTCGGTAGGATGATATTCGCGATATATATCGTGGATGCAAGAATAGGCTCCGTTAAGCCGCCGTATGTGGCGAGCGGGTTTGAACCCAATGCAAGGCCGATAAAGCAAACTAAGAGCGAGATGAGTGCACTGCGCCAATATAGTTGCCATAAGAAAAAAGCGGGTTTGTCGTCGAACAACACATATATAGACGAGTCCAAGTAGGTTTTTTGACCCCTAATCTTCATCAGCTCTCGATGATGTCCAGAAAAACTTTATCCATCATTTTTTTTACGTCCATTGCGATCCCTGGGTATTCAGGTAACTTAGAAAATTCAGTATTGCACACAAGAGAAGCAAGTTTATCATGCGCTTTCCAAAGCCCTTCTGAGTCACCGTATTTGCTTAGGCGAAGTGCTTGATCGATGAGCGATTTGCCTAAGCGCGGCCCATAAGCTGCCATATCCCTTTTGGCAAGAGTTTGATACAGCTCAACCATTTCATTCATGGCTTTTATTTCGTTTTTTCGATCACCTGTGCCTCTATACTTGTCAGCGAGCTTCGATAACCGTTCTGACAAAACAGCGTAACTAGCCGTTAAGACATGTCCATAGGCGTTCGAATTATCCTTTGAAAAGGGCTCAAGAACCTCCACTGACTCTTTTATCGATAATAATGCCTCTTCTGACTGGTTATTTTCAGAAAATCGATCCGATAAGTTGGCAAGGCTTCTCGCTAAACTAGGGCCATGTGTGGCGTGGTTGTCGTGGGCAAGTTTTCGGTAGATTTTTACAGCCTCAATACTGATATCGAGGGCTTGCTGTTTGTTGCCATTTCTTGATAGTGATGCTGAATATATATCCAAACTGTGAGCAAAATCTGCATGGTTAAAGCTTATATTCTCGCTCCTAAGTTTGCTATAGATACTGACAGCTTCTTCCACAGAAGATAACTCACCTTCTCGTATTAGGACGCCCATGAAAGGGACCGATATTAAAGTTAATATCCTAGCTAATCGGGGTCCATAAACTGCAAAATTCTGTTCAGAAAGTGGCCGGT
>JAYPYM010000416.1:0-1777 GCA_038135915.1 Gammaproteobacteria bacterium
CTTGTAGATACAAATCCACAGTTGAATTTAAATCTAGATTGCTTTGTTAATTTATTAAAAATGTCACCACGAGTCTTAGAGCCCCAGTTTCGTAAACTCTCATTGTCGAAAAGTAAGCGTTGGTTGACCAGTAAAGGGTTCACTATGGGGTGGTTTGAGTATGGCGAGATAACAGATGCCTATATGGATAGTCTATTGGTCAAGCTGGAAACGAATAGTCAGTCTATATTAGATGACCATGAGGTTGTGGATGACATTGTTGAAGCCTTAATCGAACCTGAACGTTTAAAATGGTTTCAGAGATTCGTCCATTTGGCGTTTTGGGCCTTGAAAAATACCAAGAAACAGGGGCCTGATTGGGAGGATTTTCTAGTGCTAGCTTTTACGCTGAATGATAACAATGTTCCGTTAAAGAATATCCCTTTAATGAGAGAGATTGCTGTATGTACACTTTCATACTTTTTACCTTCGCAAAAGCCAAATGCTTAACTAGGAACATCTAGATTTTAAGGTTAAGAGGCGCTTTAATGAATATATTGAATCTGATTCAAGAAAGAAGGCATTAAATTTCGCATGGGCTTTTCAACAATGAGTGAAAAGGAAGCATTAACGTGCACCATGGGCAGCTGATAACAAGCCGTAAAGCGCCTATTTCAGATGGCTTTCACTGGTGCTCCGGCAGTTTAGCTTGGCTGGCGAAGTCGCCAAGTAAATGGCTGATTTTTTCTTTTTGCTATGGCTTATTAGCTGCACCTTTATGTTGTTTGCCTGGTTTTAATTTTATATTCCCGATCCTTTTACCGACCTTTCTAGCCGTTCTTTATCAGGCTTGCGAAACTGAACCAAAACTTTTTCTGAATTTAAAGCATCTATTTGACTCCTATAAGAAAGAAATGTTTTTACTTGGCGCTTTAAACATTGGCATGAGTGCTGTTGTATTGATTTGCTCGCTACTGTTAACCCTTGTTTCGTATATTGCCTTGAATATCATTATAGGCTTTGAAGTGAATGCAGATTTGTTTTACTACCTATTACTTTTCGCTGTTTTTTCCCTGGCATTAATTACCGGATACTTTATCGCTTTAAGTATGCTTGTTTTTTCACCTGTCTTAGTTATTGTGCATGCGATCGAGCCATGGGACGCTATGATGCTAAGTCTAAAGGGTGTGATGAAAAACATGGGCTCCCTAACTTTGTATTCTATTATTTTATTATTGCCCATTGCGATTGGGTATGTGCCTTTGGTCATTTACGCTATTCAGATTGAGGTTCCTGTTTTTAATGCACCTCAGGAGGTATTACCTTGGTTGAGGAGCCTTTACCGTGATGCTGGGATTTGGATCAGACTAATTTTTGCGATGAGTTTCAGTGCCCCTTTTATTGGTATCTCTTTGTATTTGGCCTATAAAAGTATTTTTGTTAACAATGCAGATGATTAGGCCACAGCAGATTAAAAACCTACTTTAGGTAGATTGTAATAGATCTACAAATTTGAAACATGCATCCTGTGCCGAAATCGGATTTTGTGCGGAAATAATCGGTAGATCGACAATAAAGTTTTCAGTCCATTTTTGCTGCCCGATAAAATCAGCGCCTGCATTAATGAGTGATTCCTCAAGATTAATGGGTAATATTTTAGTGACTTCTTGTGACTCATCCTCTTCTCTCGTCGAAGCGGTGATCATTTTATTGTGTATGATAGATTTGCTTTCCACTGAGTCTTTATCATTAATTTGAATATTAAGAAGACCAGCTGCTCCTTGAGACAGTGTTAGGA
>JAYPYM010000417.1:0-1715 GCA_038135915.1 Gammaproteobacteria bacterium
TTCATTAGCGACAAGAGTGTAGGCGCTAAGTCGGATAATTTTCCATTAGGTTTGATATTGGCTGCTTGTCCTAGATAAATCAAGGGCACTGGGTTGCAAGTGTGGGCAGTATGAGGTTGAGAGCCCTCTTTGTTCATCATTTGCTCAATGTTGCCGTGATCTGCTGTGATTAAGCACTCACTATTGCTTTCCAGAACTGCTTGCTCTACTTCTCTAAGCGCCCTGTCTACGGCATGGGCTGCTTGTAAAGCAGCTTCAAAGTTGCCGGTATGGCCGACCATGTCTCCATTCGCAAAATTACATACAATCATATCATATTTCCCGGACTTAATGGCCGCGCATAATTTTTCTGTGACTTCAGGCAGACTCATCTCAGGTTGGAGATCATAAGTTTTTACATTTGGGGAGGGTATGAGTAACCTGTCTTCACCTGAGACTTGTGCTTCTTTCCCGCCATTGAAAAAGAAAGTGACATGAGCATATTTTTCTGTTTCAGCGATTCTAAGCTGAGTCATTTCTTGTTCTGCCAGTACTTCAGGCAGGGTATTGTTCAGTGGCGTAACGGGAAATGCACATTCACCTTGCAAATAATCAGCATACTTTGTCATCATTACAAAATGAGATAATTCTGGCTTTATTGAGCGATCGAAGCCGGTAAAATCTGTCGAGGTGAAGGCTTCGGTGATTTGCCTGGCTCGGTCTGACCTAAAATTGAAAAAAATGAGAGCGTCTCCATGATTGATCGGTTGCTGGGTGTCAGTTGATGTGCCAACCAACGTGGGCTGCACAAACTCATCCGATTCTCCTCTCTCATACGCAGCATTGAGTGCGTCTTCAGCTGTATCATATCGGTAATCAGCTTTTTGTTGTGTGATAGCTTCATAAGCTAGCTGGACTCGGTCCCACCGCTGATCTCTGTCCATAGCGTAGTATCGACCGCAAATGGTAAGGACCCTTGCGTCGATGCCTTTAGCTGTTAGCGATTTCAGTTTTGTGTCCAAGCGCGTTAGGCTCTGATGGGCAGATTTAGGCGGTGTGTCCCTGCCATCGAGAAAAAGGTGTAAATATACTTTTTGTGCGTGCAAATGGGCAGCCAGGTCTAAAATTGCATATAGGTGATTTTCATGGCTGTGAACACCACCGGGCGAGAGCAACCCCATGATATGTAAAGGTTTATTCATGTTTGCGACATTTTTTATAGCAGTCGACAAGGTTGTGTTACTTCGGAGTTTGTCTTCTTCAATGCTTTTGTTGATTCTCGTGTAATCCTGGTAGACCACTCTGCCCGCGCCCATGTTGACGTGACCCACCTCCGAGTTGCCCATTTGCCCATCAGGCAAACCAACATCAGTGCCAGAACCTGATATTAAGCTGTTTGGGTAAGTGTTTAACAGTCGGTCCCAGGTAGGTGTATTACCCTGGGCTATGGCGTTGTTTTCTGCAGTGGTGCTATGGCCCCACCCATCTAAAATTAATAATAAGTGTGTTTTTCTTCTTAACTGAGTGTTGTTCATATCGGCTTCTTAATCCTATTTTTTTGAAGGTTGACTGCCTTAGGCCGAGGGCTGAGATCTGTTTAAACTAATATCGCAATGATAATGGGCTAGAAACTAAATGCAAGTGGGATTGAAAAGCTGACTCAATACAAAACATTACAAAAAAATAAAATTCCATACCTGATAAAGACATTCTTTATAGGCTTGCTCAGCTACTAT
>JAYPYM010000418.1:0-1702 GCA_038135915.1 Gammaproteobacteria bacterium
GAATTAGGCTTAGAAGTCTTGACTGCGAGGCCGCTAATTGAAATACCCTACCAATATCCGGGCAAGAAAGTTTTATTATCCGTTTGGTTAATTACAAAATGGTCTGGTGTACCTCAAAGCTTAGAAAGCCAACCACTTCGTTGGTGTACTTTTGAGGATCTTTTCCAGTTAGACCTTCCACCAGCAAATGTTGCAATTTTGAAAGCTTTGGCATTACCAACGAAAATTGCAATATTGAATGTATCAGAGCGTATTTCAGATAAACAAATTGAGTCTCTTTGTAGAACCGAAAGTGTCGGGTTAAGGTTGCGTCAAGCTGGGTTGAACGCTGAGTCCTACCGAAACTCGGTAATGAGTAGACTAACAGGTACCAATACAGGCCATAAAAACTTTCCAAAGACGATTTTTTTAGATATTGCTGCCAATTGGTCTTTGGAACAGCTTGGTATATTGATGGATAGCTTTCAACATGTTAGTTGGGGACTACACCTCACCGCTAATGAGCTCGTATCTTCGACAACAAAGGGTGATCACTTAACATGGCAACAGTACCGTGAAGCCTTTCCCCACCTTTTTATTGGTGCATCATGCCACTCTTTGCATGAGATCGAGTGCGCAAATGCGCTACAGTTAGACTATATTTTTCTGTCGCCTGTAAATTGTACCAGCAGTCACCCTACAGCTAGCCCAATCGGATGGAAGGATTTTGGTTCCTGGACACAGGTTTCTAGTTCTCCGGTGTACGCATTAGGTGGTTTATCGCTTAGTGACCTTGAACAAGTTTGGTCTTATTATGGTCAGGGTATAGCGGGTATTTCATGGTGGAAAAATGTATAATTCTAGAGTTAAGATACCCGGTTAGAAACCTGTAATTTGACTATGTTCAATCAGTTAATTGCGTTGATATACATACTCTTTATCGTTGGCTCCTGTGTTACGCTATTTTTCGTAGCTTTGTTCATTTGGTTGGTCACTTACTTTTTTGACCGCAGGTTGGTTTTTTTGCACTACTTTACATCCTGTTGGGCTTACCTTTATGTATGGTTAATGCCTGCTTGGCGAGTGTGTTTCGAAGGTAGGCAAAATATCCAGAAGAAGCCCTATATTATTGTTTCAAACCACCAGTCATTATTGGATATACTCGTTATTTATGGCTTGTTTTTTCCATTTAAGTGGGTGTCTAAGATTGAAATATTTAAAATCCCTTTTATAGGCTGGAATATGTATCTGAATAAATATATTGGTTTGCAGCGCGGTGATAGGCAAAGTTCTGAAGATATGTTTAAACAAGCCGCTGGACATGTTAGGCAAGGTAGTTCTGTATACTTTTTCCCAGAAGGTACTCGTTCAAAAACGGGCGAGCTCAGGCCTTTTAAGGTGGGAGCCTTTCTTTTGGCTAAGAAGCTAAGGGTTCCAATTTTACCCATCATGATAGATGGTACTAAAAATGCCTTACCAAAGCACAGTTTAAGCTTTCATGGTAAACATAGTATAAGAGTGAAAGTATTACCGGAGATTGAGCCAGATGCGTTTACAGATAAATCGCCCGAGCAACTAGCAGAGTATGTACGAGAATTAATTGAAGGTAGTCTTTTACATTAGTGGAGCTATAAAGCATATTGCTTACCAAGGCCGTAAGGCCTTGGTATTTTTTTCTTAGCAAATACACTCTTCAAATAATTCCATTGGGATAATAAAGGGC
>JAYPYM010000419.1:0-1656 GCA_038135915.1 Gammaproteobacteria bacterium
AGGTAATGGGACAAATATTGCTTTGTTTACCTTAGATTCAAAACATAACCCTGATGTAGAAGTTCCTTTGCAGGAGTCTTGCGCCACTGACCAAGTTAGCATGCTAGGTCGTGAAACACCCTCCCATTTTGTCAAGCAAACGCTATATGATTATACGGGCGAGCCAACTGATTTAACCGCATTGGAATCTGGTTTTCAGGGTAGCCCGGGGCTGGTAGGCCAGGCATTAGCAACTGTAGTGCTAAACCACTCAGATGGATCCTCTTCTTTATTCAGCGTTTGCAAACACATTGAGCCCATTAAAAGCGCTGCGCAGTCATTGGGTATTAACCTAGAAGAAAGACATCCATACACTGGGTATATTGTTAATTCAGCATCACTTCAAACTGCAGAAGAAGATATACAAAGTTGTGACAGTTCCTGTAGAGAAGTGATCAGTCAACAAGCTTCTGTCGCTAACAGAACCATTACCTCAGAAGAATACCTTATTTATATTGGTGAACAAGGGCTATTAACAAATTCCTGCCGTAGCCAGTCAGAGTATCACCCCTCCAATCCACAACCACTATTTAGTTGTATTGAAGAAAATAACGATATTGTCATGAAAGCCCTATGGAAAAAGTACTGGGTACCAGGTGTTAGAGATTGGTGCCGCAAGCATGCAGGCATCGTCGGTAGCCCCGGACAATCCTACAATGAGTACAAGCGCTGCTTAACAGATCGAGGTGTAAACCCTGACCCTGATTGGTGGCCGAGCGAGGTGGCACGTCATTGCGAAAATTCCTGGTACATTACCAGTAAATATGCAAACTATAACCCTTATTGGACCTGTTATAGAGAGCGAGGGTTTGAATTTTCTAATGATACTGGTTGGCAGAACGGGGTAAAGAATTACTGTAAAGCTAGTAACGGTGTGAATAAAACTGGTTATCAACAATGTCTCCGAGAACGAAAAGTAAACTTTGATAGTGCGAGATGGTTAAAAGATGTAAAACACCATTGCGACAATGCTTGGTACCCAGGTGGGCCTTTCGGTGGTCGGTTTGAAGATTACAACACCTACTGGAATTGCTTTAAAGAAGCTGGAACCACTTTTGTTAATGATGCAACCTGGAAAAATGGTGTACGCAAATACTGCCGCTCAAGCAATACTTTTATCTGGTTTAATGAAGCTGGATATCGGCAATGCCTTCGCGATCGAAAAGTTTAGTTTTCCCAACAAAAAGGGTAGGTTTATCACGACCTACCCTTCTAATAGGCAGTGCCTAGTCAAATCTATATTAGTTATCTTTCGCAGCACACAACTCTGGAACCTTTAGACGATATAGTTTGCATGCGTTTTTCAATGTAATATTTACTATCTCTGCATCATCAAAATAATCAAATAACCTTAAATAGTCGCTATCATCATATGGGATGGGGGCACGGGTAGAGGGTAGATCTGTGCCAAAAACTAAAGAACAAGGATTGGCATTATAAATTGCTCTCATCGCCTCTTGTACGATAAGGTTTCCTCTGCTAAACCCAGTCGCGTTTTAGGTCACAACCATCTCTGCAACAAACATTATGACAGTTGAAAAACCCACCAATTTGAGCCCCCGATGTTCAATAAATAACATTTGGAAGATTTTTAAAATTTAGTATATAAAAAAAAAT